>JBEVKW010000313.1:0-11542 GCA_040509495.1 Chitinophagaceae bacterium | reverse complement strand
GGCCCAAAAAAATTCCGCATTTCGCCAGCGAAGCTCATTCCCCAAATCCAACGCCCTCCATCTCAAAATATCCACCCATATCAACCCGAAAACCACTTCATTCATGCTGCTCTTCAAATCGAATCCCATACGCCTCCAACTCCAGCAATACCTTCTCATAGATCGCACTGCTTGTCGGAATTTGTAATCCCGTCAAAGATATTTCGCCTCTTAAGATAAGCTTTGCCGCAATCCCCAATGGTAAACCCACCGTTTTCGCCATCGCAGTACGCAAACTGTCTTCACCTTTCACTACCAGCGAACTCTTCAGCAAATAATGCTGACCTTCCCATTCATAACCGAACTCGTGCAACATTACGATCATGTCCTTATCATTTGGAAGAAGCCCCAGTCGTTTTTCAACTGCCACCTGCAGCAGATCAGCCGGGCTGCAAAAACCTTTGTCAACAAGTGTCACTTTATCTTCAAGGCCAAGATAAAACAGTTGCTTAAGCACAGTGTTCGCCTCATGAATCTGAGTGCTCACCAGCGATGCAGCTTCTGCTTTCACCTGCCCGACCTTAATCTCCTGCAACCGGCCCGCAGCATCCGCCGTCAGAAAGGATGCGGGAACTTCATTTCCTTTCTCAGTTACGCGCGTTTCCACTTCCATAAACTTTAATAGATTCTCAAGCAGGTTATTCGTCCGAGAAAAACCTGCTGTCAATTTTTCAAGCCATTCATTGAATCCATGTTTGTCAAGATGCTCCCGGAATACCTCCTGCAATGAGCGGCCATCGCTGTCATAAGCGGGCGTTTCATCCGTCAACTTCAGATCGATAATATTTTTCCATCCAAGCATGAATGCAGGATGCCGTAACGTCGTACGCACAAAGGTGGCAGTATCTTCCAGCCCATACAAAGGCGCATAACTTAGTGAATCGCGGTTGGGATACCAACTGAACTCTCCCTGTTGAGGAACAGTTACAATTCTGTCTGCGGAAAACAACTCTTCATATTTCAACCGGATCTCCTTCCCGTCTTCACGATAATGTGCACCAGCCTTGCCGGCCAGGATAATGTTACGCGGATTCCAACTGATCTTATAATGCCACGGATTGTCATCACTTTCTGGTGCGACTAATCCTCCGCAATGCGAACGGAATGAGGCTATTTTTCCCCCTTTGCTTCTGATCCCGTCAATGATCTTCATCGCACTCATATGATCGATCCCCGGATCAAGCCCTATCTCACACAGAAAAAGAATTCCCTTTTCTTTTATCTCCCGCTCCATACTTCTCATTTCTTCATCCACATAAGACGCCGTAAGCAAATGCTTGCCGAAACGAAGACAATCTTTCGCTACACTATTATGCAATACAGGAGGCAGCATCGATATGACAAGGTCTGACTGGACAATATATTCAGCCCGTATCTTTTCATCACGTATATCAAATGAAACTGCTTCCCCATGAGGAGAGTTATTTACCTTTTCCCTAGCCAGTGCGAGATTCGCATCCGCTACGATAACCCGCCAGTCCTCACTGGGTGCATGTTCCAGCAGATAATGGATCAATACAGTTGCAGATTTGCCTGCGCCGAATAAGAGAATACTTTTCATGTGACAAATATCGGGGATGAAACTAAAATTAATAGAGAAGTAAATATACCATTCCTATCAGGTCAGCAATTTCGCGGAACATTTTTCCTGTTGATTTTTTACTTTTTTATCCATGCAATACCTCGCGATTGACTGATAATTTCTCCTTGGCATTCTATTTGAACCGCGCTATTCATTAACAAACTAATTTTTATGAAAAAAGTATTTGTAGCGGTCTTCTTGCTTGCGGGTGTTACCAGTTTCGGTCAGAATCTTTCAGGCGGTTTGAAAGCAGGTGTAAACGTTTCGAACTTTACTGGCGGCAATTTTCAAAACGTAGATAAGAAATCGCTCGTTGGATTTCACGCAGGTGGTTTCCTGAATATTGCTTTCGGTGGATTCTCGATCCAGCCTGAAGCACTGGTCTCCACTCAGGGAGCTAAAGCAGAGGATATCTCCGGTGGAAGCTATGATTTCAAATTGACGTATATCACCGTGCCGATCATGGCGAAATTTAAAACAAGCAGCGGCTTTTACCTGGAAGCTGGTCCCCAGTTTGGATTTAAGATCAGCGAAGATGTAGGCAATTCAACGATCAATGACTTCGCTAAAAATCTTGACCTTTCCCTTGGCGCCGGTCTTGGTTTCCAGAGTGCAGGAGGTTTTGGTATCGGTGCCCGTTACCTGGCCGGTTTGTCTAAAGTTGGCGATTTCAGCGGTGTTGGTAACATCGATCCTGATTTCAAGAACAGCGTTATCCAGGCTGGTATCTTCTGGGCGTTCGGTAAATAATCAGTTAAAATTATTCAGCAAAAGACCCTTCCATTATGTTTGGAAGGGTCTTTTTGCGTTGTAGGAAGCCTGCTGACTTTATCTTTTTAATAAACAGACAAACGCCTCCTGTATTATCATACAAGAGGCGCTTCTATAGTTATTGATTGTTGTAAACCTGGCGTGCTGGCGTGAAATATAATGGAAAAGCAAGTGATGAGGATAGCTCCATAAATCGTGCGATCCGTATGTTAACGGTCTGCAAGCTGGCTGCTTCCAATTCTTACGATCTTGAACTGGACTTTTACACCACGATTCGTATCCGGTATCCGGAGTGTTTCCGATTCATTTGCCCCGACGGATTTAAACTGCACAACCTGTGTTTTTACCACCTGGTCATTCGGCTTAAAATACTGCAGTTCCACCGCTACTTCATCAAGCGCATATTTAGAGCGATTAGTCACCGTCAACTCAAGATTACGGATGCCACCAAGAGCCACCCGCTTGTAATCATTACTTACAACAGAAACCTGGGATCCCAATCCCCCCAATGCATTATCCGTCCCAGATGAGGGAACTGGCGCAGGCGCAGGGTTATCTGCACGCTCTGTTGCTGATTTTACTGTCATTTCGTTCAGCGTATTCCTGGCAGAACGATTCCGTTCACCGGTTGAAGCATTTACTTCTGAGGGAACATACTCATGCTGTTGCTGCGCTGATTTTTTCGCATCGCCAGCAGAAGACATCACGGCCAGCGCTTTTTTGCTTTCCCCGTTGCCGGCATTATCATCTTTTAACGGTACTACCGGAACATCCGGCGCTTCGCCGGACACACTTGAGCCTCGTTTTTCAACAATTGATTTTTGCGCTTCAGTCCGACCTTCCGGCGGAAGAACGGCTTCTGAATGGTTATCGGGAGGAATGGCCTCCGCACCAGGATCAGCCTGCTCAGTTGGTGTAGACTCGTTCTGTATATCATTGTTCACGGCAAGCGTGTTGCTTGCAGTAGGTATTTGCTGGGCGAGATCACCATTCTCTGCCGGCCTGGATTTCAAGAGAAAACCTGCCAGCACGCCAACACTGATGAGTCCAAGCACGACTGCAGCTCTTTTCAAACTCACCTTCAGGAAACCGGTCCGTGCGATCCTGTCTTTCCGGTCCTTCAACGTTTTTACATACATCTCCTTGATCTCATCCAATGGCTGCGAATATTTTACCTTAGCCACCTGTTTTTCAGACACGGTGATCGTTTCTTCCACATCCGGGAGCGTATAGTCAGGAATAGCAGCCGGGGCGGGTTTGGGTGTAGGGACTGGATTTATTGTAGACTTTTGAACACCGGCGCTTACTTGTCCCGGCATCGTCACAAAAACCGATTTACGGGCAACAGTTTTCACCGGCGCCACCTCAACTTTCGGAGCATAGGCCTCATACTGCTCATTGATGGATGATGATGCCTGTGCTGCTTTCAAGGCAGGTTGATCGGCATCTTCCTGACTTGACTTTTTATAAAATCTGTCAAACGGCTGCTCTTCTACGGTAGGCGCATACGGTTTCAGCTCAGCCAGCTCACTGGGATAACGCCATGCAGCACTTTTCCCTGAAACCCAAACAAGGTCATAAGGTTTCAAACCGAACTTTATAAGCTCTTCCAGGGAGAAAGGCCCCGTTTCTTTGTTATCACGCAGGAGAAGATAGTTTGCCATATCATTTCACATTTGCTGGTTAATGGCCCTGGGCCTGCACATTTACAAACCCTGGACATAAACGGAATACAAAAATCGCGCTTTATTCACAAGGCTATATGCTTTTAACTTTTCGTAGAAGCAATACCACACTGAACGTAAAACCCATGCCGTCAAGTGCAAAGAAGATGTTATAAAACGCACGGGGGGCAAGGATGCACAATAATCCACAGAGGTGGAAAAATAGGGGGAAAATTCAGTTTGGCGGTCAGGTTTTGAGTGCCAAAAAAGGTAGATTTGCAGGCCCTTAAAACCGCTGATTTTGAGGGGTAAACACACAAAGATCCCGAATTATTATGGAAGAGAATTTTGAACCCCAGGAAACGAATGATATTAACCGGATTATACCGGTAAATATCGAGGAGCAGATGAAAACGGCATATATCGATTACTCTATGTCAGTAATCGTTGGCCGGGCCCTGCCGGATGTAAGAGATGGTTTTAAACCGGTACACAGACGCATTCTTTTTGCGATGAATGAACTGGGATTGAACCATAACAAACCTTACAAAAAATCAGCGCGTGTGGTAGGTGAGGTGCTTGGTAAGTATCACCCGCATGGTGACTCATCCGTTTATTTTGCCATGGCAAGGCTTGCGCAGGAATGGAATATGCGCTACACACTGGTAGATGGTCAGGGTAACTTCGGTAACCAGGATGGTGATGACCCGGCGGCAATGAGGTATACGGAAGTCAGGCTCGATAAACTCGGCGAACACATGCTCGATGATATCGAAAAAGACACCGTAGACTTCCAGCTTAACTTCGATGATTCTGAAAAAGAACCATCGATCCTTCCTACAAGAATTCCCCAGTTACTTGTCAACGGCAGTAGTGGTATCGCCGTAGGTATGGCCACGAATATGATGCCTCACAACCTGACCGAAGTGATCGATGGTTGTATTGCTTATATCGATAACCGCGAAGTAACCATCGACGAACTGATGGTGCATGTGAAAGCGCCCGACTTCCCGACTGCAGGGATCATTTACGGTATGGAAGGGGTGAAGTCCGCCATGCACTACGGCCGCGGTAAAGTTGTACTGAGAGGTCGTCTTACCATCGAAACCAAACCAAGCGGGCGTGAACAGATCATCATCACTGAAGTTCCTTACCAGGTCAACAGGGATTCACTGACCAACCGGATAGGTGAACTGGTGAATGAAAAACTGATCGACGGCATCGCGCACGTTAACAATGAATCCAACAGCAAGGAAGGCACACGTATCGTTATCGATCTGAAAAGAGATGGGGTAGCCAACGTGATCGTTAACCAGCTTTATAAACTGACCGAACTGCAAACATCTTACGGGATCAACAACGTTGCGATCGTAAGAGGCAGACCTAAAACCCTTAACCTTCGCGACCTGATCGTAGAGTTCGTCGAATTCCGCCATGAAGTGGTGATCCGAAGAACCCAGTTCGAACTCAGAGAAGCCGAAAAAAGGGCCCATATCCTCCAGGGGTATCTTATCGCACTGGATCACCTGGATGAAGTGATCGCGATGATCCGCAGTTCAGCAACTCCGGAAGAAGCAAAGAATAACCTCATTAATGCAGGCTGGGGGCTTGACGAAATCCAGGCAAAGGCCATTCTTGAATTGCGCCTGCAACGTCTGACAGGTATGGAGCGCGACAAGATCAAAGAGGAATACGATGAACTGATGAAGCTGATCGGAGAGCTGCGTGAATTGCTGGCAAATGAAGGACTTCGCTATGGTGTCATCAAAACGGAATTGCTTGAAATCAAAGAAAAATATGGCGACGAAAGAAAGTCAGAGATCACGTACCTCGATAATGAGGTCCGTATCAAAGACCTGATCAAGGAAGAAGCCGTGGTGATCACGATTTCTCATCTTGGATATATCAAACGCACTCCGGCTGACGAGTACCGCGCACAACGCCGTGGCGGAAGAGGCGTTCTCGGCGGAAAAACGAGGGAGGAAGATTATATTGAACATCTTTTCGTAGCTTCCACCCACCATACGCTTTTGTTCTTTACTGAAAAAGGCCGTTGCTTCTGGCTGAATGTGTACGAGATCCCCGAAGGTGAAAAAACAAGTAAAGGAAGAGCGATCCAAAACCTTATCCAACTGACTCCGGATGATAAAGTCCGCGCGATCATTGACGTGAAAGATCTCAAAGATGAAGAGTTTGTGAACTCACACAATATCGTTCTCTGTACCAAGAAAGGCATTATCAAGAAAACGCAACTGGAGGAATTCAGCCGACCACGCCAGAATGGTGTGAATGCGATCACCGTAATAGAAGGTGATGAGCTGCTGGAAGCAAAAATGACTGATGGTCATTCAGAGATCATGATGGCCGTGAAAAGCGGTCGGGCGATCAGGTTCTCCGAAGAAAAAGTACGCGCAACCGGTCGCGGCGCAATTGGCGTAGCAGGCATTGAGGTCGATGATGATAATGATGAAGTTGTTGGTATGATTTGTGTAAACCCAGACACCGATGCAGCAAAAACTGTATTGGTCGTAAGCGATAAAGGTTTCGGTAAACGTACACCGGTGGATGAATACCGCTTCACCAACAGGGGTGGAAAAGGTGTAAAAACCATCAACGTTACAGAAAAAACCGGGGGTCTGGTGGGTATCCTGGATGTAACGCCTAACGAAGATCTGATGATCACCTGCAAAAGCGGTGTCACTATTCGGATGAAAGTGGCCAACGTCAGCGAACAGGGACGCGCCACTCAGGGTGTAAAATTGATCAGGCTGGATGAAGGAGATGAAATCGCAGCGATCACCAAACTGGATGAAGAGCCGGAAGTAATAGCGGTAACAGAAGAAATTGCAGAAGGAGCCATTCCAGCCGCAACAGAAGGAGCTGAGCCTGCTGAAACTGAAGCAACAGGTAGCGACGCAACTGAAACGCCCGATGAACCATCTGTAGAAGGTGAAAACAATGAAGAACCCATTTAATTATTTCATAATTCAAATAAAATAATGAAAAAGACCACGTTTTTCTTAACCACTATGATGGCGTTTGCAATCGCTGGGAAGGCGCAAAGCTACGACGGCATCAAGACAAACATCCTGGTTAGCAGATTCGAAGAAGCGAAAAAGGATGTTGATAAAGGAATGAACAATGACAAGTTCAAATCTAAACCCGAGGCGTATATCCTGAAAGCAACTGTATACGCGGCGTTGGCTGATGATCCTAAATACGCAGCTCAGGGCGATCAGTTCCGCCAGGAAGCTTTTGATGCGTTCAACAAATACAAAGAAATGCAGCCGGATGGCAAACTGTTGGAAGATATCCCTTACAAAAACGGCCCATCTTATTTGCACACCACTTATTTCAACTCTGGCTACAAAGATTACCAGGAGAAAAAATGGGGTGATGGATTACCTAAATTTGAGAAAGTAGTTGCATTGTCAGACTACATGATCGAGAAAAAATTGTTCGGCGCACCACTTGATACTAACGCACTCATCCTCGCAGGCATCATGGCAGAAAATGACGGCAAAACAGACGTGTCTGCTAAATACTATGCGCGTCTTGCTGACGCAAAGATCCAGGGTCAGGGGTTCGAGGATATTTACAAATTCCTCGTTCGCTACAGCTTTACGAAAAAAGATATGGCTGCTTTTGACAAATACAGGGCACTCGGTGGCCAGCTGTATCCGCAGAGCGAATTCTTCAAATATGATAAAACTGATTTTGCAGTAGGTCTTGAGGAATCACTCGACGCAAAGATCAAAGGTCTCGAGCAAGTGCTGGTTAATGATCCGAATAACTTCAAGTCCAGTCTGCTGCTTGGTCAGTTGATCTACGATACGCTTTATTCTGACAAAGAAGGCGCCGTAAAACCATCCAATGCCGCTGAACTGGAAACGAAAATGATCAGCACGTTCAAAAAAGCTTCTGAGCTTGACGCAAACGAAGTATTGCCAAATCTTTACCTCGGAGAATACTTTATCAATAAGGCTGCCGGCCTGAACGATAAAAAAGATGCTTTGAATGCCGAGATTAAAAAAGCAACAAAACCAGGGACACAGCCTTCAAAAGAAAACGTTGCTAAAAAAGACGCACTGGAAAAAGAACTGGACGAAACCTACGAGTCAGCACGCATTTATTATGAAAAAGCTGGCGAGTTGTTTGGTAAGAAAACAAACCTTTCTGGTCCTGAAAAACAGCAGTACAAAAACGTGGCCGGATATCTTGGTGATATCTACACGTACAAAAAGGACAAGGCAAAAGGGAAACCTGCAGAGATTGCTAAGTATACTGAGCAGGAGAAAAAATGGAATGACCTGTATGGTACAATCCGTTAATCCAGGATCTCATCATATTGGACTAAGCCGGGGAGTTGCAAAACTTTCCGGCTTTTCTTTTGGCTGGTCTTATGGGAAAAAGTAACGGCGATTGGAAATAGGATCGTATCAAGCAATGGGTGACAGTGAAGTCAGCCGTACCATGAGGCGTAAACAGTGGGAGAATCTCCGCTTAACCAATTTAACATAATGTAAATTATAGGAAAAACGGAATATGGGAAATTGCCTCGTACGGTATATTTTTACTTCTTAACTAGCAACTTAACGATTCATCCATGCAATGAAATTCCTTGAGCCTTATAATCCCGCGTGGAAAGCAGCATTTGAAAAACTTGCAATTATTTTTCGAACAGAACTCGCCTTTTTGGATCCGCCAGTCGATATCCAGCATGTTGGCAGCACGTCCATTAACGGTATGCTTGCAAAACCAATTCTCGATATCGACATCGTTATCGCAGAGCCAACCCAGCTCGACCCTATTACCCAAACCCTCGAAAAAATCGGTTACGAGTCCAAAGGTGAACAAGGCATTCCAGGCCGTTTCGCTTTCCGCCAAACCTCCGCGAAAACACCGCTGACGCGAGCAAAAACCACCTGGCAAGATCATCACCTTTACGTTTGTTTCGCAGATAGCCTGGCCCTCAGGAATCACCTCGCATTCCGGGATATGCTGCGTAACAGCCCTGACCTGGCTGCACAATATGCACAACTAAAACGAAGCATTACCAGCGATCCCAAGGTTTCCATGGAGCAATACTGGAAAAGCAAAACAGCTTTCATTATATCAGTTCTTGCAGCAGCCGGTTTTTCGGCAGAAGAACTCTCCGATATCAATAACGCTAATCAATAGATATGAATGCGGCTATTTTTTTTCACTCTAATCTGATCAGGAATGCAAATTGCAGCGCCACTTCTTTTAAATAATCAAACCTTCCCGAAGCACCGCCATGCCCGGCTTCCATATCGGTCTTTAATAAAAGGACATGCTTGTCTGTCTTCATCGCTCTCAACCTGGCAACCCATTTAGCAGGTTCAAAATATTGTACCTGTGAATCATGCAGGCCGGTCATCACAAGCATATTGGGGTAATCTTTTTTCTCCACGTTATCATAAGGCGAGTACGATTTCATATAGAAATACGCTTCTTTATTGTCAGGATTTCCCCATTCATCATATTCGTTTGTGGTAAGTGGGATCGTTGGATCAGACATCGTTGTTACAACATCTACAAACGGCACTTCTGCGATGATCCCGTTCCAAAGTTGCGGTGCCATATTGGCCACAGCACCCATGAGCAGACCGCCGGCACTGCCGCCCATTGCATAAAGATGTCCTGCCGATGTATACTGCTGATCGATCAGATATTTACCACAGTCAATAAAATCAGTGAACGTATTTTTCTTGTTCATCATCTTTCCATCGTCATACCAGTGGCGGCCCATTTCTTCACCGCCGCGGATGTGCGCCATGGCATAAATGAAACCACGGTCAAGCAAACTGATCCGTTCGCTTCCAAAATCCGCATCAAGGCTATATCCGTATGAACCGTAAGCATACAGCAGCAATGGCGCTGAGCCATCTTTCAGGGTTCCTTTTTTGTATACAATAGACACCGGGATTTTTACGCCACCGCTACCGGTAGCATAGATCCGTTCCGATACGTAATCCTCTTTCTTGTAACCACCAAGCACTGCAGTTTCTTTCAAGAGTTTTTTTTCCCTGCCATGCATATCATAGCTGAACACTGAATGCGGTGTAGTCATTGACTCATAGTCGAACCTGATCACACCCGTATTAAATTCCGGGTTGAATGAAGCTTCTGCTGAATAAGCCGGCTCTCCGAAATCTATATAATGTTCGTTTCCGGTGGACAGCTCCCGGATCCGCAGCCTCACCAAACCCTCTTTCCTTTCTTCAATCAACCAGTAATCTTTAAATGCGGAGATATCTTCCAGCAAAACATCCTCGCGATGTGCGATCACATCTTTCCAGTGATCTTTTGAAGTGTTTTTCACCGGCGTTTCCATCAGCTTATAGTTCTTTGCATCAAGATTGGTCACGATCAGAAATTTGTCATTCCAGTGATCAATATCATACAGCACTTCTTTCATCCTTGGCTGGAACACCTGAAATTCCTGCAATGGTGTATCTGCATCAAGTATACGCACTTCAGATGAAAGCGTTGCTTCCGATGAGATCACAATAAACTTACGAGATCTTGTTTTGGATACGCCGATATAATTTGAAGGATCTTTTTCTTCATAAACAACGACGTCTTTTGATGCAGCTGTGCCGATACTATGGCGTTTGATCTTTTCTGACAGCAGCGTTTTAGGATTGTTGTGTACATAGAAGAATGTATTGTTATCATTTCCCCACGCGATGTCAGTGCCGGTACCTTTTATCTGATCTTCTAACAACTTGCCGGTTTCAAGATCTTTGATGTAAATAACATATTGCCTTCGGGAAACCGTGTCCACCGCATAGATCAGTTTTTTGGTATCCGGGCTGACCGCCAGTACTCCTACTGAAAAATATCCATGGCCTTCCGCCAGTGCGTCGGCATCGAGGATCACTTCCTCAGCAGCGTCCATGCTGCCTTTTCTCCGGCAGTATTTGAAATATTGTTTTCCTTCATCTGTTCTGCTATAATAGTAATAGCCGTTATTGAACACGGGGACGCTCTCGTCTTTTTCTTTGATCCGGGCTTTCATTTCTGCGTACAGCCGGGTTTGCAGCTCTTTTGTATCGGCCATCATTGTGTCGAGATAATCATTCTCCGCCTTGAGATACGCAACAACATTGGCGCTGTCCGGCCCCTTTTTGAAGAAATCATTCATCCAGTAATATTCGTCCATCCGGGTATCGCCGTGCGCAATCAGTTCTTTCGGCTTTTTCGCCGCTACCGGAGGGATAATGCCTTCCGGCCAGGTATATGTTTGTTTTTTCACGTTGTTATTATTATTGGTGCAAGCGCCAAATATTAATACTATAACAGATGACAGTAGAAAGCGGTTCATAATAAATTCTTTCATCCTGAATATACGACAGACTGCTATTGAATTCAAAAAACTGTTGCTGACGCAAAAGTTTTCATGATCTGTGTTGCCATTCCCCGCAAAAATCCGGAAACGGTAAGTGTTTCTTAAAAGGAT
>JBEVKW010000312.1:0-15060 GCA_040509495.1 Chitinophagaceae bacterium | reverse complement strand
TGAAAAAAATAAAAGAAAATTTATATGAAAAGTCCGGGATCACCATGAAAAAAATCATTCCGGATGATGAAAGCAGCGTCTACGAGGCCTGTCGCTTTGAATTAAATAACCGGAAGGTGCTACATCGCAGCGCTAAAATCACTCCGGCAAAACAAGGCATGTTTGTAACGATATGGAAACGCAATAAAGAAGGTGTTACGGTGCCAATGGACGTGGGTGATGATTTCGATCTGCTGTTGATCACTTGTATGCAGGGCGACAGGGTAGGGCAGTTCGTTTTTTCAAAATCTTTACTGGCATTGCAAAAGGTCATCTCTGTAAAAGGTAAAGGTGGTAAAAGAGGGATGAGGGTTTATCATCCCTGGCAAGTAGTATCCAATACCCGGGCGAAGAAGACGCAGGAATGGCAGCGTGCTTTTTTTATCGAAACGGATGATGCCATGGCGAAGGAGAAGTTCAACCATATTATGAGTCAGCTACATCAGCCAGGCTCTTCGTTGAAGTAATACCGTTTTGCGTCGATCACAAATTCGCAGGCAGGCATAAGAGCCCTTAGTTGCAGCATCTTCTGCCCCAGATCTTCCTGGGCATCATTCGAAAACATCAACGTTTTCAAATCCGGGTGGCCATTGAGCTGCAATAGCCCGTCTATTGTGATCCCGGTGTATCGTGCATGAATGAACTCAAGCCCTTTGATCTTGTTCAGCGCATCAATGCATCCGTTATCAATACTGTGGCAGCCTTTGATCCTTAATTCTTTTACGTATTCAAGTTTGGTAAGAAGCTCTATACTCTCATTACCGATCTCGGCTTCATTAAGGTCGAGCATATTCACGCCTTTTACCTTTGGCATTATGTAAGCAAAGGCTTCGTCGGTGAGTTCGTCTACCGCCCGGAGGTCGAGTTGATGGTAATACGGTTCCATCGATTTCGCCATGTTTCCGAAAAGATGTACCAGTCTTTTATTTTTGCGGGCCATGGGGGAAAGATAATGGAAATAGGGATATAGTGATGGTGTAAAGAAAACCCCGGATACAGTCCGTACCAGTCAGATAAAGACGGGTCAGCGGCAGGGCTAATGAATCTTCCCTTCAATGCTAATCGTTAAGGTTCCCGCAGATTTGGCGATTACTATCATTGGAATATCATTTGGCCAATGAATACCTTTTGATTCGAATGCGCGGATTTCGCGGAAAATTCGCTGTTTACAGAGATTTGTCTGCGAAATCCGCACTCGAATCAAAACGAGTGCGTCCAGGTAAATTCTTTCTATGATTTTAGTGACAATCTGCGAAATCTGCGGGAACCCAAGCAAGTCTGAAAATTTGGGTAACGATTAGCCTTTAATGTTAGAGGTGTCGATATGTATGTCTTGCGTATTGTCCCGCTGATCTGCGCGCATTGGCCCGCTTAAATCAGCGGCAACCCTCTCTCTCAGGCCGCTTTACCGATCATTAAATTCCAATGCAATATGCTTGTCTGCGGGAGCGTAATTCTTCGTCAAAATGACCCGATTTGATAAATCAATTAAAATTTTATTACTTTAGTGCCCTAACGATGCTGCTGCTTGTCTATAATCCCATCATATAACGAAGCCCAATTGCTTCAACGCCTTTCCGCCGGCGATCAACATGCGTTCAGAGAGATCTTTGAGCAGCATTGGGATCAGATCCATGCCGTTGGCCTCAAAATTTTAAAATCCCCCGAGTTAGCTAAAGATCTTGCGCAGGATACTTTCATGAAGGTCTGGCATAACCGTGAGCAGTTAAAGGACGTGAAAAGTTTCCGCGCGTACCTGAATGTTCTGTCACGTAATCTGGCCATCGATCATTTGCGCAAAAAGGTCTTTGCCGCGGAGAATGAAGACTACCTGATCAGTTATTTCGCGGAGGATGCTGCCACGCCGGGTGAAGATGCAGAATACCGGGAGCTGGAGCAGATACTGCATGATGCAGTAGATCATCTGCCGCCGCAAATGCAGCAGGTTTTCAGGTTAAGCCGGTTTGAAGGTCTTAGTCATGCCGAGATCGCTGAGCGCATGAATATTACCCGCGTGACATCAAAATCTTATATGGTCAGAGCCCTGGCTGCCGTCCGGAAATATCTTTCACAGTATCAGTATGAACCACTTATCTGCTGGCTGGCGTTATTTTTCATTTAAAGAAATTTTTTTTCCCGACCACGCATTCCTCTGTCTTCTCCATCCGTCATTTAATTGTATGCGGCCGCAATTCCGGCTTTCAGCATGCAATGCCATATGACAAAACAAGACACGTTACGACTGCTTTGGGATAAATATGTCAGGGATCAAAAGCTTACGGCGTCCGAACTCGGGCTGTTGAAAGATCTGATCCAGGATGAAGACAACAGCAGTCTTGTTTCGGAATTGCTCAATTCCGTATATGAACAGAAACAGGAATTCTCCTCCGAATATTCTTCCGGTGATGCGTTCAAAGAAGTGTGGGAGAAACTCAAACAACAGCCTTCCGGAGCGCAATCGCCTGTCATCGCTCTTTCATCCAAACGCAAATGGTGGCGGTATGCCGCAGCTGCCGCGATAATGGTTGCAGCAGGCCTGGGTATTTATCAGTTTGCGATGCGTGACCGGTCATTGCCCCTCGCGGCCCAGCCGTCCGTTATAGACAGTACTTCGACGGAGATCCAGCCCGGCGGCAACAAAGCATTGCTGACACTTGCAGATGGTTCCGTAGTGACGCTTACAGATGCGCAGAATGGTGTACTGGCAACCCAGGGCGCGGCGAATGTTGTCAAACTCGCAAACGGTGAGCTGGCTTACCAATCAAATAATAAACAAGCGAACGAAGTAATGTTCAATACCATCGTTACACCTCGCGGCGGCAAGTACCGTTTGACCCTTCCTGACGGAAGCAAGGTTTGGATGAATGCAGAAAGCAGCCTGCGTTATCCGACAGCATTCAACGGGCCAACACGCGAAGTGATACTGAATGGTGAAGCATATTTTGAGGTGGCATCCAACCCTTCACAGCCCTTTCAGGTAGAAGTAAAAGATATGAAAGTGGAAGTGCTTGGAACACATTTCAACATCATGGCCTATGAAAATGAAGCAGCCATTGCTACTACGCTGGTGGAGGGCTCCGTTCGCGTAAGCTCTCCATCACAGCAGCTGCTTTTAAAGCCAGGGCAGCAGGCTCTTAAAGAAAACAGCGGCGAAATGAAGATGTTGAACGATGTGGATGTGCAACAGGTACTGGCCTGGAAAAATGATTATTTCCAGTTCAATGCAGACCGCCTCGATCGACTAATGCGGCAGATAGAACGCTGGTATGATGTAACGGTCAGGTTTGACGGCGCTGTTCCGGAAAGAAAATTCGGCGGAAAGATCTCCCGTTCCAGTCCGTTGACAGACATCCTTCGTGTCCTGGAGCTAAGCGATGTGAAATTCAGGGTTCAGGGGAAAACAATCACCGTAATCAATAAATAAACATAAAGGCTCGGGCATTAAAAAAGCCAGAAGTACTGCGAATACTTCCAGCTTGAAGTTTAATGTGTTGACGCCACCATTCTCGGGGTAGACATTTTATTACACTAAACACATCAAATGTATGCAAATTAATCTTTTGTCGGGCCGCTGGCATCCGCAGCGATACCCGATAGCCAAAACGTTGCTTATTATGAAATTAATTGCCTTTCTTATCCTGGTGACCTGTTTACAGGTAAGCGCTACGGGCAATAGTCAGTCCATTTCCCTTTCCGAAAAGAATGCCGCCCTGCCTAAAGTGTTCGAGTCCATCGAAAAACAAACCAACTATGTTTTCTTTTTCGATGCCGATCAGATGGCCAAAGCAAAAAAAGTAAACGTAAAATTTTCCAATGCAACCATCGAGGATGTGCTGAAAGCCTGTTTCAGGGATCAGCCACTTGAATATGCTATCGTTGGATACACGATCGTTATAAAAAGAAAGAAAACCGAAGAGCCGGCTGCTGTTGCAGAGCCACCCGCTCCATTAAGAATATCGGGCCAGGTACTCAATGACCAGGGCCAGCCACTTTCCGGTGCGTCTGTGATAGTAAAGAATAAAAACACAGGAACAAGTACAGATGCAGAGGGAAGGTTTTCGATTGAAGCGCAACCAACTGATATACTGGTGGTTTCCTATGTGGGATTTGAAGCAAAGGAGATCGCTGTAAATAGCCGGACATCAATCGATATCACCCTGTCTCCTGATCAGAAAAGCGGCGAGGACATTATCGTTGTCGCATATGGTAAAGTAAAGAAAGGAGATCTTACCGGTTCCGTTTCGCAGGTCAAGGGAGCAGATCTCAGCTCCTTCCCAACAACCAACGTATTGCAAGCCTTGAATGGACGTGCGCCGGGTGTGAGGGTGATGCAGAACAGTGGTTTACCAGGTGCGCCTGTAAGCGTGCGGATCCGTGGTGCGAATTCCATCCTCGGCGGAAATGAACCATTGTATATTATTGACGGATTTCCCAGCAGCCCCACTTATCTGCAGAATGGGGATATCGAATCAATAGAGATCCTGAAAGATGCATCATCTACCGCAATGTATGGTTCAAGAGGTGGTAACGGTGTTGTACTCATCACCACCCGTTCTGCCAGGAAGGGCCAGGAGACCAGTGTTAGTGTCGATATGGGATACAGCGTGCAATCGATCACTAAACGTATGAAATTGCTGAATCCTTTTCAATACGCTTCCCTGTACAATGAACAGGCTAAAAATGATAACCTCGCTCCTTATTTCACGCAGCAGCAGCTTGATTCATTCAGCACCATTAAGGGAACTGACTGGCAGGACCTGATGTTGCGCGATGCTCCACTTTATAATGCCAGTGTGAGTGTTGCCGGTGGTAATGATAAAACCTCCTTTTTCCTGTCTGGCGGCATATTCTCACAACAGGGGATCATCCCGAATTCCGACTATAACCGTTATTCATTGCGGGTAAATATTAACCACGATATCAGCAAAGTATTCAGTGTTGGATATACAGCGGTCTATACCCGCAGCGACAGGGCTCATCAGAACTCGGCGCTGGGTAACAGGGGTAGCGATATGTTCGGCGGGATGTTGTTCGCTCCTCCAACAATAGGACCCTATGATGCTAACGGACGTTATGTGAGAATGAACATTGTGTATCCATTCATCTCCAATGCGATCGTTAACCCGATCGCAACACAGAATGAAGTGACCAACGGCACTAAGGCAGACGATATCGTGTCTAACCTGAATCTGCGGGTAAAGGTCTCCAAAGATCTTGAGTTCAGGATCTCAGGAAACCTGTTCAACAGTAACAGCCGCAATGATAACTTCAGGAACAGGGATCCGTATGGACTGAATTCAACGGGTAATGCGAATGTAAATACCAACCAGTCGACCACCCTGGTGAATGAAAACATTGTTAACTATAAAAAGACGATCGCAGGAAAACATGCGCTTGACGTGGTTGCCGGCATCGCAAATCAGCTGGACAAGAATACATACATGGGATCCGGCAATGCGCAGGATTTTCTTAGCAATTCAGTATTCACCGGTAACCTTCAGTCAGCCGGAGTACCAGGCATTCCCAGTTCTTCTTATTCAAAGACCGCCCTTTCCTCTTTCGTTGGAAGGGTGAACTATGGATTTGATAACCGCTATCTGTTTACGGTGAGTTTCCGCCGCGACGGTTATTCTGCTTATTCCAAAGAGTTCCGTTGGGCAAATTTCCCATCAGCTGCAATCGCATGGAGACTTTCCAACGAATCATTCCTGAAAGGTTCCAGAATTGTTTCCGACCTGAAAGTGCGTGCTTCTTATGGCCGTACAGGCAATACATCAATTGGTGCTTACCAGTCACTGAACATTTTACAGCCTTACAATACCATCTTCGGTGATGCACTTTCCATTGGCTATGCACCGCGCGCAGAATATTCCGGTAACCTTCAGTGGGAAAAAACAGATCAGATGGACATTGGAGTAGACGCCGGCCTGTTCAATAACAAAGTCCGCATTACCGCAGACTATTACGAGAAAAGAACAAAAGCTTTGCTGAACAGGGTGCAGTTGCCCACTTCTTTCGGATATGAGACTGCGTTGCAGAACGTAGGTGAGATCAGCAACCGTGGTGTAGAGATCGGCATCGATGCCACCGTAGTACAAAACAACACCTGGAAGTGGACGCTTGGTGGTAATATCGCCTTCAACCGGAACAACGTTGAAAAGCTTTATAAAGGCCAGGATATCGTAGGGTCCAATATATTCACAGGTAATATCAATGATTACATCAACCTCCTTCGTGAGGGAGAGCCCGTATTTGTATTTTATGGATATAAAGAGATCGGCTATACGGCTACCGGGTTGATACAGTATGAAGACAAGAATAACGATGGTTCGATCAATGCCCTGGACAGAAGCATTATCGGTGATCCAAATCCTGATTTTATCTATGGGCTCAACTCGGTAACGAGGTACAAGAATTTAGAGCTGACCCTGTTCTTCCAGGGTTCACAGGGTAACGATATCTTCAATCTCAATAAAGCAAGCACGCTGGATATGGGCTGGGGATTGAATCAACCCGAAGAAGTGTATACCGACCACTGGACGCCGGAGAAAACGAACGCTAAATATCCAAAGCCGTCCAATAAGATCAATGGTAACTTCTCAACAAGATTCGTGGAAGATGGTTCTTATCTGAAGCTGCGAAACATCATGCTGTCTTATTCACTGCCTGTGGCAAACTGGAAAATAGGATATGTTAAGTCTGCGCAGATCTATGTAAGCGGCCAGAATCTGATCAGGATCACGAACTATTCAGGGTATGACCCGGAAGTGAATGCGTATGGTTCTGCGAATTCGCTGGTGCAGGGAGTTGACTATACCGCCTATCCAAATAACAAATCTGTCACATTTGGTATCCGTTGCGGTTTTTAATCTTGAATCTTTAAATCACTTGAAATGAAAAATATTATTGGACTGGCAGTTGTTTGTGCAGTGGCACTTACATCGTGCTCCAAGTTTTTGGATGAACGCCCACAGCAGATCGCCGTGGAGAATTTTTATAACACACCGGTTGAAATGGAGTCCGGATTGAATGCCGTCTATGAAACCGTTCGCTATCTTTCCACCTTCGGCGGTTTCTACACGATCCAGCATGAGATCAACACGGAATACATGAACGGCCGCGGTAGCTTTGCTCCGATGAATGCTTACCAGGGATTGGATAACACCAATGTGGGACGTATCACCGATACCTGGAATAACTTTTACAAAGGCATCCGGAACGCAAATATCGTTATCCAGAAAGCACCGCTGGCCAGCCAGGTCACGGATGCAGAAAGAACCCGGTACATTGCAGAAGCTCGCTTTCTGAGAGGCCTGTTCTACTTTCACCTTGTCCGTAACTGGTCGGGTGTGCCGCTTCACACAGAAAGCAATCTTGATTCGATCAATGTGCCGAAGAGCAGCGCCGACGTGATCTATAATCTCATTCAGGAAGATCTTGTTTTTGCAGAAAATAATCTGCCAGACAATCCAAGGCTGGTAGGCACTCCATCAAAATGGGTGGCAAAAACAACGCTTGCTGAAGTGTATCTGACATTGAAGAAGTATGACCTGGCAAGAAAGGCTGCTTCTGAAGCCATCGAGTCAAAAAAGTATTCACTCGTAAGCGTATCTGTTGCGGATGATTTTGAAAAGATCTTTGGCCGCGATGCCAACAATACATCTGAAGAGATCTTCTATTTCAAATATTCTTCTAAAGTATCAGGACAGGGGTATCAATATCTGGCATATCTGCATGCGCCCAGCACCAGTAATTTTCCTCCCGGAGGTTTCGGTACTATTTACGCTGACTCGTTAAACCTGTTCATGAAGAATTGGGATCGCGCTGATCTGCGCTATCGCTTTACCTGGTACCCTGCTAATGTTGGCGCAGGTGCTACAACGGTGCTCGTTAAAAAATTCAGCGATCGACAGGCTACTATTCAGCAGGGAAATAATGACTACCCGCTGTATCGCTATGCAGATCTTCTCCTGTTCTATGCTGAAGCTGAAGCCAGCATGAACAATGCGCCAACTGCTGATGCAATGGAGAAGCTGAATATGGTTCGTCGCCGTGCCTACGGAAAACCGGCAAACACACCTGATGCATCCGTTGATCTCAAACTCGCTGACTATGCAACGCTCGACGCATTTGTAAGACGCGTGGTGCTGGAACGCGCATACGAAACAGCCGGAGAAGGAAAGCATTGGTTTGACCTGAAAAGACTCGGCCTCTGGAAAGAAACCATCAAACAGATCGAAAATATTGATGTGGCTGAAAAACACATGCTCTGGCCAATTCCTCCGCGCGAATTCAATGGTAATACCGCGCTGAATCCAACAACGGACCAGAATCCGGGCTATTAACCGGCCGACGGGACACGTGGATTTACAGAGGTTCTAAAGGTTTCATAGGTTCCGTAGGTTGATAGCAGTTGTTCCGGATTAAGGAACCTGTGAAACCTATAGAACCTTTGAAACTATGGAATGATGGGTCTCTCTGCACTTTTAGGTTTCCTGCGTTGACCGGGCAACCTATTTCTTTCAATGAAAAATCATGATCATGAAGTATTCAGGAGTAGTGCTTTTGGCACTTTGTAGTCTGTTCTTTGTTACAATGCCGGGCTGTAAAACCGGCGAAGAAAAAACAGATATATGCATTTATGGCGGTAATGCCGCAGGCGTAATTGCGGCCTACACTGCCGTGAAGATGAACAAGAAAGTTATTTTGATCGAACCCGGAGCTCATCTTGGTGGATTGACCACTGGTGGTCTTGGCTATACAGACATCGGCAACAAATATGCGATCAACGGTTTGTCGCTGGATGTGTATCGCCGCATCGGCAAGCACTATGGCAAATTTGAGCAATGGATCTTCGAGCCCAGTGTTGCAGAAGAGGTGATGAAACAATATATCAAAGAAGCGGGCGTGCAGGTGCTCTATGGGCACAGCGTTGAGAAAGTTGAAAAGAACGGAAACAGGATTGCCAGTATCACGGTTCAGAAAGAAGACGGAACCTCACAGCAGATCGCTGCCAGCATGTTCATCGATTGTTCTTATGAAGGCGATGTAATGGCCAGGGCAGGTGTTTCTTATACTGTTGGCCGCGAAGCAAACAGTTTGTATAACGAAACCTATAACGGTGTGCAGTTACTGGAAGGTCATCAGTTTCCCGACGGCATCGATCCGTACAAAGTGCCGGGCGATTCAAGCAGTGGCCTGGTTTGGGGTGTAAGCAACGGCACTCTCGCCGAAAGAGGGGCGGGCGATAAAAAGGTTCAGGCCTATAATTTCAGGATCTGCCTTAGCAACAAACCGGAGAACCGCGTAACGATTACCCGTCCGGATAACTACGATTCAACACGCTATGAATTGTTGCTCCGCTATCTGCAAAAGAAAGTGCCGGGCGATCTCTGGGGATTTCTCAAGTTCGACCTGATGCCGAACAATAAAACAGATATCAATAACAACGGACCGATCTCTACAGACATGATCGGTTATAACCATAATTTCCCTGAAGCTGATTATTCTACAAGGAAAAAGATCCAGAAGGAACATGAAGACTATACAAAGGGACTTCTTTACTTTATCGGACATGATGCGCGTATGCCCGAGCATTTAAGAAATCAGATGTTGCAATGGGGTTATCCGAAAGATGAGTACACGGACAATGGTAACTGGTCGCCACAGATGTATGTGCGGGAATCACGCCGTATGGTGGGTGCATATGTGATGACGCAACATAATTGTGAAGGACGTGAAGTGGCCGAGGATGCCGTTGGCCTGGCTGCCTATACCATGGATTCACACAACTGCCAGCGTATCGTGGTAAATGGTATGGTAAAGAATGAGGGGAATGTGGAGATCGGCGGTTTTGGCCCTTATCCGATCTCATACCGCTCCCTTATTCCAAAGAAGGGAGAGTGTGATAACCTGCTGGTACCGGTTTGCCTGTCTGCATCGCATATCGCTTATGGATCCATCCGTATGGAGCCGGTATTCATGGTGCTTGGTCAATCGGCAGCCATCGCTGCTTCACTTGCCATAGAGAACGGAACGGATGTTCATAACGTGGATATAAAAAAACTGCAGGCAAAACTTAAAGGCGATCCGCTGATGAACGGACAAACACCTGAAGTGATGGTGGATAACGATGATCAGGCAAACGTTAAGGTAACGGGCAACTGGCAGGTATTGAAAAAAGGAGCCTATGGCCGGTCAATGTTTGTTGACAGCACTAAAGGAAAGGAAGCAAAATCTATTCAGTTCATCCCTGCCATCGCTAAAGACGGCGAATACCAGGTGTACATCTATATCCCGAAAATGAAAGAGATGAGTTCTCAGATCCCTATTCAGCTCTCCACCGCGGATGGTACCAAAAGCATTGTGATCAAACCGGCGGAGATCATTGTGGAAGGTCAAACATCCGGAGAATGGGTCAGCCTGGGTAAACACAAATTTACAAACGATAAAAAAGGTTTTGTAGAAGTCAGCAATGCGAATGCCGATGGGTATCTGCCTGCTGATGCGATATTGTTTATCCCTCAGTAAGCGAGGAGCCCGCTCTGAATCTCCTCCGAAAGGAGAGCCTTTAAACGCCCGAAATAAGAAGTTGTCTTTGATGTTCGAATTAATACCAGATACAAAATGAAATTTCTTTAATAAGCGACCTCAGGTCTCCCCTTCGGGGGAGATTCAGAGGCGCCTTCTACTTTAAACCTTAAACATTTGCCATATGAGAAAGATCACACTATTCGTTTGTCTTTGCATCCTGGCATGCATAGGCAAGCTTGATGCACAGTTTTTATTGATTGATGATATGGAAGGGCATGGACCCGCTTCTGGTAACTGGATCTATAATGCGGGTACGAATGCAACAGGTTCAGTGATCTTTAATGCACCGAACCCCGGACCATCTTCCCTGAACTCAACCTCACACACAGCGAAATTTACAAAAGATACCAGCTGCTCGATCTACATGGCGGCAGCTGTTACTCTTTCAACGCCGCTCGACCTCTCTGCCGGCGCCACTTTCCGGATGATGGTGTATAGCAATGTGAAAGAAGATGTGATGTTCAAATTGCAACCCGGAACAGATTATACACAGGCCGTATTTCAGACCTATCGTATCCAGAATGTAAATCAATGGGAAGAAGCAGTATTTACTTTTCCCGGGATCAATCACAGGACTGATCTTAACCGGATCGCTATTCAGTTCATTGATGGCAGGAAAGCAAATGGGATACTGTACTTCGATCAGATCCAGGCGCCCAATCCAACAAGCTTGCAGTTCACTTCAACCAATATCCCGATGGGAGCGGAGAGTGGTAAGTTCATCGAAGTGAAATTGTATGGAGATACGTTCAAGCCGGTGCTCAACAGGTCAAACTGGGTGACGTCGTCATTGCCTCCCGGCGTATCAGTGGATAGCCTGGCACGGGTCAATGATACCACCGCGCGTATTGTACTGGCTGGCAATTCTGCATCGAACTATTCCCGGACTGTTTTCGCTCTTACAGTGAATGGAACCGAACTGATGAGTCCGAATGTCGCTTCTTACAGCGCAAAAGGATCCGTTGTGTTTGACGGAAACCCTAACTGGACGATGATCTACAATGATGAATTTGATACCGATGGTTTACCTGACCCGGCAAAATGGACCATTGATGCGCGGCCAAAAGGCTGGATCAATAATGAGCAGCAGGTGTACGCAGATGCAACGAGGGATAATGCCAGGGTAAGGAATGGTAACCTGGTCATTACCGGGAAGAAAGATTTCCCAACCGGCGATCCGAATGCGCCCTGGTCTTCGGCACGCGTAGTATCATTGGGTAAAATGGAGTTTCTGTATGGTAAAGCGGAGATGCGTGCAAAACTACCGCGCGCCCGTGGCTCATGGCCTGCATTCTGGCTGATGCCGGTAGATAACGCTTACGGCTTCTGGCCCAAAAGCGGTGAGATCGATATCCTCGAACATGTGGGAAATAATTTCGGCAAGGCAATGTGCGCGATTCACGTTGAAAATAAAAACTGGACCAATGGCGGTAATCTGGGCGGTAACCAGATCATGCCCGACGTTGATACCGTCTATCATACTTATGGATTGGAATGGTCTCCCGATTCCCTGCGCTTCACACACGATGGCGTTGGCTTTTATACTTACGTGAATCCAAAAACAGATTGGAAAGACTGGCCGTTTGATAAGCCGTTCTTTGTGATCATGAACGTGGCAATCGGCGGTGGTATGGGCGGTGCTATAACGGATGCTGACTGGCCGGATAGCATGCAGGTGGATTATGTTCGTATTTTTCAGAAAGGACTCGGCACACCTGTACTCGATTCGATCCAGGTCACGCCGGCAGATGTATCGGTCTTGCCAGGTAAAACACAACCATTCACGGCGAAAATACTGGATCAGAATGGACACGTGATGAGCGGTATTACACCAACATGGAGTATCACCGGATCAGGCAATACGATCAACAATGCAGGTATCGCAACGATCCAAAGCAGCGGCGTGGTAACGGCAACAGCTACGCATGATACCGTCACCCTGTCCGGATCAACATTCATCAATGTCAGAGCCACCAACTATAAACCTATTCCGGCAAGAATAGAAGCAGAAGCCAATGATAATACCAACGTTTGCTGCACAGAAAATACAGCCGATACAAGCGGTGTATTGAACATGAGTTATATCAGTAACGGAAGCTGGTTTGAATATGATATCGATGTGCCTGATTCAGCAGCCTACCGGATCCGCTTCAGAGTGGCAGCAAACAGCGCCGCTGCCGTTGATGTCAGGATCGATACAACCATTCTTTCTACTGTTCAGATCCCGGCTACCGGCGGCTGGCAGACCTGGAAGACGGTAGTTTCTGCTCCCATCGTCTTCGGCCCCGGACATAAAACCATCCGCATCACATCGGCTGGTTCCGGTTGGAACTTTAACTGGTTGCAGTTCGTCAATGCAGCAGATCACCAGTTACAAAGTATGGCCATACAGCCCGACAGCGCGCGGATCCTGGTAGGAGAAACCTTACAGCTGAAAGCCATCGGACGTGATCAGCAGAACAATTTTATGATGCTTTCTCCTTCTCCTGCCTGGTCAGTGAATAGCAGTCATGCACAGGTGAGCTCAGCCGGGATATTTACAAGCGATTCTGCCGGTACATACACTGTCACCGCCACTTCGGGGTCTTTAAGTGATACATCGATCGTGCGTGTGCTCGGCACACCAGAACTGACCTATATCCTGATCAAACCGGATACATTGATCGTTCCGGTAGGCGCATCGCAACAATTCACCGCTAAAGGATATGATCAGTATAATGCGCAGGTGCCATTGATCGATTCTGTCTACTGGAGTGTGACGGGCTCTGGCAATACGATCACTAATAGCGGCCTGATGAATGCCGGTACTACGCCCGGTACATACAGCATTACGGCAACATCGGGAGGCAGATCAGGAACGCTATCGCTGCAAACGGGTTACACCTGCACGGTTAATAACAGGTATGAGGCCGAGTCGGCATCTTCGAAGGCGGCAGGGTTGAATGCCATCGCCACCAATGATGTGGATGGTGCACAGCATTTCGAGAATGTTACTGCAGGCAAATGGTTTGCCTACAGTGCACTGAAAGTTCCGTCCGCAGGTAAATACAATATCCGCTTAAGGATCTCTACAACGGCGGCTTCAAAGATCAGGATCGGTCATGGTACCATCACCTATAAACTGATCGATCTTCCTTCCACCGGCGGCCAGTGGAAAACGATCTCTGACACGCTTACGCTGCCCGCATTAAGTTATACAGGTATTCATAGTGTATCAGGAAATTTTAAGTTCAACTGGTTTTCGATCGATAATTGCGCAACAGCGCCCACACCATTGGCGACGATCAACATATCGCCGGATACGATCCTGCTTGCCACAGGCAGCCAGTATCTGTTCCGCGCAGCAGGATATGACAGCGCCAGTAATCCGGTCGGTCTTTCATCAGTTCAATGGGCTGTGAATGGCAGCGGCAATTCAATCGATTCTACCGGTTTCCTGGTTGCCGGAACAACGCCTGGTTCATATTCCGTTACCGCCTCCAAAGATTCTATCTCCGGAGCGGCATTGATACAGCTTGTCAACTGTTCGGTGAATAACAAGTATGAAGCGGAAAGTTTCTCCGGTCGCCACTCTGCCCCTGTGCTGGAAACCTGTACCGATATTGGTGGCGGTCAGAACTTCACCGGCCTTTCTGCCGGACATTATTTTGCATACAATACATTGAACGTGCCTGTGGCGGGTGTGTACAGGATCAGCTTACGGGTATTGTCCACCGCTGCTTCTCAGGTGAGAATAGGACATAGCAGCTTTACCTATAAGATCCTGAACCTGCCGTCAACCAATGGTGTATGGCAAACCATTACCGATACGCTGACGTTGCCGGCACTCAGTTATACAGGCATTCATGTTGTAGCCGGAACTTTCAAGTTTAATTATTTCCTGATCGATAACTGTTCCGCGGATTCGGCAGTAAATAATAATGCATTGCTTTTAACAGCCGCAGGAAGTGATACAGAAGACATTTCCTCTGGCAGGATCGTTTATCCAAACCCGGCATCAGGCATTATTACGATTGTACCAGACAGCCCGGACTACCGGACCATAACCGTGAGGAATGCAACCGGCCAGGTCATTTACACCTGGACAATTACTCCGGGGAACACCCGGATCACCAAAGATATCAGTTCCTTAAAGGCCGGAACATATCTGTTGGTGTTGGAAGGCGTTGCCAGGAAAACAGTGAAGCTTATCAAGCGGTAATTGCATGGTGATTTGTGGGGAAACCGTCATTCGCGTTAAAGGCGAATGACGGTTTTTTTTCGAGGGGTTGCCCTCGGAGTCTCTGTTTACGTTTTTTGCCGGCGGGCAAGGCGCTTTTTTTTCCGAGGGGGTCGGAGACTCCGTTTACTTTTTTTGCCTTGATGCAAAAAAAGTAACAAAAAAAGATCAAGGCTACGCGCTAATGGCTAAAAATGGGAGGGTGTCAC
>JBEVKW010000311.1:0-14957 GCA_040509495.1 Chitinophagaceae bacterium | reverse complement strand
AGATCCTCCTTCTTCAGCAATTCTTCCGTAATGAACATACCACCGAAAGGCTGTTCCGGTATCGAGGGTTTTTTATCCCCCCAGAATTTTCCTGCATGAAATCCCGGGTTAGGCATGCTTAAAAGTTCTGCGTCGTTACCGTCACTATGCAGATGGGTGCTCAATATACCCTGATTGTCTTTTTCGGTGGGTTGCAGAACAACTGCTCCGGCGCCATCTCCAAAGATGACAGATACATTACGTCCCCGGGTGCTGAAGTCGAGTGCATACGAATGCGTCTCCGACCCTATCAGCAGTATATTTTTATACATGCCGGTTTTTATGAACTGGTCGGCAATGCTGATCCCATATAAAAACCCGCTGCATTGATTACGGATATCCAGTGCACCGATTTCTTTCATTCCAAGCATGCGTTGCACCAATACGCCGCAACCAGGGAAGTAATAGTCGGGACTTAACGTGGCAAAGATGATAAAGTCAACATCCGCCGCAGTAATGCCTGCCCGCTCCATCGCTACTTTTGCGGCTTCAGCTCCCATTGTTGCGGTTGTATCCTCAAAACGGGTTGCAAAACGACGCTCCTGAATACCGGTTCTCTCCTGTATCCATGCATCATTTGTATCCATTACCTGTTTCAGGTCATCATTTTTCACTACGTTTTCCGGAACAAACATCCCTATTCCGGCTATCCTGGTACGTGGCATAGCAATCTTTTCCGGCAATTTAGGAAGAAAATGCAACTGTTTCAAAGTGAACCAATGAGCGAAGATGACTGATGACCGTTCTCCCTTGGCCGGAAAACGGTAAAACTAAATCGTAAAGTCTGGGTAAAAGGGAATACAAAAGCCGGGAAGTGTCAGGAGTAAAGTTCCGGTCATCGGCCATCGGCCACCAGCCATCATCTAACTGGGGCACGATATTTTCTAACTACAGCTATAACCTTTTGATTCCAGGATAACCACTCTCAATGGAGCAAGCACCACAGAAAAAAAGTATAGGAAAGCGCATTCTACGGATAGTTCTCAAAACTGTCATGTGGATTTTTTTGCTCATAGTCGTATTGTTCCTTTTGATCCTTACGCCCCCTGTTCAACGCTTCATAACAGGTAAAGCAACAAATTATCTGGAAAATAAGCTTCATACCAGGGTCGAGATCGGACGCCTGTTCATTACTCTTTCCGGCAAGATCGCGATTGATGATGTTTACCTGGAAGATCAGTCGAAAGACACATTGATCTCTGCAGGCAAGATCCGCGTTAACATGAGTTTCCGGAAGTTATTGTTTGGTGACAAAGAGCTTCAGATCAACAGTATACTGCTCGAAGATGCAACCGCTAAAATAAAACGGCAGTTGCCCGACACGACCTTCAACTTTCAATTTATTGCAGATGCTTTCGGCGGAAGTTCCGTGGATTCTGTAAAAACTACGGATACTACGGCCGGAATGCCGATCGATATCGGGTCGGTTGAGTTGAACCGCATCCGGTTCGTATATAAAGATGTCGTAAGCGGGAATGATGTGGAAACCGCTTTGGGGCACTTCTCCACGCGCATCGAGAAGTTTGACCTGGATAAAATGCACTTCGTTATTCCGCGGACCTCTATCAAAGAACTGAATGCCCGGGTAGTCCAAACTACGCCGCTGGTGATCATCCCCGCGGAAGAGGTCCAGGAAGTAAAAGCTGAAAATCAGGGATCCGCAGTACCGATGCTTCAGCTTGAATTCACAGAAGTGGATCTGCAAAAGTCGAAAGTCGATTACAGGGACAGCGTGAATGCGATGTTTGCTTCAGTTGACCTGGGCAAACTCAATATCCGCCCTAAAAAACTCGATCTGGGGAACATCAATTTTGACCTTGGTGATATCGTTTTGCAACAAACCAGGGCCAGTATCCAGATGGGGAAGAAAGGCTCCGCTAATATAAATGCTAAAGGCAAGAATACGCCTCCTGATACAGCTGCTGCAACATCTCCCATCCGTTTCGCCGTCAATTCGCTTGCACTCGATGAAGTGGCTGTAAAGTTTGATGATGACAACAGTCCGCGTCAGCCTTATGGTATGGATTATCTTCATTTGAATGCCGCTATTCCCGAGTTGGCTGTAAACAAGTTTGTATTTACGAATGATTCTGTTGCGGGCGTTATTGCAAAAGCATCCATGAAGGAGCAATGCGGCTTTCAACTGGATCAGTTAAAGGCTGATTTTCTCTATACCAATAACCAGGCTTTTATACACGACCTTTACCTGAAAACACCTGGTACCGAAATCAAAAGATCTATCGGGATCCGTTATCCGTCTATCGAGTCGCTTGCTGATAATATCGGCAACCTTCAGATTGACGCGGATATTGCGGGAAGCCGTATCCAGGTGAAAGATGTGCTGACCTTTGTCCCTCTGCTGCGCGAACAACCCGCTTTTGCATCTCCGGATGCAACCTGGTATATCGATAGTAAAATAGATGGCCGGGTGGCTGACCTTCGCATAGAACGATTGAAAATCGCAGGCTTTGCTGATACGCGGGTTGACGTGTCGGGAAGGATCACCGGCTTACCTGAAGCGGATAAGATCCAGGCAAACCTCGCGATCCGCGAACTGACAAGCAGCCGGAGAGATATAATGTCTTTTTTGCCAAAAGGAACTTTACCTGCCAACGTTGCACTGCCAAACCGGATGAATCTTGCCGGAACGATCAGGGGCAACGGATCACAAATGAACACCGATCTTTTGCTGGCCACAGATATGGGCAACATTTCGGTTAAAGGCCTGCTGAGTGAATATGGAAATGCTCAGCGTGCGAAATACGATCTTGTTGTGAGAACATCAGGCCTCAACCTGAATGCCCTGTTGAAGGATACTGCGTATGGACCGGTCAATCTTTCCATCACTGCAAAGGGTCGTGGCTATGATATGAAAACGGCAAACGCCACGATCAAAGGACAACTTCATTCCGCCACTTATAATAAATATGTATATAAGGATCTTCTGATCGATGGGGTGATCGCCAATCAGCAACTGACAGCGAAGGCGAACATGAAAGATCCGAACATTCATTTTCAAATGAATGCTTCCGCCAATCTTTCACAGCAATATCCAACAGCGGTGAAACTGGAATTGATGGTAGACAGTGTGAAGGCACATCAGTTACATCTTACTCCTGACGTACTCACTTACCATGGAAAAGTGAGTGCTGATTTTGCGACCGTCAACCCGGACGACCTGGATGGAAAGTTATTTGTCACAGAGTCGGTATTGGTACAGGGAGAACGCCGTGTGCAGCTTGATACTATCCAGCTGCTTGCAGGAAAATCAGATGGAGGCAATTTTGTTCAATTCAATAGTGATATCGTAAATGCGCGGATGCAGGGAAAATACAGGCTTACTCAATTGGGAGATGTGTTTATTCAAACAATTGATAAATACTACGCCATGTCTGGCCCTGCAAAAACGGCTCCTGCTGCAAAACCTGAACCCTATGATTTTACGCTTAATGCATATGTGGTAGACAAACCACTGCTGCGCTCGCTCGTTCCGGGCCTTGAAAAGATCAAGGGCACAGCACTGGAAGCGAGATTCTCTTCTGAGCAGGAAGCAAAGGCAATGCTGAAGTCAGATGAGATCCTGATCGGCGCAAACCATATTCAGCATCTCCGTATGGACATTAACACAGCGGATTCCGGCTTAACAGTAAGGGTGGGCGCACAACAGATAAAGGTCGGCAGTAGTCTTCTGCTGGATAGTACCGTGCTCAACGCAACCGTTATCAATAATATTATCAATTTTGATCTGGGCATAAAAGATAAAGAAGTAAAAGACAGGTATACGATCGGAGGAAAACTTGAACAGGCTTCCAATGGAGATCTTGTTTTCAGTCTCGATCCGAATGATCTGTTGCTCAATTATGACAAATGGCAGGTTGCGCAGCAGAATAAGATCGTTGTGGCATCAGCGGGCGGCTTCTATGCGACGGATTTCACACTGTCAAGAACTGGTCAGCAGCTAAGCATTAATAGTAACACACCTGCTCCAACATCGCCCATGAAGGTCAGTTTTAAAGACTTCCGCATTGGCACTATCACAGAGATCGCCATGTCTGATTCGATGATGATGGATGGTGTGTTGAATGGCGATGTGGAACTCCAGAATCTCACCAGCCAGCCATTATTTACAGGAAACCTGAATGTCCGTGATTTCAGTTATCATAAGGATACGCTGGGAAACATCGATGTAAAAGTGAACAATAATAATCCTGATGTTTACCAGGCCAATGTATCTCTCAGCGGCAAAGGAAATGATGTTGCAATTGATGGAAGTTTCAATGCAAAAGCATCAAGTTTTGATGCAATAATTGATCTGAAGCAGTTTCCAATGAAAACAGCGGAGGTCCTTTCCGGCGGTATGCTGAAGGATACAAAAGGAAACCTGGATGGGCGATTCAAAGTGGCCGGTACCACTACAAAGCCATCTGTAACCGGAGCCCTTAATTTCAAACAGGTCGGTCTGAATGTGGCCATGCTGAACAACTATTTTAATATAGAGAATGAGAAGCTGGAGATCACAGAGCAGGGTATTCGCTTCAATCGGTTCCAGGTAAAAGATTCTGCAGGAAACCCATTGACGTTAGACGGATCTATTACTACAAAAGATTACACCGCATTCGGATTCGATCTGGATATCCGTGCAAATGATTTCCGCGCATTGAACAGTACGAAAAAGGATAATAAGCTATTCTACGGCCAGCTTTATTTCAATACCAATCTTAAAGTAACCGGTACCGATAAGGCGCCAAAAGTTGATGGCCGCCTTGCTGTAAATGATAAAACGAAAATGACCATTGTGTTGCCTCAACCGGATCCCGGTGTGGTAAACAGGGAAGGTATAATTGAATTCGTGGATTTTGATGCGCCATTGGATGATTCACTGTTCATGGTCGCATATGACTCGCTTAATATGTCGCCCTATACAGGAATGGACGTGTCGCTGAATATCCAGGTTGACAGGGCAGCGGACTTCTCACTTGTTATTGATGAAGCAAATGGCGACATGCTGAATATTAAAGGGGAAGCCGATCTGAATGCCGGCATCGATCCAAGTGGAAAGATAAACATGACCGGAGTATACGAGGTGGAAGGTGGAAGCTACCAGCTTTCACTGAATGTTTTGAAACGGAAGTTTGACATTCAAAAAGGAAGTACGATCACCTGGGAAGGTGAACCAACTTCCGCGAATGTTAATATAACGGCCATCTATACTTCGAAGGCGGCACCACTTGACCTCGTTAAAGGAACTGTATTAGAAGAGGACCGTAACCTTTACCTGCAACGGATCCCGTTTGATGTACACTTAAAAATGGAAGGCGAATTGCTCAAACCCGATATTAGCTTTGACATCACCCTTCCGGAAAACAGGAGCTATGGTGTACAAGGTGATGTGATCACTATGACTCGGACACAGCTTGAGGTATTGCGTCAGCAACAAGGCGAAATGAATAAACAGGTTTTCTCCTTGCTGTTGATGAATCGCTTCGTTCCCGAAAACCCCTTCTCGCTCGCTTCAGGTGGCGGAGGTTCAAACAACCTGATCAAGCAGAGTGTGAGTGCGCTGATGGCCGACCAATTGAATAGACTCGCTGAAGGCCTCGTAGATGGCGTTGACATCAACTTCGGTATCGAGTCGTCTGACGACTATACGAGCGGTACACGTGAAGACAGAACTGACCTGAATGTTGGTGTTTCCAAACGCTTGCTGGATGACCGCCTGACGGTGACCGTTGGTAGTGATATCACGCTGGAAGGTCCGCAGGCTTCTAATAACTCATCCATGATCGGAGGGAACGTCGCCGTAGACTACGCGTTGAGCTCAGACGGACGATACAAACTGCGCGCATATGTGAACAACGATTACCAGGGCGTCATTGACGGGTATGTTACGGAGACTGGTGTAGGGTTTATCATTACGGTAGATTATAACAGGTTCAAGCAGATATTCCAAAGCAAAAAGAAACGTGACGAAGAAAGAGAAAAACGCAGGCAACAACGCCTCCGTGAGCAGCAAGGCAAGGAAGGAGAACAAAGGAAGGAAACTGCTCCAGCATCGCCCGCACGTAAACCAGAATCAGGATCGGAATAAACCAGACGCATGATGTTTCGAAAGGCCAAATACTTTTACCTACTTATCTCCTGCGCCATCATTGGCAGTGCATGTAATAACCTGAAAAAGATCCCTGCCGGGGACGCGTTATATACAGGTGCAACTGTCAGGATAGATAGCTCAGAACTTTCAAAAAAGAAAAGGAAATCGCTCGAAAGCGATCTGCATTCCCTTGTGCGGCCAAAGCCCAACAAAAAGATATTGGGTATGCGGTTCAAACTCTCAATGTATAATCTTGCCGGAAACCCCAAAAAGGAAAATTCGTTGCGGGGATGGATAAAGAATAAGCTGGGCGAGCCGCCGGTATTGCTGAGCGATGTAAACCTGGAAAGGAACGTCAAAGTATTGCAAAGCACACTGGAAAATACCGGATACTTTCAGGCACTGGTTGAAGGAGATACAACGATCGATGGCAAAACGGCTACCGCTCAGTACAGGGTTCAAACCGGTATTCAGTATAAGAACCGCAATGTATCCTTCGACACTTCCGGCGTGATCCAGAAAGCCATTGCTGAAGATAGTTCTGTTACCTTGCTGAAAAAGGGAGATCCATTCGATCTCGCTGTGGTAAAAGGAGAACGTGTACGTATAGATGGCGTATTAAAAGAAAAAGGGTACTACTTTTTTGATCCTAATTTTCTGATCGTTCAAACTGATACAACGGCCGGCAATAACCAGGTTGATCTCAATGTAAAGGTCAAGCCAGGAATTCCTCCCACCTCACTACAGCCTTATACGATCAATGACATTTTCTTCTTTCCAACCTTTCGTCCAAATGCCGTTTCAGGAGCCAATGCAAATGCTTCCGCGGTAGATACGGCAAAAAAAGACATGGTATTTTATGATGGATATTATGTGCTCGACAGGCAAAACCAATATAAGCCACGCCTGTTTGAAGACGCTATTCAATTTCATAAAGGAGAACTCTACAACAGAACTGATCATAGCGCAACCGTGAGCCGGCTCGTCAACCTTGGCTTATTCCGGTTTGTAAGAAACCGGCTGGAACCTATTCCTGGCGACTCCGCCAAGCTGAATGTGTACTACTACATGACGCCAATGCAGCGCCAGTCTCTAAGAGCAGAAGTAAACGGCAGTACCAAATCCAATAACCTGACCGGTTCTTCTGTTACGCTTGGATGGAGAAAACGAAATACATTCCATGGCGGCGAACTGCTCTCTATTGATGCTACAGGCGGTTTCGAGGTACAGGTTGGCGGACAATTGCGCGGTTATAATACATTCCGCTATGGATTGAAGTCTGCACTTTCCATCCCAAGATTCGTTGTTCCCTTTATTAAATGGAACAATGCCGGCGGGTTCGTACCGAGAACGGAGATCGCACTCGGCTTTGAAAAGCTGATCAGGAATAAGCTGTATACCATGAACTCCTTCCAGGCGTCATTTGGCTATATCTGGAAAACGGATATAAAAAATGAGCAGAAATTCAACCCTATTGCCATCACGTACGTGCAACCGGTAAGCGTTTCGGATCAATACACGGACAGTGTAAAAAATAATCCCATCCTGGGAAGAACTATTGCAAGGCAGTTTATTCTCGGTGCAACTTATAACTATAACTACAGCGAACTCCAGGACAATATTTATAAAACCGGTATTTATTTCAATGGGAATGCTGACGTTTCCGGAAACATTATCGGACTTCTTACAGGTGCTTCTGAAAGCAATCCCAAAAATATCTTCGGGGCACAGTTCTCACAATACATTCGACTCGAAGCTGATTTCCGCTACTATTTCAAACTCGCGAAATGGACAGTGCTGGCGAACAGGATCATCCTTGGAGGCTCGGTGCCATATGGCAATTCCCGTTCATTGCCTTTTGTGAAGCAATTCTTCGCCGGCGGTAATAACAGCTTACGTGGTTTCAGAAGCCGCTCGGTTGGTCCTGGTACCTACGCTAGCGACACTGTCAGTACCGGGTTCCTGCCTGACCAGCCTGGTGATATGAAATTGGAGCTGAATACGGAATTGCGTACAAAACTTTTCAGTATTGTTCACGGTGCCATTTTCGTAGATGCAGGTAACGTCTGGCTGGCTCGTGAAGATACCTTGACAGGTGCCGGCTTCAGCAAGAGCTTCCTGAAAGAATTAGCGGTGGATGCGGGTGTTGGTCTGCGCTTTGATGCATCGTTCCTTGTATTGCGCCTTGATATTGCGTTTCCTCTTCGAAAGCCATTCCGTCCTGAAGGTGATCGCTGGGTATTGGATGAGGTCAAGTTTGGCAGCGGCGCATGGAGAAGGCAGAACCTGATCTTCAACATTGGTATCGGATATCCGTTCTGATGCGGAGAGGCTCCCCTTACTCCTCCCTCTTCAGGCTACTGTGTACCCACATCTTTTAAGCAATTTGACTGGCGTAAGTTTCCCGCAGATGGCGCAGATTTTTGCCTCCCTATTATCGAAACATCGTTTCAAATACGAAGCCGTGTCAGATTTGCGTACGCAGATGCGCAGATTAGTTACTGACAACGGGTAATTATCAGCGTATCTGCGCACTTTAATATAGACAGCGTTGACATAGCGAGTGATAATTCAGCAATAGTAAGGACAAAATCTGCGTCATCTGCGGGAACACTACGCCAGGCTATCATCAGAATAGTTTTAGGTACACGGTAGCTCTTCAGAGGAGACTTTAAGTCGTTTAATAAAGAAAGTTCAATTCATAGCGGACGTTATGTACGATATCAAATTGAACTTTTTTAAATAGTAGTGTTAAGTCTCCCCTGAAGGAGGAGATGTCGAGTGGGCTTATTTGCGTTACATTTTTATCTCCATCACTTTGTGATTCATCCGGCTTTCTTCCGCCATAAAGCACATAATATGACTTTCAATAGACGCATCTATCGTCGATGTGAGCAGGCTTGGGTTTTCCTGTGATACAGCCTGTACCCAATCGGCAACCAGTCGCCAGTCGCCACCACCATGACCTTCATTTTTATAGTTCTCCACATCGAGCACCTTACTTTCCATGGTCTTCGAGGTGTCATCACGGAAATCATAGATCGTGAATTTGCTCATGTCCCCTTCTATAAAGCCCGTACTGCCCATTACGCGCGTGCGCCGTCCACCCCATGGTGTAAACGCTTCCATACTGAAGCTGGCGGTAACATTGTTCTGGAACTGAATATTGGTTGTGTAATGATCACACTGATCATTGTCCATGCGGTAAACACAACGCCCGTAGTTGGTTGTTTTTAAAAAATCCATGATGGCATCACCCTGCTTGTCTTTGTCTTCCGGCAGATCAAAAACATAGGTGCGCTGTCTTTTGCGATAGTATTGCTTTAACGCAGAATATGGACAGGTTTTTTCAACAGCACATCCATCTGTGCAACGGGCAGTACTACCCGCGGGTGCATTTTCCTTTTTGAACCATTTCAGATCGCCGAATGCCTGGATACGCTGCGACTCTGTGCCGAGCATCCATTTAATGATATCAAGGTCATGGCAGGATTTTGCCAGTAATATAGGTGTCGTTGTTTTGCTGTTATGCCAGTTGCCACGAACATAGGAATGCGCCATATGCGTGTGTTCGATCGGTTCAAGGTGCTGGACGCTGATGATCTCTCCAATAGCGCCGCTTTGCATCAATTCACGCAGCTTGATGAAATAAGGGGCATAGCGAAGTACATGACAAACGGCCACCACCTTGCCTGTTTTCTTGGCCAGGCCTAGTATATCGCGGCATTCTTTTTCAGAAGGGGATATAGGTTTTTCCAGGAGGATATGATAACCCATTTTCAAAGCGGCCATACACGGACCATAATGCAGCTGATCAGGAGTGGAGATGATCACTGCATCTGCAAACTTTGGTTTCTTAAAAACATCTTCCCAGGTCTTGAACCTGTTTGCTTCAGCGATCTTATGTTTTTTTGCATAACGTTCGTTACGAAGCGGAATGGGTTCTGCAACGCCAACGATATCCAGCTGATCGGGATATTCTACCGCATAATCACCATACACATTGCCGCGTGCGCCTGCGCCGAGTGTGATGGCGGTGACTGCCTTTGCCAGTGGCTTGTGCAGGGGATTGTCGGGAAGGATAAGTCGCTCACCTGTCTCTGTTCTGCCCCAGAGTGAAAAAGGGAAAAAGCTGCCACCTACTGTGATTCCAAATGCTTTGAGTATGTTACGGCGTGACCATCTCGTAGAAGAAGACATGAGAAAAAATTTTAGTGAACAGATCCGGATGGTGGTCGGATGAAAGCTGCAATAAAATTAGCCATTAATCGCAAAACGACCGATACCACACACAGATAAATTCACCGGACAATGGATTTTTAAATTCTGTTAACGTATTATATAACTGCATGACAAGAAATATATTGCCTGCAAAAGCAAATCCTAACACTTGAAGATCCCGCTGGCAGCAAAGGTGCACGTCGTTGGTAGGAACTTAACGTGTGGTGCGTACGGTTCCGCATGACGCGCAGCTATCTTTACTTTGGCTGATCAGCTTTACACCAAATGCACTTTTTGTGTTTGATTGCGGAGATGGCGCTGAGGACTTGGCCACCTGAGCCATTTAGTCTGCGCGATCTGTGCACCGGGTAGCGCGGCTGTTCCATTACTGAGTGTGTTTTCGTTTTAATCAAGGAAAAGATCTGGCTGATCAAGCTGAATATTGACTAACCGGTTTCGCGTCAGAATGTCACAAATCCGGCGTCATAGGCTGGAGAAAATCCATTTTCGGATCGTTTTTCCCGTTTTCTTTTGCTCGAACAAACCTCGAACAAGAATCGAACTAACACCGAACAAGAACACCTTTGAAAAAGCTTTGATGCAGGCTATGTCAGTGTGGCACGTGAACGCAGGCGGATTGCCGTCAAATCCTTTGAAGTAGTAGTTCCGTATCTGAACTGCATTATTATGATACGTGATCGCCGCTCGGCGGACTGTTGATCTCCTCCGGCTCAGGCAACAGGTATCAAACCGATCGTGCAACATGTTCTTAATAAGATTTAATTACTCTCTAATTTTTCTCTAATTTTGTGGTATGATTTGATTATCATCTGTTTAGGATCAGTTTTTAGTGAAGCGGCAGGGATTTTTACCTGAACCCACGTTATATGTTTAACCTTCCGCTTATCGGCCCGTTAATCAGTTATACTTTTACCCAAAACCACCCTACGTATGAACATATTACTTGTTGAAGATGAACCTGCGGTAGCAACGATGTTGAACAAAGGACTTACTGAAGAAGGATACACGGTAACGATCGCTCCCGATGGTAAGATCGGCTTGCAGATGGCAACCGACCATCCTTTTAATATTATCATACTGGACGTGATGCTTCCCGGATTGAACGGGATCGAACTTTGTAAACAATTACGGCAGCAAAAGAACCATACCCCTGTGTTGATGCTGACGGCTCTTGGTACTACAGAAAATGTGGTGACAGGTCTTGATGCAGGAGCAGACGACTACATTACCAAACCATTTAAATTCCGTGAGCTTTCTGCACGTCTTCGCTCATTGTCAAGACGCGGATTGCCTTCTGATCCGGTTGAAATACTAAAACTTGCTGACCTGGAAATGAATCTTACTGCTAAAACAGTTCAGCGAGGCGGCCAGGATATCACACTCACATCAACAGAATATCGTTTGCTCGAATATTTGTTGCGCAATAAAGGCCGCGTTGTATCCCGGTTGGATATGCTGGAGAATGTATGGGGTATTGACTTCAATATGGGTACAAATGTGGTGGATGTATACGTGAATTATCTCAGGAAGAAAATAGACAAGGCCGGACCCGTTAAACTGATACAAACGGTCATCGGGATGGGCTACGTGATGAAGGAACCTTCTGCATGAAAATACAGACACAAACCGCGATTCTCTTTACCGTGCTTGCGGCAGCAGTCATCCTGCTGCTGAATGCAATCATTTATTATGTCGCAACACGCGATACATCCAACGATTTTAAAAAGCGCCTGGAGTTACGCGTGATCGTTGCTGCAAAAATCCATTTCGAAAAAGATACCACTTCCTCTGCCGCCTATACAGAACTGCGCCAGCAATACCTGGAAGTATTGCCCAACGAACGCGAGTACCTTGTTGTAGCCAACCATAGAAAAGACAGCTTCAGAATTCCGGAAGGTCTTGCGGTGCCTAACTCTTTTTTTAAAGAAGCGATCAGTACAGACACAACAGTGTTTTACAAAAAAGATGATGTATACTATGCGGGACGGGGGCTATCGGTAGGCAGTGAGACTTACGTAATGGTAAAGTCGGCCGTAAATCTTTATGGCTTGCAGGCGCTGAAAAACCTCAAGCGCATATTGCTCATTGCTCTTGTGGGTAAAGTGATCCTCGTATTTACCGTCAGTTTTTTCTTTTCGCGCAAAGCATTCAAGCCATTCCGGGATATTATCGCAAGAGTGAAAAGTATTGGTGTTGAAAACCTATCCATGCGACTGGAAGAGCAAAAAGGACGCGGCAAAGATGAGATCGCGGAACTGACCAAAACATTCAACCGGATGCTTGACAGGCTCGAAACGTCTTTCGAGATCCAGAACAATTTCGTGAGCAATGCATCCCATGAGCTGAAAACACCGCTTACAGCAATCATCGGTGAAGCCGATATTACCCTGTCAAAAGAGAGAAAGGCAGAAGATTACCGGCAGTCACTAGAGGTGATCCTTCGCGAAGCGGAAAGACTTGAGACATTGACCACCGCTTTGTTAAGTCTCGCCCAATCGGGTTTCAATAAAAATAAAGAAGGATATGTTCCGGTGCGTGTAGACGAATTACTGTTTGACATTAAAGGAACGATAGACCGGATCGATCCGGAAAACCATATCAAGCTGATGCTGCAGGACATGCCAATGGATGAGAACAGGCTTGTAGTGAAAGGTAATCTGCAATTATTGAAACTTGCGATCAGCAATATTATTCTCAATGCCTGTAAATATTCGAATAATCAGCCGGTGGAAGTAACGCTGACCTGCCCTGGAGATCAGGCGGTAGTAAGGATCGCTGATATAGGGATAGGGATCCCGCATGATGACATCAAACATGTGTTCGTGCCATTCTTCCGCGCATCAAATACAAGTTCATTCAAAGGGTATGGTGTCGGACTTCCATTATCGATGAATATCATCCGGCAGCACGATGGTAATATTAAGGTAGCATCGGAAGAAGGAAGAGGTACAGAGGTGACCGTATTACTTCCGCTTGCTGATGTTTGACCAGTCTACGGCGTGTCATAATATTATCTCCATACACAGATGTATATTATACTATCGTGGAATTGCGTATTATTAAAAACATCTAAGAACTAAGCATAAGTAATCAGTTTCTTAGCGAACTCTCTAATTTCTTTCTTATCTACATTTTAATATCCCTTAATTCAGTTATTAGGTGCCTGTAATGTCTGTGATGCAGTTTTGTGATCTGTTTATTCTTCATTATTTAAAACAACGAAAATGAGAAATGTACTGATCCCAACTGATTTCAGCATTGAATCACTCAACCTCGTAGAAAGAGCGGTGGCAGCATTGGATCAAACTGCCAATATTATACTGTTTCACGCATTTGATATGAATATTAATGCACCCGACCGGTTAGGCAATGGTACACGTGTGCCGTATGCACATTTGCTGACAGATGAATTCAGGAATGCCTGCAAGCGCATCAAAACTTCTAATGCGCGTGTTGTTCAGAATATTCATGTTCGTCATTTGTATGGTTCGACCGTTCCATTGTTCAGAAATTTTATCGATGCCAATGATATTGATATGATCATCTGTCCCGATCATTTTGTGTTCAACCCGGTGACGACTCAAAGTGTCAACCCGGTTAAACTGTTCAAGAAAAGTGGTATTCCTGTGATCACTGAATTAGCGAGAAGAAGAACGGTGGTTCATAGTGCGGCACCGCTGGCGGAAGCAGTTGCAGTGCTGATCAATTAATTTCAAATCTGAAAGGCTTATGCTGTTAAAGAAGAATATTCCGTTTTCCTACGTTTTGGGAAAAATAAAAACGGAATTGATACTTATTACCCTTTACTCGGTGATCATTACGATCATCTATGAGAACTTCCATGTTACGCGGATTTCGATTCCTATCGCTATCCCCACCATCATGGGTACGGTGATCTCACTTTTGCTGGGCTTCAGGAGTAACCAGGCTTACGATCGCTGGTGGGAAGCAAGACATATCTGGGGTGGCATTGTGAATGACTCAAGAACATTGTCCAGGCAGGTGCTGTCCTTCACGGAAGTTGTGTTTGAAGGCGATGAGGTGCAGCAGTACCGCGAGCGGATGATCCGTCGCCAGATCGCATGGAACTATAGCCTTGGGCAAATGCTTCGCGGGCAGAATCCCACACGCGGGTTAGATAAATACCTGACACGCCAGGAAATGGATTTTATCCGTCATTATGATCATGTACCGGGCGCTTTGCTCGAATTGCATGCGCGGGATCTGCGTGTCGGACTTGAGCAGGGCTGGATCAACCGCTTTCAGCAAGTGGAGATGGATAGAACATTAACGCGTCTTTGCGATGCAATGGGAAAATGTGAGCGGATCAAGAATACCGTGTTCCCCGTTACATACAGTATGTACATTCATTTTTCTATGCTGCTGTTTATTGCCTTCCTGCCTTTTGCGGTGATCCAGTATTTCGGAATTTTTGAAGTACCGGTTGTAGTGGCAATAGCAACCTCGTTTTTACTGATTGAAAAAATGGCCATTCATCTGCAGGATCCGTTTGAGAACAAGCCAACGGATACACCGGTGACAACCATTGCAAGAAATATTGAAAAGAACCTTACACAGATGTTGC
>JBEVKW010000310.1:0-4261 GCA_040509495.1 Chitinophagaceae bacterium | reverse complement strand
ATACATTGAAGTGACCAATTCCTTGCTTGAGATTTTCTGGTACGTGATTCAACTTCGAACGATAGAAGTCTTCTAAACTTTCATTGCCATTCATCTGGCAAAATTATAAAAATCGTACTCGAATGCCAGTATTGTGATGACCTGCGGTAACGCCGGGGTGGATATTTCTTTATTAAATCCTTTTGTTCAGCGTTTTAGCAGAAAAATATTTTGTTCAAAAAAAAGGCTGGTGGAATTTGCATACTGACCTGTCATAACAGGTCGCGTAATATTACCAGTAATATTCTTTTAAACGTACCGTTCCGCTGAAATTAAGAAAGAGTAACTGGGAGCCAGAAAGGTTAAGGTATTCGAGGTTTGTGAGTCCGCGGATATCAATGGTTACTTTAAGCGGATTGTTTTTGAGATCCACATGTTTTATCTGGGGTGCCTGTCTCAAAGAAATTGTTTCGAGATCATTCTCCTGCCCATCAATTTTTTCCAATGCCGTTAGTCCGGTCAGATCCAGCTTTGTCAGCCTGTTACCGTTAAAGTTCAGTTCTTTCAGGGCCGTGAGTTTGGAAAGATCAAGTGTGGTAATGAATAGATTATCCTGCACGAAAAGATGTTCAAGTTTTGTCAGGCCGGTGATGTTCAGGTCTTTGATCCGGTTGTTAAAAGCGTAAAGGAACTTTAATTTTTTCAGCCTGGAAACATCGAGCGCTGTCAGCTTGTTATTGTAAACTCCAAGCTCTTCCAGGTTTGTAAAACTATTGATGCCTTCCATATTTACAATCTGCAGATCATTCAAATAGAGGCTTGTTACAGCTTGTGCTTCTGTTACCTGTATCTGGTTATCATCATTTTTATCATAGCCCAGTGATATTACCCGTTGTTTGAAAGTAGGATCGGGAATTCTGACGATCTGGGCATGGGTATTTGCTGATAGTATAAAGAAGGATAGTAATAATATTGATCGCATAAAGAGCGGGCTTGTGTTAATAAATGTGCTTGAGCTTGCATGGTACTTTATCTCCATCGTTGCTGATCTCCACAATGGCTGACACTTCACGTCCCCCAATACCAGAAGGGAAATACACAATTGATTCGAGATAATATTTACCGGGAGCTAATCCACCGAAAATAAATTCTCCTTTTTGTGAATAGATCTTGCTTTCAATCCGGTAACAGTTTGCCAGTAAAGAGATCGTGGCAATACGTTTCCCCTGTTTATTTTTCTTTTTAAGGGTAAGATATTCTTCGATGTAAGGCGTAACGGGGTAGAGGGATACAACGGTGCCAACTCTTCCATAGATAGTTTCCCCGACTTTTATACCGATGGGAGTTCTTTCTTCATAGTAGGCATAACCTGTGATCTCTGAAGTTCCTTCATTCAGCATTTTCGAAGCCAGCTGGATGTCGAACTCCTTTTTGGGTTGCATTATTTCTACCGGTTTTTGCGCTGAGGCAAGCAGGGTAAGGGAAAGCAAGAGGGGCAGGGAGAACATGCGCAGCGCAGACATATACAGGCGTTTGAAGGCTAAATTCCGGAACGAATCATTGTGGAAGCGTTGTGATTATATGAACACGTACAGGCAGAATATACCGCCTGTGTACCCTTTAATGCAGTTCGTATGTTCCAAGTGGTTGTTGGTTGGTTCGTTGTTACCCGTTCCCCGCAGCATCCTATTGTGCAAATGGACATTTACAGGGATAAAAGGCACCGGGAAGATGCTGTCAATTGCGCATTAAACTTAAGACCACGCATGTTCCTGTTTCCACTTTTACTGTAGTGATGCTGCAACGGATCGTCCTGGCAAGGTCTTTAATGATATGGATACCCAGGCCGTATCTTGAGTCTTCGCTTGTGAGATTTGTTGACTGAAATATTGCCGGATCGATCCCCGGCCCGTTATCAGTGATGCTGAGTTGTACTATTCCTCCGGAAGTAGCAGCCTTCCAGGATATATGTGGCGAAGCAATACCCTGCAATGCTTTAACAGCATTGGCCGTCAGGTTTGTCAGGATCGTTTTCAGATAATGTTCATCGGTGCTGATGACAATAGCTGCCGGATCATCAAAAGAAAAACTGATCTGGTCTTCGGCGACAAAGTTCTGTTCCAGGTAGGCAAACAGTTCCCGCACGGAAATATCCTTTTTAGATGGAGCAAAGTGCTCCATTTGTCCTTTGCTCCAGAGTAACATTGCTTCCATATTTCCAAGAAGAGCATCGGCGGAGTCAGCCATTTTTTGCTGATGTCTCGCTGATTGTTCGCCCGTCATCAGGTCTGGCGATTCTTTTTGCAGATGCAGGAAGTTGGAAAGGCGGGCAATAGGCGCGCGCAGGTCGTGACTAAGGATTGCGAAGAACTTGGTTTTTACCTTATTGGCAGTATCAAGTTCTGTATTGAGTTGTTGGAGAAGCTGGTTGTTTTTCTTTCTCACCTGGTTCTGGCGGTAAAACATAAATCCAATGGTGGCGAGAAGGACTGATCCAATACCCAGTGCCCAAAGTTTTTTACGCTGTGCATCCAATGCAAGTTGCTTTATTTTTAACTCGCTGTTCTTTTTATCAATTTCAATCTGACTTTCTGCTGCGGCGATCTTGTTCTTATTCTCCTGTGAATAAATGGAATCCTGCGTTTCTTTGAATGCTCTGTAATTGAAATAGGCATTTTTATAATCACCGTTCAGTTCCTGAACTTCCGCCAGCGCGCCGATAAAAAAAGAGCGAAGTTCTGCTTCTCCTGTTTCTTCCGCCAGTTGAATTGCGCCGTTCAAATATTCTGCTGCTTTCCGTAGAAGTTGTTGGCGATCATCCGGGATCACGTCACCGTATCTCACTTTATGCAGTGTATCTGATTTTACGATCTCAAAATAGGCGATACCCAGGTTACCCAGGTTGGTGATGGCTGTTGAATGAAGCGGGTTGATCTCGTTCCATGCATCCCTGGCTTTTATGCGGGTTTCAATGATGCGGCGATGATCGTTTTTATATACAAGGGAAAGGCTTGACCAGATAGAAGCCATTCCTGCCATATTCCCCGTACTTTGAAACATCGGCGCTGCTTTTTCAAAATATTCCTTCGCCCGTGGGAGGTCATTCAGCTGAAAGAATATTTTTCCCATTGTTTCCAGGGAGCCTGCTATCTCGTCAAGTGAACCGGCATTCTCACGGATCACCAGTGCCCGTTGTTCATATTCAAGCGCTTTGGTGTGATTTTGTTGGCTCAGGTAAATGGAGGAAACGTTATGCAGGCTATTTGACATCAATGTACTGTCTTTGATCTCTTCGGCGATCTTCAATGCCTGCAGGTAATATTTTGTGGCGCTGATGAAATCCGCGCGGATATTCTGTGCGGCAACACCCATGTTATTGTAGGTGGTTGACATGTTGTATTTATCCTTTGCCGCATCGAATGCAGAAAGAGCTGCGTTATAGTGAGATAAGCTGGAGTCATAGTTTCCTGCCGAACTGTAGAATTGCCCGAGGTTGGCCCTGAATACCGCTATGCCTTTTTGCCATTTCATTTTATAGCTGTGAGCCAGGCCAAGCCTTGCATATTTCAGTGCCTCTTTACCGTCTATATTCACGAGGGTATTAAAGATCCTGTTGTAAAGGCGTACCCTCACCGTATCATCAGGTGCATGTGTTAATGCACCTATGAGTGAATCAACGAGATCCTGCCCGCTTTTCTGGCCGGAGCATTGCAGCGCAATACATAAGGTTACTGCAAGAATGATCTTTTTCATGAGTTGCTATTTCAAGCCGGTCAGTACTTCTTTGTAATTTCTTCCGACAGGCAGCCTGACGTTCATCGCCCTGATCTCATTTGCACTGATCGATTCAATGAAATTCTTCTGTACGGCATAGCTTCGGTGAATGCGGATAAAAGAATGGAAGGCCGGCTCTTTCAACAAATTACCAATGCTACTGAGTACGCAATGTTTGCCACTGGTGGTAACGATGCTTGTATAGTCTTTCAACGCTTCCAGGTAAATGATCTCATGGAGATTCAGCTTTACCTGTTTATGTCCATCTTTGATAAAGATCGTTTCTGCTCCCAGTGTATGATCAAGCAATTCCGCTTTATGCCGTATCTCAAGAAACTCCAGTATGCGATCTGCTGTTTTGCGAAAGCGATCTGCCTTGATAGGTTTGACCATGAAATCAAGTGCCGCCAGGTCGAAGCTTTCAACAGCGTAATCGGGGTAAGCAGTAATGAACACGCAAGCCGGGATCTGCAGGAACTCGCGGCGTAGTTCCAGCCCGGTCATGCCC
>JBEVKW010000309.1:0-5486 GCA_040509495.1 Chitinophagaceae bacterium | reverse complement strand
ACCAGGAACAGTCACCGGCTGAGGTCATTGAGCTATGGTTCCTGCTCAACAGGCAGATCGTTCGGATCCTCCGGAGAATACCAAACGACGCGTCACAACGCATTTGCACGACGGGAGAACCGCATACACTGGAGTGGCTTGCGGCCGACTATGTCAGGCACCTGAAATATCATCTTCACCAGGCACTTGACCTGGAACCTGTTCCGTACCCATGAGATTGTTGTCAAAAATCACCGATTTTTGCCGGATGAAAACAATCGGACTCATCGGAGGCATCACCTGGCTTTCTTCTGTTGAATATTATCGCTTGCTGAACACACTGGTCAACCAGGAACTCGGCGGAGTGTCCTCTGCCAAGATCATTCTTCATTCGGTCGATTTTGCCGAGATCAAGTCGCTGACCGAAGCCGGACGCTGGGACAGCATCCTTGCCCTCATTACCGATGCAGCTAAGAAACTGGCCGTTGCCGGTGCCGATTGTATCTTACTAGGTGCGAATACCATGCATAAACTGGCTGACGAAGTGCAGGCATCTGTCAGTATCCCGCTGTTGCATATTGCAGACGAGACCGGTAAGCAGATCAAGCAAGACGGGCTGCAAACTGTTGCGCTGCTCGGCACGAAATACACGATGCAGTTACCATTCTACAGTCAGAAACTTGCTGCGCATGGCATTAAGACCATCATCCCCGGCCAGGATGACATCGACTATATCAATAACGCTATCTACACTGAAATGGGTAAGGGAATATTCCTTCCAGAAACAAAACAAAAATTCGTCGACATCATCCTTGAGCTTGCCCGGCAGGGCGCTCAGGGTGTCATCCTCGGTTGCACGGAGATCCCACTATTGCTGCAACAAAAAGATACTGATGTTAAATTGTATGATACAACCCTTATTCATTCCAAAGCAGCGATCCGCTTTGCATTAGGGAAGAGCCTGAAGGGAGAATAAAAACATTTACAAAAGCATATCCTTTACCTGCCACCAGAAATTATCGAGCGCCAGCATTCGGGGTTTCAGAAAAGAGATCATTGCAGGCCAATCTGCTTTATTGAAAATATTTACACCGTCAATGGAGATGCCGATCCTGCTGAGGGAGCGGCCATCTTCATCAAGACTATCCTTCTCCCATATCCACCCCTCCCCTGTTTCTTCCTCCAAGATGGCCCTCAGTTGAAGCAGCCGTGCATAATAATCCTTTCTCATATCGTCATCTATCTGCCTTAGCTCTATCCCGATCGAAGCGCGCTTATTATCCGCATCCATGCGAAAATAGATATGCTTCACACCGGTCTTATAATTCAGCCAGTTCACCTGCTCTCCATCCGCACCCAGCAGTGGCCGCATATACAAACCCAAACTTGTCCAAAATTCCTTTCGCATCAGGGATGCTTCCTGTTTTCCGTACATGCGTCAAAGCTAGGCCAAGAGTTTAAAAGAGGCAAAGATGAAGGTAGCGTTATATGAAGCTCTTTGAAATCCAATATCGTGTTAGCACCCCGAAGTAACGCGCGGACACGCCGATACACTAAACGACACTGCTTTGAATCCTGAGACCTCCACTATTTTAGCCCAAAAAAGCCGCCTCACACAGGAGACGGCTTCAAGATTTTTTATTCCGGGCAACTTTTTAAGACTTACAACAGCAACAGGTACAAAGTAAAGGCAGTAGCAAAAAGTACGTAACGGAATACTCTGGTAACTAAACTGGTTTTTGTCATACCATTGGAATTTGTCACAAAGTACAGCGCACACGGGTCACCCGCAATAGTAGAATAACAAGGAAATATACCGGGGAGAAAATCAGCTTGCCACCAAAAACACCATCCAACAAATTGTTTTTCAATAGAAAATAAATAATAACTCTTACGGAAAAACACGAGGAAATGACCCTGGTACCGGATCCGTTACCGCCATCGATGTTGAAAAACATCAATAAAGTCATCCAGCCAGACTCTCCGTTCATCATACAGAAAGAGCGGCCCTTCCTGAGTTAGACCAAAAAGAATTTTCTTCCGGTTACATTTGCACGTCATGCTGAAAGCAACCGCACTAACATACCGTAACGCTTATAGCGGCTTATCAAGATCGACCTGGCTTCTTTCGCTCGTGATGCTGATCAACCGCAGCGGAACGATGGTCGTTCCGTTCATGACCTTATATCTTACCAGTCCGGAAATGGGTTATAGCATCGGCAAAGCCGGCTATGTATTAGGTCTGTTCGGCCTTGGCGCGTTTACGGGAGCATGGTGCGGAGGAAAGTTGACAGACCGGATAGGGCATTATCCGGTGCAACTCATCACTCTTATTGGCGGGGGTATTCTTTTCATCATCCTGGGGCAGTTAAGAACCTTCCCGCTGATCTGCATATTTACATTCCTGGTAAGTTTTGTGGGCGAAGCATTCAGGCCGGCGAACTCAACGGCTATCGCTTTTTACAGCAAAAAAGAGAATCGCACACGTTCCTATGCGTTGAACAGGCTGGCGATTAATGTCGGATGGGCCCTCGGCAGTGCACTCGGTGGTGTACTTGCAAAGATCAACTATGAATTATTGTTCTGGGTAGATGGCTTTACCAATATCGCCGCAGCCATTCTTTTATGGTTCGCGTTAAAACCTTCGTCACAGATCACGGAGAGTTCAAAAAAGGAAGAGCTAAAGCCGCTGGTATCTGCTTACCGCGACAAAACATACCTCTTGTTCATCGTGATCACCATGTTATTTGCGGCATGTTTCTTCCAGATCTTCACTAACCTGCCGGTGTTCTTCCGGAAGGAGTTTAATTTATCAGAACCTGAGATCGGTTTTCTGATGGCCTTTAACGGAATTATTATCGCCTTGGTGGAAATGGTACTGGTATACAAACTTGAGGGGAAACGGAATTTAATGATCTATATCACTGCGGGAGTTGCACTGGTGAGTGTTGCTTTCTGGTTATTGAACATTCCGGGGCCGCCCATGCTGATCGCCTTTATCATGATCTGTATCATCACTTTTGGTGAAATCCTTTCCATGCCTTTTATGAATTCATACTGGATCTCGCGCACGCATCCTTCCAACCGCGGCCAGTATGCCGCCCTGTACACCATGGCCTGGGCTGCCGCACAGACACTGGGCCCGATGAGTGGCGCCCAGCTGGCCGGATACGCAGGCTTTCATGCACTCTGGTGGGTCATCGGCGGCATCGCGGCCCTTGCTGCAGTTGCGTTTTACCTGATCCGCAACCGGTCCTGAAACGCGACCTTCCCGGATAAGGTGATTAAAAAGGCAGCAGCACTATTTTACGGCGGAGATACATTGCAGAGAACCCGCAGAAAGCACTGCACGGGTCATCGCCCTTCACCTTTTCCATCGTTGCTGTTTATCGTTGCTGTAAAACGGATACCCAAAAACTGGTTCCCTTGTGCGTTTTTTGAGCTGGACAGCATTCTGGCTGACTGCCTGTTTTTTGCCCGCTTTTCCGCGCATCGGACACTGACCTTGCCCGATATTACCTTTCCATTATCCTCCTGCTAACTACCTCATAATCCCCTACTTTTGTGCAAAACAGTATTACATGCACAGGTTAAAGACGCTGATTATTTCTGCTTTTTTTCTTTTTGCCCACACACTTTCTGCTCAAACTTTGCAAAGGCCTAAACTGGTAGTAGGCATCGTGGTTGACCAGATGCGATGGGATTATCTCTACCGTTATTATGACCGCTATTCTGCGGGCGGTTTTAAACGAATGCTCACGCAGGGATTCAGCTGCGAAAATGCATTTATCCCTTACACTCCAACCTATACGGCTGCCGGACATACTTCCGTTTACACGGGATCAGTTCCAGCAATCAATGGCATCATCGGTAACAACTGGTACCGCCGTGACCTCAAAAGAAGCTGGTATTGTGCAGAAGACACAACGGTGAAGTCGGTGGGCAGCAATTCCTCCGCAGGTAAAATGTCTCCACGGAATATGTGGACGACCACCATCACGGACGAGCTGCGTCTGGCCACTAACTTCAACAGCAAAAGCATCGGCATTGCATTGAAAGACCGCGGTGCGATCCTGCCGGCTGGTCACTCAGCGAACGCTGCCTACTGGTTCGATAATAGTTCCGGCGGATGGATCACCAGCACATATTACATGAGTGAACTGCCCGACTGGGTAAAAAAAGTGAACGATAAGAGATTACCTGATCAGTACATGGCGCAGAACTGGAATACGCTCTATCCTATCGAAACATACAAACAAAGTACGGAAGACAACAAACCATACGAATCCAACCTCACTGGCGAAGACAATACTTTCCCTCACCAGACCTCAGCGATCAGCAATAAGTACGAAGCATTCCGCGGTACACCTTATGGCAACACGTTCACTTTTGACCTGGCAAAAGCTGCCATCGATGGTGAAAAACTTGGCCAGAGAGGTGTAACAGATTTCCTGGCCGTAAGCTTTTCCTCTACTGACTATGTTGGTCATGCATTCGGCCCCAGCTCTATCGAGATCGAAGATACTTACCTGCGTTTTGATAAAGAACTTGCCGCATTCTATACCATGCTGGATGCTACACTCGGAAAAGGACAGTACCTTGTATTCCTGACGGCTGATCATGGTGCAGCACATGTTCCTAACTTCATGAAAGAACATAATATTCCTGCAGGTGCATTTGATGATGCGGAGATCCGGAAATGGCTGAATGAAAATGCCGAGAAAAAATTTGGTGTGAAAAATGCGATTGAAACTGTGATGAACTACCAGCTCTACCTGAACTATGCTGCGCTGGAAACAGCAAAAGTGGACCAGGACGATTTCAAACAATGGGCGATCAAAGAGTTGAGCCAGCACCCGGCCATCATGAGCGCATTCGACCTGCATGAACTGGCAGAAACAACGCTGCCTTCCACCATCAAGGAAAGAGTAATGAACGGATACAATCAGAAACTTTCCGGCGATGTCCAGTTCGTCTTCATGCCACAATGGTTTGATGGCGGCTATAAAGGAACTACGCACGGCACCTGGAATCCGTATGACGCACATATCCCGATGGTATGGTTCGGTTGGAAAATAAAACCAGGCAAAACAAACCGCGAAACGCATATGACTGATTTCGCACCTACCATTGCCGCCCTGTTACACATCCAGATGCCAAACGGGAACGTTGGGCACGTTGTCGAAGAAATCACTAAATAACTGCACTCATAAAAACAACTTAACTATGGAACTCAAAGAACAATTCGAAAAAGCAGCAGCCGACAGTAAAACACTTGCTGAAAAACCCTCTAACGAGGTACTGCTGCAACTTTATTCCCTGTACAAGCAAGGCACAGAAGGCGACGTGAATACAGATCCGCCTTCGAATCCGTTCGACTTCGTTAATAAAGCAAAACATGAAGCATGGTCTTCCCTGAAAGGCAAAACGAAAGAAGCCGCCATGGAAGAGTATGTTGCACTGGTGAACAAACTGAAAGATTGATCGAACTCACCAATAAAGCAAAG
>JBEVKW010000308.1:0-4263 GCA_040509495.1 Chitinophagaceae bacterium | reverse complement strand
CGGTTTAGTTTCCCGCAGATTACGCAGATATAAAAACGCAGATACGCAGATTGATATCTTAGAAAAGAATTTCATCTGCGCATCTGCGTTTTTATATCTGCGTAATCTGCGGGAAACTAAACCGGGCAACAATTAAAGATTCTCAATGATCCCTGCAATTCCCTGTCCACCGCCAACACAAGCCGTCACCATTCCATACTTCTTATTCAATCTCTTCATGTCATTCACCACCTGGATAGTCAGCTTACAACCTGTACAACCCAGCGGATGTCCCAATGCAATAGCGCCGCCATTAATATTCACTTTTGCCGGATCCAATCCTGCTTCGCGGATAACAGCGAGTGCCTGCGAAGCAAACGCTTCATTCAGTTCTACCAGGTCAATATCATTCAAACTCATATTCACCTGTTTCAACGCTTTCGGAATTGCTGCCACAGGCCCGATTCCCATGATCCGTGGATGAACACCCGCTGATGCACAAGCCACCAATCGCGCGATCGGTTTCAGTCCCAGTTCATTCATCATCTTCTCTCCCATCACGATCACGAAAGCAGCGCCATCGGAGGTTTGCGAAGAGTTACCAGCTGTTACAACACCATTGGCCGCAAATGCCGGTTTCAGCTTCGCCAGCACATCAACAGAGGTATCTGCGCGTGGCCCTTCATCCGTATCTACGATGTAATTACGTTTTTGCTTTTTGCCTTTCTCATCCAGGTAAACTTCTTCCACATTGATCGGGAGGATCCCTGATTTGAAATAGCCATTTTCTATGGCACTGATCGCTTTGCGGTGCGACTGATAAGAAAACTCATCCTGGTCAGCACGGCTTACATTATATTCTTTCGCTACTGCTTCTGCAGTAAGTCCCATGCTCAGGTAATAATCGGGATCCTCTTTGGCGATGGAATAAGCAGGCACTGTTTTCCAGCCTGCAGTCGGAACAAGGCTCATGCTTTCCGTACCACCAGCGATGATACAATCAGCCTGGCCCATACGGATCTTGGCAGTTGCCATCGCAATGGTCTCAAGACCTGATGCACAGTACCGGTTAACCGTAACGCCCGGAACAGAAAATCCGAGTGCCCGTGCAGAAATAATACGGCCAAACTGCAATCCCTGCTCTGCTTCCGGAACGGCATTGCCAACGATCACGTCATCCACACGGGATGATTCCAGCTGTGGCACAGTTGCCATCAATCCTTTGATCACGTCCACTGCCAGATCATCCGGGCGATAAAAACGAAAACCACCGCGCTTTGCTTTGCCAACTGCAGTACGATAACCGGCTATGATATATGCTTCTTGCATAGGTCAAAAGTTTAAATGTTTAAAAGTTAAAGCGTTTAAAAGTTTTTGAGTGTAAATATTTAACAGTTTCCCATAGTCCGGAATTCCCGGAGCAGGATATAACTATTAAACTTTAAAACATTAAACTTTCAAACTTTACGCATTGGTTGTTTATGCAACTTTCTATCCCAAATTTAATCACTGTTTCCATACCATCCAAACGCTGCCGAACTTGAATTATCTTCGCGCCATTATGTATAACCTGATAAGGCGTTTTCTTTTTCTATTTTCTCCGGAATGGGTGCATTATTTCTCGATGAACTCTCTTAAACTATTGTGTAACATAGGAATTGGAAGAAAGTTATTAGCGGCTGCATTTAGTCCGGCGCCCATGGCTAAAACCCAGTGGTCCGTTGCAGGGATAAATCCCAAAAACCCGGTAGGGCTTGGTGCAGGATTTGATAAAAATGCCCGGTATCTCCGCGAACTTGAAGCTTTGGGCTTTGGTTTTGTTGAGATCGGCACGGTGACGCCTTTGCCGCAGGCAGGAAATGATAAGCCCCGTTTGTTCCGTTTACCGGAAGACCAGGCGCTGATCAACCGTATGGGCTTTAACAATGACGGTGTAAAAGTGATAACGGAACGGCTGAAAAGATGGAAAGAGTCTGTGGACGTCCGGACCGATCGAAGGCCCCGCCTCGTCATCGGGGGAAATATCGGCAAGAATAAAGTCACCCCTAACGAGGAAGCGTGGAAGGACTACGATATCTGCTTCCGCGAACTGCATCCTTATGTCGATTATTTCGTGGTGAACGTAAGCAGCCCCAACACACCCGGCTTACGCGAATTGCAGGAAAAAGAATCGCTGGGGAAGATCCTGCGTCATCTGCAAATGATCAACAACGGTAAAGCGTTGGCAAAGCCGATCTTGTTGAAGATCGCACCCGATCTCACCGCTGACCAGATCGATGACGTGATCGACCTTGCGCTGGAAATAAAGCTTGACGGACTGGTTTGCTCCAATACAACGATCAATCGCGCCGGCCTCAAAACCCCGGATGAAAAACTCGAGAGCATTGGTGCTGGTGGCCTCAGCGGAAAACCGGTTCAGCATCGTTCAACGGATGTTGTAGCCTATATCTCTAAAAAATCCGGCGGCCAGATCCCGATCATTGCTTCCGGCGGAATATTCTCTGGCGCTGACGCAAAAGAAAAACTAAACGCCGGCGCATCACTGGTACAGGTATGGACAGGATTTATCTATGAAGGTCCGTCAATTGTAAAAAAGATCTGCAGGGAATTGTAAAGATTAGAATCGATGACCGTTGGCCATTCACCGTTCACCGATATTCAAACGCACGGATAACGAATGCTTATCGCTCTCATTTAACGCTTTGTTGCTGTTAGCGACCCGACGCCCGGGCAACGGTGAACGGACAACGAGCAAACAACAAAAAAATCAACTAAAGAAATACGGCAGGCCCTTTGCTTGCTTTAACCACACCGCATACTACCAACAAACATGGAACATTTATTCACGAGTGAAAGTATTATCAGTTTCGTAATTCTCGTCGTACTCGAAGTTGTATTGGGTATAGATAACGTCATCTTTGTAAGCATCATCTTAAACCGTCTTCCTAAAAAAGATCAGAACAGTGCGCGCAGGCTGTGGATGATCACCGGGATCATTTCCAGAAGCCTCTTGTTATTGGCACTTGGATGGTTATTAAGCCAGAAGGGGAAATCGCTTTTTACATTATTCAATAAAGGATTTGACCTTGCGAGCCTTGTAATGCTGGTAGGAGGCTTGTTTCTTATTTATAAATCGGTGCGCGAAATTCACCATAAACTGGAAGGTGAAGACCCGAACGAATCTGCAATAAAGAAAAAGCCGTTGAGTTTCGGGCAGGCGATCGTGCAGATCATGGTGATTGACGCTGTCTTCTCATTTGATAGCATTATTACTGCGGGCGGAACGGCTAAGCATGTGGAGATCATGATCGCTGCCGTCGTGATCGCAATGATCGTAATGTTCCTCTTCAGCCCCGCAATCGCCGGATTTATCAATAAACATCCGACACTGAAAATGCTGGCCCTCTCCTTCCTGGTAATGATCGGCCTGAGCCTTGTAATTGAAGGATGGGATGCAGAGCAGGCACACATGCTTCATCTGAAGAACTATATCTATTTCGGTATGGCCTTTTCTTTCATTGTGGAGATATTGAACATGGTGATGATGAAGAAGGCTGCCAGGAAAGTGGTGAAGCTGAATGAACCAAGGCTTCAAAAAAATCAGCTAAACGAATCAGACCAGGCACAGTAAACTCGCTGCTACAACGCCGGCGGTTTCAGCGCGAAGGCGTGTATCGCCCAGCATCACCGGCTTGAATTGATTTGATAATGCCAGGTTGATTTCATCAGTAGTAAAATCTCCTTCAGGACCAATCAATATTATGCGGCTGCCGTTGGCGGCCGCTAATTCGTTTACAAGAGGCGTCTTGTGCTGTTCATCACAATGGGCAATGAATTTATAGGAGATGTTCTTTACATTGTCGAGCGAGAACAACGCCTCGTAGCCAACAGGCTCCTGCAATACAGGCAACCAGCTTTGCTGTGATTGCAGCATGGCACTCACAAGGATCTGCTGCAGGCGATCATGACGGAATTTTTCCTTTTCCGTTCTTGTTCCGATAAGAGGAACAATCTCGCTTACACCCAGCTCGGTTGCTTTCTCCAGAAACCATTCGAAGCGGTTGGTGTTCTTGAGCAGCGAAATTGCGATCACCGTTTTTCTTTCGATAGGGGGGATCTGTTGCACCGTTTCTACTTCAACGGTACAATGTTTCTTATGGTTATCGGAAATGGTCGTTGTGATCAGATGACCTTTCCCGTCAGTAAGGTTCAGCTTCTCGCCATTCATCATCCTCAGCACCTGTACTACATGCCTCGAATTGTCTTCATCGAGAACAATGGTTT
>JBEVKW010000307.1:0-4382 GCA_040509495.1 Chitinophagaceae bacterium | reverse complement strand
AGCGGTCTTTGCGATACTCCCTTCCCTATTTCGAACCACCTTTCGACTGATAAATAGCAGCCGCTCTGGCAGCCATACTTTTCTCTTCCAGCTTTGCCTCCACTTCTATGATCGCCTGCAAAAGATTGGTAGGTGTATTAGTAAGTTCTGTGATCGCATCGATCATCAGGTTCCAGACAGGTTTCATTTTCGTCACCATCTCCTGGCCTTTATCGGTGAGCTGCAGCAAACGCTTTCTTGAATCGATCTTATCTTTCTTTGATCTGATCAGTTTCTCTTTCTCAAGTTCCTTCAACAAACTGATCGTAGACGGATGCGTGTAGCCGATCTCAACAGCGATTTCCACTACACTAAGCAGCGGCTTATGATAAAGCGTGTAGATCACCGGGAACCACTTCGGTTCAAAAGCGATCTGGTGATCTTTATAGATCTGCAATCCGTCTTTACGCATCATCTCCGCGAGACGTTGCATTCTCGTTGCGATTGCAAGAATTCCTACATCATCGATCAGACCCATATTCAACTGTTTGGTAAAAAATAAATGTATGGATTAATGTGCGGTTGGAACAGTTGTTTCCAGGCGTATTTCGTAAAATATATGGTCGGGTTTCATACGCGGAAAATGCGCAGGCAATTCTTCAGCGGTTATCCTGCTGAAGCCATTCTTTTCATAGAAGCGCTGTGCAGCTTGTAATTGTCCGACAGTGCCGAGACAAACACGCGGAATGTTATTTTCCCTGCAATATTGCAACAGCGTATCCAGTAATTGCTGCGCGATACCATATTCTTTTCCGCGATATTCTTTTATCACAAACATCTTCCGGATCGCACCAACACCGTCGCCGGCATTGATCAGTGCGATGGTTCCAACCAGCTTATCGCCATCGAAACTGCCCCAGAAACCTCCGCCTCCGTTAACGTAGTTATCTTCAATATTCAGCAGATCGGGTTGATCTTCCAGGGTGATCGGCACACCAAACTCAATTTGCTGAATAGGCAGGATAATATTGATAATATCCTGGCAATGAGAGTTATCCAGGAGTTTTGTATGAAAGGATCGATTCATGTCCATTGATTTGAACACAAATATAGGTAGTTAACTACGTATCTGAAAACATTTTTATTTCCGCTTATTCATATCCGCCCAGCCAGGAAATGGCACATACATAATATAGCCGCAACCATTGCTCATTCAGAGAGGCACGAAAACTCAATGTATCGATCTGATGGATCAATTTCCTTTCAAGATCCAGCATATCTTTTTCGCTATACGTCAACAGTAAATTGAATTGATGATTGATGAGATCATCCCGATAGTCGACAATATCATCAAGTACGCCGAAGAATAATCCAACCCTGTACAGGTGTATCAATAACAACCATCGCTCAGTTGACTGCTGCAGGAATATCCAGCCTGGCATTCCCATCAGCACAAACGGAAGTGCAGATTTCCGCATGCCACTTGTCCGGTCCACACCGTTGATGCGGACTGTCGCCCTTTCTGCATCATACATTTTCAAAGCAGTTTTTTTGATCAGCTGATACACGTCAAGATCATCCGGACCGGTACATAAACTTTTCAGCTTCCGGAAATACAATTGTATCAGCTGGTAGATCTCCATTCTTGACATGCCGGGTTTCGCTCCGGGTGTACCAATGAAGTCAGCCCGTTCAAGTTCCGGCCGCAATAGAGGATCTTCATCATTATTTTTAGTATCCACTATATGATCATAGAGGCACACGATGAGGTTTGATAAGGCGCCAAGCTTCACCAGTTCCGGTCTCCGTTCATTCTCCGTCAATGGCAGGAACTTATCGGAGAAAGCCATTCCAAAACCAATGATCCTGATCAGTGTGGATTTGGGCAGGTTCACTTCCGCAAGAAAATCAGCTTCCGCAATCTCGCTTTCCTTAAGATCATTGATCAACTGATCCCATTGCGTGAACCCTGCGAGTTCGATCTTTCTACGGTCGACCAGGTAAGTCTCCCGGCTCAATTTCGTCTTAAGACTGGCCAAAAGCCGGCTTTTCACTGCGTCTATCGCAGCAGCTTTTTGATGAGCGTTCATAAATATAATGACAGTGAATAAAGTACTGATGCAGTGGTGAAGCAACGGTTATGATCCTGTATGATACAGCCTCCACCCTTGCCATGCCAGTTCCAGTTCCTGATGGTCGTTGGATCAATGGTATGTGGAAAGGGGATCCGGAGTGGAGCTGATGATTCCCATGAACCATCCGGGAACTGCAACGAAAGCAACTCATCTATGGCATATTCTATCCAGTAAGCACATCTTTGTTCGTCGCCATATTTCAATATGCGCAACAGGTAAGAAAGTTCAAATGGCAAGTATACTCTTGACGAACGCAGTTTCTCTATCGTCCAACTGACTGAGCGCCCGATGGCGTCACTCAGTTTCTTTTCCGGCATATTGCCACTCAATCTGGAAAACCCTTCCGCGATCAATCCGGTTGAGTAGGCGTTGGTTGCCCACCAGTAGGCAGGCCATTCGCCGTTTTCCTGCTGCCGATCCAGCAGGTACCGGATCATGTTTTCATCTGCGAGTTCTGTTAAGCTTAGTGCTGCTGCCGTTACGCAGGTATGATCATGGCACCATCCCGCGAAAGAGATATTCTTTTTTAATTTGGTGAACAAACGGATCAGCCGGTCATCTTTATACGTACTGATGCCGCCATTCGATTGAATATGTCGTCGGATGAACGCATAACTTTTTGACTGGCGCGAAGGCTCGATACCGAGTTGAAGGGCGAGCAACAATACCCAGATCGTTGTATCTGCATCAGCCGGCACCCTGCTATTGAATCCCCATTTGCATTGCTTGAAAAATACCCTCGAAGTAGAAAGTTTATGCCATACTTTTTTGCGCAATTCATGTGCTTTCTCGTCGTCGATCAGCACGAGCTGACAGGCGATATAGGCAGATACCCAGTTTGTACTGGGACCAGCCAGTGTTAAAAAATCTTCCCATACGCCTTTGCGTTGATAACTGTCAAAGAGGAATTGCAGTCCATGCTGAACAGGTATCGTTATATCCATGATCCTCCGCCTGAATAGCTGTGGATCCAACTGTTTGATTGAAAGCAACGCCTGCCTTTTCTGACAGTGCCGCCGCTGGCCCAGCTTCCGCCTTCCACTACTTTCTCCCATACTTCGCCGGTGTCGGAATTCCAGATCATGAATTTGCCTACACGTTCGATTTCGTTTCCTTCCAGCTCATCTGTTTCGCTCCGGAATTTATCCCAGTCATCACCAAATGGTGCGGTCGCACCGCTGCCATTGAAGCAGGCATGTTCCACTGCTTCAGAATCCATTTCGGTCCCTCCGCAGGCATGGACCATTTCATGCAGCAGCACAGGTCCAACCCTGCTTGATGACGTATTGCAAATAAGAATGTTGTTGCCGCTGTTCCTTCCATCCAGTGTGTCGCATTCAGAATCGGTGCAGTCTATCTCTATCTCCCTCCACTTTTCATTCAGCTGACCAGACAGTCCGCCAAAACAATCTAAGCAAGAGCGGGAACTGAAGTTATTGAACGCATTGATGATCGCCTCCCGCTGTGCCAGGCTGCAATCAGGCACATCTGTTCCTCCTCCACTCCAGCGTCCTCCTTCGGTATGTGTTGTCCAGGTTGCCATAGTATTAAGGTTTATTGCTTGTTTTTATTTTTGAAATGCCATGCGATCCATACGCCGCCGCCAAAAACAGATTTTTCTACAGACGTTACCATTCCATAGAAGCACTGGCTGGCATAGGTTCCCGCGTCTGTGATCTTGATCTCATGACTGAACTGAAGATCCTGCGAAGACTCCTTGTCGTAGATCATTAATGATAACCTGGTTTCTTTTTCATTCGATTCACCTTTCAGCGAACCTTCGAAGATCTGTGGCTTGTCAATGTCTTTCACGGTTAGTTTGAACTGACCACTCAATTCACTTTCTCTTGCTTCGATCTTCATTTCGAGAATACCTTTGTATCCTCTTACATCAATGTAATCTCCTTCCCATGTACCGGGAAGAATAGTTGAAACTCCCATAATAGATAAGTTTAAATAGATAAAAACAATAAGATTCAGTAGACAATTATCGAAGCTAACTAAGCAGAGGAATGATCCATCACCAGTAAAAGCTTGCAAAAGGGTAGAGGTAAAGGATGAGTAGTGATTGCAGTAATAAGATCTTGGTGATATAAAAGAAAGCTATTTCGGGGAGAAAAGAGGTACTGGACTATGGATTCTTTTGTATTTCATCGCTTATTTTCAATAAAGGATATAAAGCGATCATTGTTTGTACCGGATAAGAATTCTTTAGGAAGATGGATAAACTTAATCGATCATTGGCGTAGGTTCCCGCAGATTACGCAG
>JBEVKW010000306.1:0-54884 GCA_040509495.1 Chitinophagaceae bacterium | reverse complement strand
CAAAAAAATGGACATGTACAATTTACAGTACTCAGACAGGGTGTAGTTTGATCATGCGCTGCAGAATAACGAGGATAACATTCTCTTAATCTACACTTCTCCATTTACTTGCCATAACTCACACTGAAAACTAATCGATCATGACGCTAACAGTCGATAAAGGCATTTACACTATTCCCCGGGAAATTCTTACGTGTTTATGCTTATTGCCGTAGTCTTCCGTTCATCGTACATTGTTGAAGCTTGAATTGAATACAATGTCGTTTAGTTAAGTGATCGTCCTTCCAGTTTGATGTACGATGATCGATTGCCGTGGCCGAGTGCCGCATTTAATGTAAAGCTATTGGTGCTAACAGGCATAGGGTATGCGGATAATACGTGTTTGCATTTCGGCCATCGAATGAACTTTCGTGGAAATCCTTAACTAAACGACATTAGATTTGAATAGATGTTACTTGCTTCGAATACATTATCCTTTAACTCGCTGCCTCATTGAAGAAAACCAAAACCTATGATACCTATTTTAACAAGAACAAGAATTTATTTTTTGGTGTTGTTAGTATTTACAGCATTATTCAGCTGCAGAAAAAGTGCTTCTTTTTCTACCGGCTTAGAAAACAAAAACTCTACGCTAAAACTAATTCGGGCAGAATTCATCGAACAGCAAATAGACACTGCGCTCATAACTGAAGTGCCATCTCAACTTGGTGTATCTATAATTTGGAAGCCTTTGTGGAATAAACTAACAGAGCGAATAGAGAACGATTCCATCACCTACTTTTATATACCGCTGGTCGCCGAAAGTAAAAACTCGATCACTAAGACATCCTCGACGATTAATACAAGTAGAATTCAAAAATTCCTGCAGATTTCACGCAAGGAAAACAGTTTCGAATTCAAACTGGCAACTTACCTTTTGAAGGATTCGTTGGCTATTGCAAACAAGAAAAGCACTGCAATGTCAAAAGTTTCTGACCTCATCGTTCAAGATATAAGGACGAAGCAATCGAAATACTATGGATCCGGTTTAAAAAGATCAACAACCAGTCGCGATTATTGCAGATGGATATTCTATTGTGAATACTGGACTGGATGTGAAATGGGAATGCTAACGGGAACCGTTAATGAAAGCTATTGCAAATGCCCCGACGAATATTTTAGGGACTGCGCAGAAAACCAGGGTTGCAATGCGGGAGCATGGTTCCTTATTGGGTATCAGGTAATCGAAATCTGCGAACCTGACCCAGACTTTCCTCCAGAGCCACCTTTACCTGTTTACAATATATTTGCCAGGCTGGAAGAAACCAACTTTCAAATATCAACTTATTCAGATGCTGGAGGCTTTCACGAAATACATACCTATGACACTTATCTCAGATTCTATAATAATCAGGCATGTACTATTCCGACGGGCGTTGATCCAGCGATTGCATTTAATTACAAGGGAATATTTCAGTGGACAACTACGGCTAACTATGGTCAATCAAATGGATCATGGCCCTATGTCCGCTATGCTCCCCATAGCGCAACAACAAGTATTTACCTGGGACCATTGAGAATTTACCAAATGGATCAATATGACGATCCAGCTTTCGGACAGGTCACTGAGGAAACAAATATTGGATGGGAAACCACCAGCGCTAGTAATTATGAATATTATCCTTTGCCCACAATTCTTTATTAATACTCACCCGTAACTCATAGTCGATTCGCTTCACGATTCAGAAATGCTTAAGGGGCACCGTCCAAACACATGAGTTGCCCCTTTATCTTGATTACAATCGAGTAATTGCAAGAGCCACTATAGTATCGCCGACCTAAACGTCGAAAACCGCATGATATATTCCCTATCCAGCCGAGCTTAGCTGAGCTTAGATCAGCACACTAACCGATTAGTTAAACACATTCTTTTGAATGAGATATTCGATGACGCTCGCCCAGGCTTATCTTTGTCTACATAACGATCTGTAAATATGAATATCGAATTCAACCGCAACGAAGACCACCTGAAACTTCTTCTCAGTGACCGCCGACAAAAGCTCGCTAAGATCTCTGAAGGCGGAGGCAAAAAGGCGCAGGCGAAACAAAAAGAAAAAAACAAACTGACTCCACGTGAGCGGATCGAATACCTGACCGACAAAGACTCTCCATTTATTGAGATCGGCGCTTTTGCCGGTTATGATATGTATAAAGAAGAAGGAGGCTGCCCCGCTGGCGGCACTGTTGCCGGTGTAGGATACGTGAGCGGACGCCAGTGCGTTATTCTGGCGAATGACCAGACCGTCAAAGCCGGTGCCTGGTTTCCTATCACCGGTAAAAAGAACCTCCGCCTGCAGGAGATCGCCATGGAAAACCATCTTCCGGTGATCTATCTTGTTGACAGCGCAGGCGTCTATCTTCCCCTGCAGGATGAGATATTCCCGGATAAGGAACACTTCGGACGAATCTTCCGCAATAACGCACAAATGAGCGGCATGGGCATCACACAGATCGCGGCAGTAATGGGCGCTTGCGTGGCCGGCGGCGCATACCTCCCGATCATGAGCGATGAAACTCTGATGGTGGAAAATAACGGGTCCATCTTTCTCGCAGGTCCCTATCTCGTAAAAGCGGCAATCGGAGAAGACATCGACACCGAAACACTCGGCGGCGCCATCACTCATACCGAGATCTCCGGTATCGCAGATTATAAATTCAAAACCGAACAGGAATGTCTCGACCAGGTAAAGAAGATCATGTCCATGCTCGGCGAAAAAGAAAAAGCAGGCTTTGATCGCATTACTCCCTCTGCTCCAAAAAAAGATGCGCAGGAGTTGTATGGACTTTTCCCAAGTGAAGGAAAACCTTACGATGTAGTCGATCTCATCGAATGCATCGTTGATAATTCTGCATTTGATGAGTTTAAAGAAGACTATGGCAAAACCATCGTCTGCGGCTACGCGCGTATCGATGGCTGGGCTGTTGGCATCGTTGCCAATCAACGCAAGATCGTTAAAAGCAGAAAAGGAGAAATGCAGATGGGTGGGGTGATCTATAATGACAGCGCCGATAAGGCTGCCCGGTTCATCCTGAATTGCAATCAGAAAAAAATTCCCCTCGTATTTCTGCAGGATGTAACAGGATTCATGGTTGGAAGCCGCAGCGAACATGCAGGTATTATCAAAGATGGCGCAAAACTCGTCAATGCCGTAGCCAATTCCGTCGTACCAAAATTCACGATCATCACCGGCAATTCATTCGGGGCAGGTAATTATGCCATGTGCGGAAAAGCCTATGATCCGCGTTTTATTTATGCGTGGCCTACAGCAAAAATAGCCGTCATGGGCGGTGACCAGGCGGCAAAAACACTGGCCCAGATCCAGGTAGCGGGAATGAAATCACAAGGTAAAGAAGTTACACCCGCACAGGAACAGGAACTGCTGAATGAGATCAAAGGACGATACGAAAAACAAACATCGCCTTACTATGCAGCTGCACGACTTTGGGTAGATGATATCATCGATCCGGTGGATACAAGGCAACTGATCTCAGAAGGGATCAAAGCCGCCAATCATAACCCGTACATGCGGGATCTGAAGACAGGCGTGTTCCAGGTTTAGTGTAGAAAGTAGAAAGTAAAAATTTAAAAGTCAAAAGTAAAAATAGCTTGGGAATAAGAACAAATCCTTTCACCTTAAGCAATTTTTACTTTTGACTTTTGACTTTTTAATTTTCACTTTCTATCTCTTCCCGAGGTTTTTCCCGAATTATTTCGTGTTTTCCCCATTGTGTTAAACTTCCTATTCGCGAGATTTGCCTCTGAATAAAACTACTCACTAAAAGATCACTTTGCATAAATGTCTCACTCTATTACGATATACACTGACGGCTCATCAAGAGGCAATCCTGGTCCGGGAGGATACGGGACCATCCTTATGGCGGGCCCGCATCGCAAAGAATTGTCGCAAGGATACCGGCTTACAACAAATAACCGGATGGAACTGATGGCCGTGATCGCCGGCCTACAGGCTTTAAAGAACGATGGCATGAATGTGACTGTTTATTCTGACAGTCAGTACGTAGTGAAGGCCGTTGAACAAGGCTGGTTAAAGAACTGGCTGGCTACGGATTTCAAAGGAGGAAAAAAGAACAAGGATCTCTGGACGCTTTTTTCCAAACTGGCCAAAAAACATACCCTCAAATTTGTTTGGGTGAAAGGGCACGCCAATAATCCACACAATAACCGCTGTGATGAACTTGCCACTGCAGCGGCTGACGGTGGCAACCTGGTGCCCGATGCGGGATATGAAGCGGAGAGAAATGGTTAGGTCGCCGGAGGGTTGGGCGGTTGGGGAAGTTTGGAGGGTTTGGAAGGTTCAGAGGTTCCACAGGTTGACGATCTGATTCACTGAAAAAGTTGAAAGTTTAATAGCTTAAAGGATAGGTTTAAAAGGGTAAACAAGTATTGAAGAGGGTTAAACCTTAGATGGATCAATTAGCATCAGCTGACAGACGCAAACTTCACTAAACCTGCACGGAACCTATTAAACCATTAAACCATTAAACTATTAAACTATTAAACGATTGAACCTAGTGGACCTATTGAACCTATGGAACTTTCCAAATCTCCCACTTCTCCCACTCTAAAACAAAAAGGTTCCCGCGACCTTTATCGCAGAAACCCTTCCATATGCTGAAAATTTTATTATCAGGCTGTTTTCACTGCCGGGCGGATGAAGTAGTTCCTCGCTAACACAAATGCGCCAAACAACAGGAAGCTGAAGAACAGATCACCGATAAGCTGGTTACCAGCAAATCCTTTGATCACACCATAATCACGGTAGAAGGCAATTGCATCTCCATAGCAAAGCATAAGGCCATCAAAAGTTTTTGGTCTGCCCAATCCACCACCGCCGATCCAAACACCGAAGTTTGATAACAGGAAGAATATGACCGAACCACTGATCGTAAAGCCGATGATATTTTTGAGATCGATCTTTTTCATTAACATGCCGAAAAAGGTAATGCCTACAAAAAGCAGGTAAGTCAGCCACTGACCTTCATAAAACCCCTGGATGGAGCTCATGCCGTTCATGTACAATAATTGGTAGACCACGTCAGACAGGAACAGGGAAAGGATCGGCAGAAGAACTGCAAAACGCTTGTCGCTGATCACTGCACCACCAAACAATGCCATAGCCATCTGTGGAGCAAATCCGAAAGGACGGCCCTCCCAGCTACGGTACAATGCTGCCACTAACAACAAAATCAAAAAAGCCCAGATGGTTGATTTATTCAACTTCATATAGTAAGATTTATTCTCTTATGAGAAAGACAGGCAAAGGTAAATATTTACCGGGAAAACAGAAACCATTCATTTTTACCACTACGGCGACGCTCCTCCGGCCAGCCTTCTCCAGGAGCCGGCACTACCCTGAGATCTTCCTCACGCACCGGGTACAGTGGCCTTGAACACCAGGCTATCTTCCGTAGCGCTTAGCACAATCCCATTGCCGGGGAAAAGTACTGCGGAAGGCTGGCCGATATGTACCTCCACGCTGGTGCCTTCGCTGGTAACCGTTACCGCACCTTTTACGAGTAAGAGCACTTCTGTAGTAACAATATTGAGCGATGCGGACTCGCCTTTTTTCAGATCAAACGAACTGAGTTCAAACTCAAGAGCCGGTGTTTTGTATACGATCTGCGCACCATGCCTTTCTCCGTCAAGAATATCCGGGTAAGTTGGTTCACACTTCGTATGCTTCAACAGCTCTTTCACATCAATATGTTTGTTTGTCAGGCCGCCGCGCAACACATTATCTGAGCTTGCCATGATCTCAATGTTCTGACCAAACAGGTAAGCATGCGGCACGCCGGCATCCTGGAACACAGCCTGCCCTTTTTTCACTTCAACAAGATTAAACAGATAAACAGAGAATATGCCGCGGTCAGTTCTACCGGGCTTTGAGAAAGTCAGGTGTCCTTTTGCCGCCCAGTAATCGGGGTTCGATTTGCTGATGTGTTGATCGTTATACTGTGGAAGAATGCGCGCCAGCAGCGGTTCGAGGCGACTGTTCACTTCTTCCCCGGGCATTTCCATCACGAGTTGATACACGGCCTTATAATTATCTTTTCCGAATACCGGAAGCAGGAATTGGAGTTCCGGGATGCTCGCAAGTATTTCTTTCATGGAGGCAGGCGGGCGGAATCCATGCAATAGCCAGAAATCTCCCATTGCCACCATGAGTTCCGGCTTATGATTAGTGTCTTTATAATTACGCTGGGGAGAATCCAACGGCACACCGGCTGCGTTCTCCGCCGCAAAATCTTTTTCTGCAGCTGCCTTTGAAGGATGCACCTGGATTGAAAGCATGTCATTTACATCCAGCGCTTTCAACAGGAATGGCATATTGCCAAATTGCTTGAACACCTTGCGGCCCAGTAAGCCTTCCGCATCCAGGTTGATATAATCGCGCAGTAATGTTTTATTTCCGTCAGGAAATAAGATCTGGCAGTCAGCCTGCGGGTGAACACCCAGCCAGTACTCTGCATACGGTTTGTTTTCTTCGTTTAAAACATCAAGTAAAGCCGGTATAAAAACGGCTCCACCCCAGTCATAATACTTTACAGTTCCTGTTAATTTCCCAATGTTCGCCATATAGATACTTTTACCTTGCTAAAAAAGTAAAGATACATTATGGCGCTACATAATGAAATCGGAGAAGCAGGAGAAAAAATGGCGGCAGCATGGCTGCAGGGAAAAGGCTATGAGATCCTGCAGATCAACTGGCGGTACTCTTACTATGAAATAGATATCATCGCCCGGAAGGGCGGCACACTTCATATTATCGAGGTCAAATCACGCAAATACTTCCCTGGCGCATATCCCGAAGACAGCGTCAACCGCAAAAAGTTCAAGCACCTGCAGCGTGCTGCCGGGCAGTACCTGTCACTCTACCCTCAATACAAATGGCTGCAGTATGACATCGTCGCCATCACGCTCCATAAATACAAGCCAGCTGAATTCTTTCTTCTCCAGGACGTCTTCATTCAATGAACGCGAATGAAGTACGAATGGCCGCAAATAAACGCCAGGCGTAAACGACAAACCCTGGACGACCGCCATTTGAAAAATTTCGATGGTGCGGGAATTCGCGTAAATTAGCGCATGGATGCTATCAACCTCCGCGCTTTCAAAAAGGCCGCTGCAAAAAACAAAGGAACGTTACGCCGCTTTCTGAGTAAGCTTGAAAAGAATGCCCCCCGCGGTATAGAGAAAACGACAGCGATACTTGAAAAGGAAGTATGGGCTGAGGTGGATTGCCTCACTTGTGCCAACTGTTGCAAAACCATGACGCCCACATTCAATACGGCCGATATCAAGCGCATCTCCAAACACTTTGGCCAAACAACCGAAGAGTTTTCCAACCAGTGGCTGCGCCGCGAAAAGGGCGGTGACCGCGACTGGATCAACAAGACTGAACCCTGTCAGTTCCTCAACCTGGAAGACAATAAATGCAGCATCTATGCCGTCCGTCCCGCCGACTGTGCCGGCTTTCCCCATCTCCAGAAAAAATTGAAGGATTACGTCCATGTGCATAAGCAGAACGTAGAATTCTGCCCGGCGACCTATAAGATGGTTCAAAAACTCCAGGCACGAATTATCGCGACACGATAAACACGACAAGAATAAACACGACACAATAAACACGAATGGGCGCTAATACCAGCGAATAGACTCTCGCTATCAGTATTTTTCTCAAATCGGAGCACTTTTATTTCCTACCGTTCATTAATCGCGGCCATTCGCGTGCATTCGCGTTTAATTAAAAAGCCATTAATATTTCCCGGGATTACTAGCAACTCCTCTGGTCTAGTACTATATTCGCGTTTATTCGCGGCCATTCGCGAGCATTCGCGTTTCATTCGTAAACTTCGCTAATATGAAGATCTTATTACTCCTTCTTTCCGCCTCTGCTCTTGCCTGGACTTTTACTTCCTGCAAATCAGCAAGCGGCCCCAAAGTTTTTTGCGACACGATTTGTTTTAAAGACAGTTTAAAGTTCGTTGATGAGACGCATGAGTTGAAGCCTTATGTATATATCAGCGGGAACGACTGCAATGCCGACTCCATCACCTGGAGCTATTCAGGTTTTGGTTCCAACAGGAAAATGGGCATTAAAGACCTGGTTGGCGTTCAGGTAAAACTGAATCCTGCCGCAGTCAGCTGTTACATAAAAGACACCAGCTATGCGTGGGTAACATTCAATGATTGCGCCAACGGACGGGGTTACCTGCTGAAATTCCCTTTCAACAAACGTGACCCGCTCGACCGCAAAAGCAGCGCCCTCAACTCATTTGATCCGAAATTCGCTGTCGAAGACGGACTGATCGCTTATTCCGACCGAGGCAACCTGTTCGTAGAAGACATGGCAACCGGTAAACAGGCGATGATGACATTCGGGCAACGGATCGAGATCGACTACGACGCTATTCATGATCATATCGACTCCATCAACGTCACACCCACCAGCATCTGGGCAAAAGTGAAAGTCGGTGATGAATGGAAAACACTCAGCAAGAAGATCGAGTTGAAGTAGACGGAAGAGGCTGTAGGCTGCAAAGGTTTTATGCGGTCCAAAGGTTTCATAGGTTTCATAGGTTCCGTAGGTTTATTACCCTATTTGCTCCAGAGCATAATAAATCTGTTGGGTCTACTGAACTTATGAAACCTTTTGAACCTATGAAACTTTCCCAAACTGCTCTATTTTTGTTTGCAAACACACTAGCCTCATGTGGGATCCCTACAAGAAAGGTTTCAAAGCATACCTCCAGTTGGAAAAGTCGCTGGCAGATAATTCCATTGAAGCCTATTTGCGGGATATCGATAAACTTACACAGTTTCTCCAGGAAACATCTGCAATGATCAATCCTGCGGAAGTAGACCTGAAACAATTACAGCAATTCCTGAAATGGATCAATGAACTGGGGATGACATCGTCTTCGCAGGCTCGTATCATTTCCGGGATCAAAGCGTTCTACAAATATTGTTTACTGGAAAATATCAGCCGGACCGATCCTACTGTTCTGCTGGAAGCTCCCAAACTGAAACGGGCTCTTCCTGATGTGCTGAGTTATGCAGAAATAGAAGAGATCATTGCACAGATCGATCTGAGCAAACCAGAAGGCGGGCGTAATAAATCGATCCTTGAAACAATGTACAGTTGCGGTCTGCGGGTAAGTGAGGTGGTAAACCTCAAGATCTCTCAACTGTATCTTGATGTCGGTTTTATCCGTGTACTGGGAAAAGGCGACAAGGAAAGACTCGTGCCGATCGGGAGCAGTGCCATCAATTATCTCACCATTTATCTCAAACATATCCGGCTACACACACAACCAAAACCGGGTAATGAAGACATTGTTTTTTTGAACAACCGTGGCAGCAAATTGTCGCGCGTGATGATCTTCCTGATCATAAAGAGCCTGGTTAAAAAAGCAGGGATCGATAAAACGGTATCCCCTCATACTTTCCGGCATTCATTCGCTACACATCTTGTAGAAGGCGGTGCCGATCTAAGGGCAGTACAGGAAATGCTGGGCCATGAAAGCATCACTACAACGGAGATCTATACTCATCTTGACAGGGAATTCCTGAAGAAAACCCTCGAGAACTTTCATCCGGCTTTCAGGAAATAACCTGTACTCAACGATAGTACCCCGTATAAAAATCTTTTCTCAGACACCTTTAAAATTTAAGCAGGAGAAGACTATGCGACATAAAAATGGTCATCTTACTACAAGAACCTGCTGCGCATATTCTTTTTTCAGTTTTTTATTATGCAGTACAGCAAAATACTGGCCGGCGGTTATCGCAGGCAGACCAATGTTCAGCACACGTGCTTCCTTGTCGATCCATACCTTAGCTTCAAAGACTGTTCTCCCATTGAATGAGACCAGCCGGAATTGATAGTACTCTTCTTTGATGGTATCGTCTAATTGGAGGTTGATCGATGTACCTGATACAACCGGATTGGGAAATACCTTCAATACAGTCGTATCGGTTACGATGTACTTTGGCAGAATTGTGTTTTTAGTCGGCGCAACTGTTACGACTACCATACCCATGGTCACAGCTTGAAGTTCGAGGGTGATCATTGCATTTACTTCTACGTCATTAACCGGACAGGAAACCAGCCTGGCTACATATCCGACACAAGAAACATCCAACTGAGCTGAACGATCTTTTTGATCTATTCTTAATTGAAAAGAACCGTCTTGCCCTGTCACAGTGCCAATACCGGTTCCATGCAACATCACGGACGCGCCCACAACCGCATTCCCGCTTCCATCTGATACCCGACCTTTGATAGTCCTTTGTATTATCCTGATCGTATCGCCTACGATCACCCGTTTTTTTGCCTGGCCTACCGGTGCTTGAGTTGTCTCGGGAACAATTTTCCGGACTTCCCCTTGCGTATAACCTTTGTTCGAAAAGAGAACAGCAGGAATGATGGCTTTCAACAAATAGCGGAACCACGGAATCTTTTTTACAGGGACAGAAAGATCTTTCGATAGCTGATCATCCCTGAACCTCCCACAAACATTTTCCGTATTCTTCTTAAAGAATAACGCAAGCTGCTGATCATCCATCACCGTAAAATCAACAACGGTTTTCTGACAGGAACCGCAGAAGCGTCCGCAACCGTTCGGCGTCATTCCTTTCCAATCTTCCCCGCAGGGATCAGATATACTGAGTTGAAATTGTTTTGCCATAGTTATTAATTATGATGTAAATAGCACAGTAAACGGCGGGTTATGATTTTGCCTAGTTAACCAAAAGCTTATGCTGCAGGATCTGTCCTCTTTGATCAGCAACCTGAACAGTATACATCCCGCCAGCCCAATGGGAAGCGACCGGAACATTGATCTGGTTAAGTCCTTTCACCGGAACATAAACCTGACTACTGAGCATGGCGCCGTTCAGATTAAAGATCCTGATTTGTCTGGGAGAATTATCGGCAGCATTTAATTCGACGGTAATTTTTCCTCCTCTTCTGGTGGGATTGGGAAATACTTTAACTGTCGACGGGACCGTCAAAGTGCTCGCGAATAACAGATCAGCGTTAGAGGCCATAGCAATTGTATCTCTCCGCCAGTATCTGCAAATTATGGTTCCATATCCTACTACAATAACCTCCGGATTTTCCTTTACGTCTCGTGCCAGCCGGTACGTAGTAGTTGCGCCTCTTAAAGCTTTATACTTAGCTGTAAATTCTTTATGTCCCACAACAGTGATGTATACCGAATACTCAGTTCCCGGCTTCAATCTATCCGTTTGAGCCGATCCTGTTTGATCAGCCAGCAGGCGTATACTATCTTTCTTATCGTCGACAAATGTTAATGTAGCGTCGTTTAATCCTGAACCGTCTTCTCCATCCCGGATCTGGAATATCTGCGCTGCCACTTTCATTTTTATACAGATCACTCCATTAACACCACGGCTACCATACAACGCGATAGCAGTGTCTCCCTTCAATATAGCAATTGATGCAATAGCATTCACGTCTACATCTTTCATATCAGAAGAACTGATCTTTCCATCGATGACTACAAGAGCATGATCCGAAACAGGGAGAGACGGGCGACATCTGAGTACGATCTCCGTTGCCCCGGCAGTACTGCTTTGCGGAGAACTAGTTCTATTATCCTGCGCAAAGACTGAAACAACCAGCAGGAACATGCAGCTAAACAAAAAAGCATATCTCATAAAGCAAGTAGTTTGTTATTGAACAATGATCTTATTTTGAAGCAGCAATTCTCCATTATCATCAATCATTTGCACAGCATACACACCGGAAGCCCAATGAGATGCTACAGGAACTTCCACGCGGTTCACTCCTTCATTTGAGTGATAAACAGTGTTGCTCAATTGAGCTCCCTGCAAGTTGAAGATCCGGACCTGCAATAACTGCGGAACAGCCAACTCAAATTCAACCTTAAACACCCTCCCTTTTGCTACGGGATTGGGATACACTTTTGAAACCATCGTGACAGCTGCAGACTTCGGTGCTTTTTTCAATGGTGCATACTTTACCAACGTTCCTCCACATCCTCCCCGGCACCAAACACGCCGGTAACCATAGCTTTTCACGATCACCTCCTGGCTTTCTTTCACATCACGTGAAAGACGAAATTGTTGTATCGGTTTTTCTTTGGAGCGTTTATAGCTTGCGGTAAAGTCTTTATACCCGATCGACGTCACACGCACTTTGTATTCAACATTATATTTCAGCGTACTTGTTTGAAGCTTCCCAGCGCTGTCTGCGATAAGACGTATGCTATCATTCTTATGATCGGTAAATGTGACGGTAGCCGCATTTACACCAGTATTATCCCCGGCATCAGTGATCTGAAAAACCTGTCCTTTAATTGATTTCGTAACGATCACCACTACACCATTTGCCGTGCGGTTGTTACAAGAGAAGTCAGTCTTCTCCATTTTTAAAATATCCACCTTTTGTATGGTATCAATATCAAGAGCCCTCACCTCTTCATACGAAGACAGTCTTCCATCAATAATAAACAACGGCAGTGAATCCTTCTGAACGGCACCCCAGCAGTTACCGGTAATGACTACTGAATCCGTGATAGGATCTTTTGCAGGAAGAAGTTTGGGCGCATTACCCTGAGCTATCACCAACTCATTCAAATACAATAAGCAGGCTATTAAGTAGAAGTGTCTCATACAGGCAATTGGTTTGGTATAATAAAAGAGGGGCCGGCAAACACCAGCCCCGTATCACTAACCGGCTGTTAGATGATTGTGTTTCTTATACGATTCAAAACACGTTACTGTTACATAAAACTTTTTATCTTTTTCCTGTTTGGCCTTCGCCTTCGCTCTTTGGCTGGCCTTTTGCCAGCATCTGAGCGCTGGTTACCAACCGGATGAACTCTGCCCTGTAGCCTTCTTCATCTTCACCCCTTGCAGCTTTGGCGAGCCTGATCACATGGTCGTAACTGGAACCTCCCTTGAATTTCGAACCCCGCAGCAGAAGGCCCATTTCAGCTACCGCTGCAGCAAAGCGGAAATTCTCCGAGGCATTATCGATTCCTTTCGTTTCGTTCTTTACGACGGCTTCCAGCAACCTGCTCTTATCACCATCTGGTGCTTTGTAACGGAACTTGACGGTGAACAGGTCACTCCCTCCGCTCTTTTGATCCGCTTTAGCGGGCTCTTTCTGATATTTCAACGGGTCGACCGAAGCCATGAATTCACTCTTTACTCCCACCGGTATGATCTCATACAATGCTGTGACCGTATGACCGCTGCCCAATTCACCAGCATCTTTCTTATCATCGTTGAAATCTTCTTTTGCCAGTATCCTGTTCTCATACCCGATCAGGCGATAACCCTGTACTACTGATGGATTGAACTCTACCTGCAGCTTCACATCTTTTGCGATCGTAAACAGGGTGCCGCCAAATTCATTTACCAGCACTTTCTTTGCTTCACTGATGCCATCTATGTAAGCATGGTTGCCATTGCCTTTATCAGCCAGCTTCTGCATTTTATTGTCTTTATAATTTCCCATACCATATCCGAGTATGGTAAGGTATACACCACTCGCGCGTTCTTTTTCGATCAGTCTTTCCATTGCATCGTCACTGCTTTCCCCCACATTGAAATCGCCGTCAGAACAAAGTATCACGCGATTGTTCCCGCCTTTTACGAATGCTTCGTTTGCGGTCTTATAAGCCAGTTTGATCCCAGCACCGCCCGCTGTTGAGCCGCCTGCTTCCAGATGATCGATCGCATCTTTGATCTTTGTTTTTTCTTCACCGGAAGTTGGCTTAAGCACCAATCCTGCGGCTCCAGCATACACCACAATAGACACCCTGTCTTTCTCGCGCAGCTGATCCACCAGCATCTTCATAGACGCTTTAACAAGCGGCAGCTTGTTCGGCGTGCCCATCGAACCTGACACATCTATCAGAAACACGAGGTTAGATGCCGGCAAATTATCTGTAGGGATCTTCTTTCCCTGCAAACCGATCAATACGAGTTTATGTTCTTTATTCCATGGAGCATTCGATACCTCGGTGTTTATTGAAAAAGGATGTTCACCTGTTGGCTGCGGATAATCGTACTTGAAATAGTTGATCATCTCTTCAATTCTGACTGCACCAGCCGGCGGCAATTGTCCCTGGTTCAGAAAGCGGCGGATATTGCTATATGACGCTGCATCTACATCAATAGAAAAAGTAGACAGGGGATTTTCTTTCGCTGCAAGAAAGCGGGTTTCATTGATCGCATCATAGCCTTCTGTATTAAAGTCAACCGGCCTGGGTTCGCGGGCACGCATGTAATATCCGTTAGCAGGCGGTACCTGTTGATAATTGCTTTTCGCGTTACGGGTTATGTGAACGCCGGCCACGGATCCGTTGAGCGCTTTTTTCTCTGCTGTGCCGTATCCCATCACAACTATTTCCTGTAAGGTATTTGAAGAAGGCGTTAACGTAATGTTCAATTGCTTTTTGCCGTTGATCTGTACCTCCTGAGGCACATACCCTACATAGGTGAACACAAGGATCGCGTTCTCATCAGGTACGCTGATCTGGAAACTTCCATCATTCCCGGACATCGTTGCTATTGTTTGCGATTTGACGCTGATCGTCACGCCCGAAAGCGGTGATCCGTTCTCGTCCCTGATCTTTCCTTTTACCGTAATTGCATCCATAGGGCGGAATGCCAGCAAGCAGATCATCACGGGTATCAGCATAAAAATTATCCTTTGCATATGACATGTTTTCAAGCAGGATGTCAGTTCCGGATAGATTACACAGGATTGTTTCAAAAAAAGTGTTAAAGACTTTAAAAGTTTATGCCGCGAATAGCGCTGGTACAATGTAAAAGGAGCAAAGACCGCCGCGGGTGCAGATGGATCAATCCATCTTAGCAGAGAACTTCATTGCATGCTTCGGAACTTTGCGTTGCATTACTCCTACGCCATTGTTGTTCGCAGCATCCTTCCGGACGACCTGCCATCCATCATCGAAACTCCGACAACGTTTTTCCACACATATTCCCTAATTTTATCCGCGTGTCTTTCATCAGGAACATACCAGATAATTCATTGAGCGATAAAGAGCTGGTGAACCGCTATAAGGATAGCGGCGATCTTGGCGTGCTTGGTGAACTGTACCAGCGGTACATGGAACTCGTGTATGGTGTTTGCCTGAAATATTTCAAAGACACAGAGCAGTCTAAAGATGCCGTAATGCAGATCTTCGAAGAGCTGGTATCGAAATTGCGGAAGCATGAGGTGGAGAACTTCAAAGCCTGGCTTCACCAGGTAGCTAAAAATCATTGCCTTATGCAACTGCGCACGCCGCGTAATCTTAAAACAGTGGAATTTAAGACTGAACTTGTGCAAAGCGAAGAGAATGTGCATCTGAATGGCGTATTGGAGAAGGAAGAGAATTTTCAGAAACTGGAATATTGCATCGGTACGCTCGCGGAAGAACAACATCTTGCGATCCGGCTTTTCTATCTCGAACAAAAATCGTATCACGAAATTGCGGAAAGTACCGGTAAAGAATGGAACCAGGTGCGCAGCCTGATCCAGAACGGAAGAAGAAACCTGAAACTATGCATGGAGAAAACGGAGACGGCCGTTAAACCCATTCAAAAATCTATATAAACAGACATCGATCGTGCAGGAAGAGAACAACCATATTTCATTCACCGCTGAAGATATCCGCAGATATCACGAAGGCAGACTTACGCCTGCCCAAATGCATGCGCTGGAAAAAGCTTCGCTGGAAGATCCTTTTCTTGCCGATGCACTGGAAGGCTATGCCGTGGAAGAAGTAAAAGTTCCCGCAGATATCGAAGAACTGAAAGATCGTCTGACACAAAGACTGGAAGATAAAAAAAAGGTGACCGCAATGGCGGCACCGGTAAAGCCGTTTAACTGGATGCGCGTGGCGGCAATGATCATCGCGATCGGAGGTGCCGGATTGCTGGTATATAACCTGGGAATCAAAACTTCCAACAAAGAAAATACCATTGCACAGGACGTAAAAAATGTTGCCAGAACGGATACGCCGCAGGCAGCCATTGCTCCGGCCCCTGATTCAGCACGAACAGAGGCTTCAGCTTCTTCCGTTCCCTCTGCAGGTCAAACCCAGGCACCCGCAGCCGCAGCACAACAGGAGCTCGCGGAAAAACATCTCGCAGAAAAATCAGCAGGAGCCAAACAGCAGGCCGACGCATCTGCAAAGGCGGAAGCTTTCACTATAGCAGGAAATGAGGAAGCCAAAGCTTCTCGTCTCCTCAAAAAAGCCGGATCTTCCGACACTAAAGCGACCGAAAGGCTTGATGACGGCAGCAGCATGGACACGTTGCTGAAACGCCGGATGGCCGGTGTTGAAATTGCAAAAGAAGATAAAGCAAAAGATGTTCGCGTGCGTGGATATACTGACCCGGAAAAGAATGTAACGACCAATAATGGGTACACTTCTCAAAACCGTAACGCGGTCAACTATGAAGTGAACAATAACCAGCAAGCTGCTAAACCGCGTCGCCAGCTAAGCACCCAGCCCGCGACAAATATATTCCGGGGAAAGATCACCGACAATCAGAATAACCCTCTGCCATTTGCTAACATTACCAATTTAAGTGATGAGGTAGGAACTTATGCCGATGCCCAGGGAAACTTCGTGCTCACCTCCCCTGATTCTGTCATGAACGTACAGGTGAGATCTCTTGGCTTTGAAAGCAATCTGACCCAATTGCAAAATGGTCTTGCGATCAATAAAGTTTCGCTCAAAGATGATAACAGCATCCCGCCTGTTGTACTTAGCAATAAACAGGCAAATGCAAGATCCAGGCAGGGAAACATGGTGCTCGAAGAACCTGAGCCTGCCGATGGCTGGACGAAATACGACTCATACCTGGCAAACAATCTCAAACTTCCTGATAGCTATAAAGCAAAACCACAGGAGTCAGGCGAAGTAGAACTCTCTTTTGAAGTAAACAGTATTGGCGAGCCGATCAACATTAAAGTGGAAAAATCGCTTTGCGAAGTGTGCGACAAAGAAGCGATCCGCCTTCTCAAAGACGGACCAAAATGGAAGCGTAAAGCGAAGAAGGGAAAAAGAACGACGATCAGGATCCCATTTTAACATTGACCCGTATACGTGTCGTTTCTACCGAAAGAGTTCCTTCAGTCGGTGGTTCTTCCAAAGCTACATTCCCGGTTCATCCATTCAGGGAATTCTTACTAATTGGCCATACGGCCGTTTGCAGTCCATCGCCCGCGGTCTCTCCCAACATCCCTATCTTTGCCCATACTCTAACCAAAACACATTCAATGAAAAGGTTATTTCTCTCAGCGATTGCAGCATTCATACTGATCAGCAGTAATGCCCAGCTCAAAACACCAGCACCCAGCCCATCCCAAACAGTAAAACAGGAATTTGGGATCTCTTCTATCGAATTGTCTTACTCACGCCCGGGCATCAAGAAAAGAAAGATATACTCGGATATCGCTCCTGCCGGAGAAGTATGGCGTACCGGTGCCAACAATGCTACTACCCTCACCTTCGGTGATGAAGTAATGATTGGTGGCACAAAGATCCCTGCCGGTAAATATGGGTTATTAAGCATTCCTAACAAGAAAGAATGGACACTCATCATCAGCAAACAGACCAATGTTACCAGCCCGGCCGCCTACAAACAGGAAAGTGATGTGGTGCGCGTAAATGTGCCGGTAACAAAAACAAAGTCATCTGTTGAAACATTCACCATCGCTTTCAATAATGTATCTCCATCAAGTTGCGAACTGCAGTTGTCATGGGGAAACTCGGCCGTTACACTGCCGATCACCACAGATGTCGATTCCCGTATCATGGCATCTATCGACGCTGCGATGAAAACAGACAAGCCACCTTATGGCCAGGCAGCTCAATATTACATGGATAACGGCAAAGACCTCAACCAGGCCCTTGCATGGTACAACAAAGCCGTAGAACAGCAACCGGATGCATACTGGCTCCAACACCAGTGGGCTAATTGCCTGGCGAAACTTGGCAAAAAACAGGAAGCGATCTCCGCCGCCCAACGTTCAAAAGAACTCGCCTCCAAAGCAAAAAATGAAGACTACGTCAGAATGAACGATAAACTTCTCGCAGAATTAAGAAAATAAGACTAACCGTAAAAAAGGGAAAAGGGGTGTCCGGTAATTGGAAATAATTTCCAGCAGCGGACGCCCCTCTTTCATTTCCTGCTACTCCATTAAACTCTTAGCTTGTTCAAGAGGAAGGTAAAGAAGATCACGCCTAATGCGCCGATAGGATTCAGCCAGAGAAATCCCATTTTAATTACAGGGTTGTCGAGTTTGGTGAGGGTGAATATAATAAGCACCAGCACTTCGGCCAGCAGGGCACCCCAGAAGACGGCATTTCCGCTCCGGATATTCTTGAAAAAGAAAGCCACCAGAAAAACCCCGAGGATCACCCCGTAGAACAGCGATCCGAGAATGTTAACGGCTTCTATCAGGCTATTGCCGATATTGTATGTGAACATAGCAACGATGATACAGAAGATCCCCCAGCCCAATGTATACCATTTGGACAGTTTGTACTCCTGTTCGCAGGTCTGTTCTTTTTTAGAAAAGCGTTTATGAAAATCGATCATGGTACAGGAGGCAAGTGAATTCACTGCAGCCGCGATACTTCCCCATGAAGCAAGAAAAATGATCGCGATCAGTAAACCGACAAGCCCCGCGGGAAGATAATCCATCACAAAACGAAGGAAAATATAGTTCGTATCATTCGAATCTCCTCCTACCTCTTTTGAAGCGATCCAGGTCTTTACTTTGGAGCGCACACTATCAGATTGTTTATCGAGTGCTTGCAAATGAACTGTGGCATTATTGATACGCACCGTATCTTTTGAAGCAAGTGCATCGGTAAACGAAACAACGGCTTTTTCCTTTTCCGCACCAAGTTCCGTGTAACGGTTATTGGCTATATTGAATGAATCGCGAAGGGGAGATTGAAGGATCTTATCTACCTGTTTCTGGTTGAAGAACACAGGTGCCTTATTGAATTGATAGAAAGTAAAGACCAGGGCACCAACAAGCAGGATCAGGAATTGCATGGGCACTTTTACAAATGCATTCATGATCAATCCCATCTTACTATCTTTCTCCGTCCGGGCAGTCATGTACCGGCCTACCTGGCTTTGATCTGTGCCATAGTAAGAAAGTATCAGGAAGAAGCCCCCGATCAATCCGCTTAGTAAATTATACCGCCCGCTCCAGTCGATCTTTCCATCGGACACACCGGACGAGATCACATTCAGTTTCCCCAGGCGTCCGCTTACAGCAAGCGCATCTGTAAAGCCCACATCCTGCGGAAGCATTCTCACCACAAGGTAAGCCGCCAGGAACATTCCTGTAAAAATGATCGCAAGTTGAAGCTGCTGGGTATACGCTACTGCCCTTGCACCACCGGTGATCGTGTAGATAATGAGTAATCCTCCCATGAAGAGGTTCGTCCAGTAAATATTCCAGTCCAGTAATGAAGACAGGATCAGGGAAGGAGCAAATACACTGATGCCGGTGGAAAGGCCACGCTGCAGTAAGAAAAGAAAAGCGGTGAGTGTCCTTGTCTTACTATCGAATCGTCCCTCGAGATATTCATAGGCAGTGTAGACTTTCAGCTTGTGGAAAATAGGCACGAAGAAAATGCAGATCACGATCGTTGCGAGGGGAATTCCAAAATAATATTGTACGAAACCCATCCCTTCTGTATATGCCTGGCCGGGAGCAGAAATAAATGTCACCGCGCTGGCCTGCGTCCCCATTATGCTGAGCAGTACAAGCCCCCATGGCAGACTACGGTCATTCAAAAAGTAACCTTCCAGGTTGCGGGAGGTGCGGCTTTTTGAAAGACCATACAGAACAATAGCAAGCAACGTTATGACCAGTACTATCCAATCGAGCTGGCTCATGAAAATCTTTTGGTGAACAATGAGAACATAATAATCAAAACAACCAGAACAACGAGTACGAGGATATACCAGTAATTCCAGCTCTTAAAAAATGGCGATCTTTCTTCGTTTGGTTGTTCTGGCATAATTATCTTCTGGTTGACCGGAGCATCCCGGTAAAAATGATCAGTAAACCCAGCCCTATCCCGATGATCATCCCTATCCTGATCCGTTTGATCAGAAATCCCAGGATCAATCCCAGCGCAATGGCCACCATAAAAGACATCTCACCTCTTCTTATATCTGGTTTTTTATCTGACATAGTGGAATGCTGTTGCGGGCAAATGTCGGCTATTTTACAATAGCTAAAGCATGACAGTTGATCAATGGCCCTGGCTGCCGGCCGCTGGCCAGACTGAAAGCAGCATTCTGCGTTTAAGGAACTGTCAGCGTCAACATTAACCGGCGAACTCAGATCCGGCTATCGCTCATCCGCCAATGGCCATTAGTCTCAAAACGCCTTTTTCCTGTTCAAGCCGATAATATTCGCCAGCAGCCTGTACGCTCCAGGCACACCTGCTGGTAATTCTCTGAAAAACACAAGCCCTGTATAAGTGAAATACCCTTTGCCGTATTTAGCGATCAGCAAACTTCCGGCATCCTCTTTTTCTCCGGGATCATGCATTGTTAAAATTGTTTCAAAATTTTTATCCCAGTCAGATCCATGGTAGATACTCCGCTCCTGGATCCATCCCGCAAAATCCTGCTGCGTGATCTTATTGGGGAAGTTCAGCACAGGATGCTCAGGCTTTAAGAAAGTCACTGCCGCCTTTTCATCGGTCACCCGCGTACGGGAAATATTGAATGGGTAAGGCCCGATCTTGGCTTTTACCGGCCCCACATTGCTGCTTGTATTGTATTGTACGATCAGGTTTCCACCTTCCTGCACGTATTTCATCAGCTTATCGTAATAGGCATTCAGCCACTCATTCGTATTGTATGCCCTCACTCCGGAAATGATCGCGTCGAATTGCTGAAGATTGATCCGGGAAAGTTCTTTATCGCCGAGCATCACGACCTCATACCCCATCTGTTCAAGACTGGCCGGCACTTTATCTCCCGCACCAACGATGTATCCGATCCGTTTGTTGACGATCTTAAGGTCAACAAAACTTGTTTGCAATACAGCTGCTTTATAGTACGCAATGAAAGGAATATGATCATAGTGAATGCTACGCAAACACTGGTTGTATACGTCCGTGCCACTTACAACTGACACTCCCCTGTAATCACTGCTGATCGTATCCTGCACTTTCGCTTCATATCCTACCACATAATCTTTCTCCAGTAATGGCAGACCGGTGCGCAATACCGCCGGCTTTGTTTTGGCTTCCAGTTCGATCCTTGCATCATTGGCGGCCCCGATCCTTTTATTTGCTTTCAGCGTTACCGAAAACGCAGGCGTTTCTTTTGCCGTACGGATCACCGTGGGGGGATCCACCGATACAAGCATTTTTGGAACGATCACAAGAGGTTCATACAATTCACCTTTCACCGGATCAGTGAACTTATATTTCACGGGCCGCTCAAACCGGAATTCCTGTCCTTCGATCGTGATCAACGCGATCATTGTATAGGCGGGCTGCACATCCGGCTGACCGATCAGGGACTGATCATTCACATTAAAATATCCCTCCTCCATTTTATTGACTAACCAGTATGGCTGCGTGATCTTGTGAGACGGTGATACAAATACTTTACGGCCGAGGGTGATATTCCGGTTCTTCGGTAAAGAAAGCCTGACCGTTGTATCAAATGCCTCTACACTGGCTGTCTGTAACACGGCCTGTACACCTTCACGATTATTTACAGCAATATTGATGCGGATTGAATCTGTCTGAACTGCAAATTGTTCGGTTGTGGTTGCTTCCAGGAATAGACCGCTGCATTGTGCGATCAGTTCCTGTACTTCTTTCAATTTCTGTATCCGCCAGTAACCATCAGGCAACGCACTTATCTGCTGATAAAGTTTTACGAGTGCAGGAACAGATTTCCCGGGATGGAGCAGATCGAATGACTGCGTGATCGCGTCAATGGATGCTGCAACCTGGTCGCCGCCTTTGATTCTTTTCCAACTGAGATCGATCCCATCCATGATATCTTTCGAAGGTGCTGTACCCGCTGTTGTCTTAAAACTCTCGTAAGATTCACCACGTGAAGCCGGCACGCCGAATCCCTGGCTCTTGTGCTGGCTGCGGCTCTCTGCAGCAATCTCGCCATAGCTTTTTCCCAGCAAAGGATTATAGCCACCCACATCCACTTTCAGCTGATCATCGGTGATCGTATTGTTGCCGCCAAAGTTGAAGCTGTTGAACAATACACACTTTGCCTGCCATGGCTTCACCCATTTTAATTGCTCTGGAAAACGCGACGGATCTGCCGCGGCCCGGAAGGCTTCATTGGCAAGAATAGCTGAAGCTGTATGATGACCATGCCCTCCTTCTCCCGTTGTAGGGAACCGGGTGATGACAATATCCGGTTGAAAGTTGCGGATCACCCACACCACATCACTCAGTATTTTTTCCTTATCCCATTTTGTAAATGTCTCTTCGGGATTCTTGGAAAATCCAAAGTCGTACGCTCTCGTAAAAAACTGCTCACCGCCATCCACGCGCCTGGCCGCCAGCAGTTCCTGTGTTCGGATCATTCCAAGCTCTATTCCCTGTTCGTTGCCGATCAGGTTTTGGCCGCCATCACCCCTTGTCATCGACAGATAACCTGTTCTGTACAGTCGTTCTTTTGACAGATACGTGATCAGCCGCGTGTTCTCATCATCGGGATGCGCCGCTACATACAATACCGAACCAAGAACATTCAGCTTCCGTAAAGCCTGGTACATTTCCGCAGATGTCCATGTCGGATATGCCTGCGCTTTTACCATTGATGCAAACAGGAGGAAAAAAATAGCAGTGAGTGATTGTGCTTTTTTCATGTGTCAAATATAATGGAACTGGGGAATCGTTGACCGTTGTCCGTTCACTGCGGCCGTTCAAATCATGTATACAATGCGTTCGTCCGTCAATGCTCAACGTACAACGGTCAACGAGATAATTGCATACCTTGCGTTCAATCCCAACAAACCATGAACAAACAACTGATCTCCGCTTTTGTTTTATTTTTTTTGATCGCCTGCCAATCGGCGAACCGCACGGCAAAACTGCCTTTTGACCCGTTCAATTACAGCGTTAACAAGAGAACGGAATCCGGGAATGGCGCAGTGGCTTCTGCGCATCCGCTGGCGAGCAAAGTGGGTGTTGAGATCATGAGGCAGGGTGGCAATGCGGTCGATGCGGCCATTGCCGTACAACTGGCATTGGCGGTGGTTTATCCACAGGCAGGAAATTTAGGCGGCGGAGGTTTTTTGGTAGCAAGATTGGCCGACGGACAAAACATCACGATCGATTACCGCGAAGCGGCACCTGGAGCGGCACACCGCGATATGTATATCGACTCTGCAGGAAATCCACGCACAGATAAAAGCCAGAACGGGCATCTTGCAAGCGGTATTCCTGGCACCGTGGCAGGGTTGTTTGAATCCGCTGGCTATGGTAAACTTTCTTTCCATAAACTTATCGAGCCGGCGATCATCCTTGCAGAAAAAGGCTTCCGGATCAGCGCGCGGGAAGCGGCCGGGCTCAACCGCCTGCAGAATGATCTCAAAAAATATAATACGGTGCAACCTGTATTCGTCAAAGACTCGCCGTGGCAGGATGGTGATATCCTGATACAGAAAGACCTGGCGAATACATTGAAACGGATCCGTGATAAAGGCGCCGCCGGTTTTTATCAAGGTGAAACGGCAAAGCTCATCACAGCGGAAATGAAACGTGGCGGCGGTATTATCACCGCAGACGATCTCAAAAACTACAAGGCCATCAAAAGACAACCTCATATTTTCAATTATAAGGAATACCAGATCATCGGGATGCCCATGCCCAGCAGTGGTGGATTACTCGTCAACCAGATGATGAAGATGATTGAAAAAAGAAATATCAGCGCTATGGGATTTCAGTCACCACAATCCGTTCAACTGATGGTGGAGGCAGAAAGAAGAGCTTATGCCGATCGCGCAAAATTCATGGGCGACGCTGATTTTTATAAAGTACCGGTAAAAGAACTCACCGCAGGCAAATACCTGGAAGAAAGAATGAATGACTATATACCTGAAAAAGCCGGGTCGAGCACCATTACTTTGCCAGGGATGGTACCAGGTTATGAAAGCCCGGAAACCACGCACCTCAGCGTGCTGGATAAAGAAGGGAATGCCGTGGCAGTAACGACCACACTCAATAATTCCTATGGAAGCCGTACAGTGGTTGGCGGTGCCGGTTTTTTACTGAATGATGAGATGGACGACTTCAGCGTGAAACCTGGCGTTCCTAATATGTATGGAGCCATCGGTGGTGAAGCCAATGCCATTGCCGCCGGGAAACGCATGCTCAGCTCAATGACCCCAACCGTCGTATTAAAAGACAATAAGCCGTTTCTCGTACTGGGAACACCGGGGGGCACAACCATCCCTACTTCTGTATTTCAAACACTGGTGAACATCCTTGAGTTTAACATGAACACAACTGATGCGGTAGATAAGCCAAAATTCCATCATCAATGGTTACCAGATGAAGTATACACAGAACTCGGCTTTCAACCCCGCACGCAGGATGCACTCGAAAAAATGGGATACAAACTCAAACCTTCTACCAGCATCGGCCGGATGGAAGTGATCAGAGTATTGCCCAATGGGAAAATTGAAGCGGTGGCAGACAGACGGGGCGATGACTCTGCTGAAGGCCTTTAACTATCACTCGTTGTAACCCTTAATGTACTAACCATGCGTTCACTCGGCAATGAATACATCCAGGTAACCATCAGGAGATTTAAACAGTACAAAGAACTGGGTGACAAAACCTTTGCCCAGCTCGATGAAAAAGACTTTCACATTAAACCCAGCAACGGGTCAAACAGCATTGCTGTGATCATACAGCATGTAGCTGGCAACATGCTTTCAAGGTTCACCAATTTCCTTACGGAAGACGGGGAAAAGCCCTGGCGCCACCGTGATGATGAATTTGGCGAATTTCCAGACACTACCAAAGAACAACTCATTTCCGCGTGGGAGAACGGCTGGCAATGCCTTCTCAATACGCTTTCGTCGTTAACGGAAGAGGACCTTCTTAAGACGATCTACATCCGCAACGAACCTTTACTGGCGATCGATGCCATTAATCGCCAACTCGCGCACTACCCCTACCACATCGGCCAGATCGCATACATCGGCCGCATGATCAAAGACAACCAATGGCAAAGCCTTTCTATTCCGCCGGGCCAGTCGCAACAATACAATCAATCCACCGGCATTAAAGATCCCTCAAAAAAATTTTAGCCCGGTCCCCTCCTTCCTACAACATCCTAATGCAGCGGCATAAGCCGACTGCTCCAAACAGGTTCTCTAAAACGAGTAATCCTCTTTTCCCTCTTTTCTCCAGTTAGCTTAGCTTTGCAAAATGGCAGAAGACTTAAGCATTCACACCGGAACAAAAGACGAACAATACGAGTCCCTTATCCCACAGATAAAAGGACTACTGGAAGGAGAACCCGATCTTGTTGCAAACCTGGCTAATGTAGCCGCGGCATTGAAAGAGCAGTTCGGCTGGTTCTGGGTTGGTTTTTATCTCGTAAAAGCGGATGAACTGGTGCTCGGGCCGTTCCAGGGACCGGTTGCCTGCACCCGTATCCGAAAGGGACGCGGAGTTTGCGGCAGCAGCTGGGCACAGGCAAAAACACTGATCGTACCAGACGTGGAAAAATTCCCGGGGCATATCGCCTGCAGCAGTCTTTCCCGTTCAGAGATCGTCGTTCCTGTTATCCGTAATGGCGAGGTGCTGGGCGTACTGGACGTAGACAGTTCAGCATTAGATGAATACGACGAAACTGACCAAAAATATCTGGAGCAGATCATTGACCTGATCCAATTCTGATCGTGCCAAAAACAGTATCCATATTGATCACCGGTAAGGTGCAGGGAGTGTTTTACCGGAAGTCTGCGAGGGATCAGGCTTTGTCTGCCGGACTGTGCGGACATGTCCGCAATCTTCCCGATGGGTCTGTCGAGGCTATTGCCACAGGCGAGCCTGAACAACTCGGGTCATTTATCGCATGGTGTAAACAAGGCCCTCCCAGGGCCATCGTTGAAGAGGTGACCGTTTCTGAAATCAAATTCCAGTCTTTTGAAGATTTTAAGATCGTCCGCTGAATTATTTTTTTGGTTGGACGTAGTGCACCAAAATCGACAAAACCCAGTACCAGTAAGGGTTTCCATTAATTAAACTTCCGTTTGAGATAGTCAAAACGTGTTTAACTTGTCTTGAAAAGCATAAGTGTCAATACTACATTTGTGTCGTAGTAATTCACACGGCAAGCAATCGAAAAATAGGCAAGCTGTTAGAGGTCAAAAAGTGAAAAAGTTCAGAGGAACGGAAAAAGTGAATGGCAAGAGAAAAGTGAAACTACACATCGCCGAAAGGCTTGATCAACAACTACTTCGAAGAATTTTCATATGGCAAGCAATCGTTAGAGGTCAGTCCGTTTCTACGGAAGGGCCTTTTTTGTTTTACGGAGGGCTAAGTTAATAGCATAATCGTAATATGCCAAAAAAATCAGTCATAAAGTTCGAAAGTTTAATAGTTTAAGGTTTAACAGTTATCACTTGACCACTTACAAGTTTTTAAGCGATAGCTGCCTGATCGTGCACAAAAACGTCAGCGCGCCTTGAAGCGATATATGCTCCTCAGATACGACATTCTGGCACGCGAAGCCAGCTGATGTGTGACTGATGATAATCATTAAGGGTCAAATTTCGCGTGTTTTTGCAATGGTTATTGGTCGTCGTTAGTTCGTCTCTTGGTCGTCCTTTGGTCATCCAAAGTTCGACGGGATTTTAGGCAGTGAAAAATGGTGACAAGCTGACACGCTGAGGGCGATAAATCTTTTGAGCGACTGGCGAAGGCTCCCTCCTCCTCATCCGAAACAATTCAATCCAAGCCATTTTATAGACCATCCCCCAACTTTTCAACATGATCCGGAATGCCCCCTGACTTCTAAACCTTAAACTTTTAAACTATTAAACTTTTAAACTTTTCAGCTATTTTGTTTCGGACTCTTTCAGGTTCTCCAGCATATCCCGCGTCATCGCTCCCAGGTCAAATTCTTCTTTCCATCCCCAGTCCTTTCTTGCTACCGAATCATCGATGCTCTGCGGCCAGCTATCTGCTATTGCCTGCCTGTAATCCGGCGCGTATTCAATCGAAAAATCCGGTATGTGCTTTTTGATCTCCGCTGCTATTTCTTTCGGAGAAAAACTCATCGAGGAAAGATTGTAGGAAGTACGCACAGAGATCTTCTCCGCCGGTGCTTCCATCAGTTCAATGGTAGCACGGATCGCATCCGGCATATACATCATCGGCAGATAAGTATCTTCTTTCAGAAAGCAGGTATACTTTTTCTCTTCCAGCGCTTCATGATAGATCTCCACAGAATAATCTGTTGTACCGCCACCAGGAGCTGATTTATAAGAGATCAATCCCGGATAACGCAGGCTCCGCACATCCACACCAAAACGCTGGAAATAGTAATTACACCAGAATTCGCCCGCATACTTACTGATCCCATAAACCGTCGTAGGTTCGATGATCGTTTGCTGGGGGCAATCTTGTTTGGGCGATGTTGGCCCAAATACGGCAATAGAGGATGGCCAGTATACCTTATGAATATTCTCTTCGCGCGCAATATCCAGCACGTTCAACAGCCCCTGCATATTCAGATGCCAGGCCAGGTTCGGATTCTTTTCACCGGTCGCGGAAAGGATCGCTGCCAGCAGGTAGATCTGGGTGATATTCTGACGGATCACCTGCACATGCAACATTTCCTTATTCATTACATCCATGCTTACATAGGGACCGGTTCCTTCCAGTAAAGGATTCTGCTCCCGCAGATCTGACGCAATCACATTACTGTTACCATAGATTTTACGAAGTGCGAGCGTCAACTCAACGCCGATCTGGCCGCTTGCACCTATCACAAGTATCTTTTCTTTTTGCATGGAGGGATTTTGCAGCAAAGATGAAAGGTGGAAGGAAAAGTTCCAAATTGATTTGGTGCGGAGTAACCCGGCCGCCTTTATTATTTTTACGCCAATCAGCAACTGGTGGCGGCTATTCTCCGCGGTCTGCGGCCCATCTTCTGTGGTCCCTCTTCCTTACCTTTGTGCCATGGAAAAATTCTTAAAAGACCTCTTCGCTGGTCAATCTTATGACGAGAACAATTTCTTCCTGATCGCTGGCCCCTGTGTTGTAGAAAACGAGGAGCTGCTGATGGAAGTGGCGGATAAAGTTTCCGGCTGGTGCCGCAACCTTGGCATTCCTTATGTTTTCAAATCTTCCTATCGTAAGGCAAACCGAACCAGTGCGAATTCCTTTACCGGCATAGGTGATGAAGAAGCGCTGGCTCTGGTAAAAAAGACCGGCGAGAAATATAAACTCCCTACTACATCGGATATTCATGCGCATGAAGAAGCAGCGATCGCCGCTAAGTATATAGATATCCTGCAGATCCCTGCTTTTCTTTGCCGCCAGTCGGACCTGTTGCATGCCGCCGGCGAAACGGGAAAGATCGTGAACGTAAAGAAAGGACAATTTCTCAGCGGACCTTCCATGAAATTTGCAGCCGAAAAGATCCGTCAAACGGGTAACGAGAAAGTGATCCTCACAGAGAGAGGCACTACTTTCGGCTACCAGGATCTTGTGGTGGATTACCGCAATATCCCCTGGATGCAGGAGCATAAAGCCCCTGTTGTAATGGATGTCACCCATTCCCTGCAGCAACCCAACCAGACCAGTGGAATCACTGGCGGCAACCCACAACTCATCGGCACGATCGCGAAAGCCGCGATCGCCACCGGCGCTAACGGTTTGTTCATCGAAACACATCCCGAACCATCCAAAGCCTTGAGCGATGGAGCGAATATGCTGCGGCTCGACCTCCTTGAAGGACTGTTGCAACAACTCGTAGAATTGAGAAAAGTCGTCAGTAAATTTTAAGCGCCCGCTACTTCCATGTTAAAAAAGCAATTGTCTGTCCTGGTAATAGCCCAGGCTTTACTATGCATTCTTTCCAGTTACCTGATCTCAAAGATCTCACTGATCGGAAAGATCGGTATCGCTGTTTTTTATAAAGAATACAAGTGGCTCCGGTCCGGCTGGAAGACATTTCTATTCCTATTTATTGCACAGTTACTGGTCATTGGCATACTGTATTTTCTTCACAGGAAACGTCCTAAAAAAACTACGGTATATACAGCCGTCGGCATCCTCGTGCTTGCACTGGTCGGGCTCTGGTTCACTTACAACGACTTTCTGCACACCTATTCACATCGTTTGCTGAAAGAACGTTTTCACATGGGATTCTACCTGTTCTGGATGGGCATGATCGGTTCCTGCATCTTCTTCCTGGTTGTTAGTGCATTGGGAAGGCAACGACTGATTATAGAGCAATCCCGGATTGCCGAAGAGCCTAAAATGTGATTGGCGCAGCAGTATCGCAAAAGAGCGCAAAGAGTCGCTGAGTATGCAACGAGTTGCTCATGACAGACTCCTTGTACGCTGCTATCCTTTACAATACTCCTCCATTACTCAAACCTAACCACATAAAAAAGGCGCAACAGTATCAACTGTTGCGCCTTCAACTTTATCTATTCTGCCTGTTAACGAAGATCAACTTCTTCCACTCCAGGATACTTCTTTTTATCGAATACAAACAATGCGTCTGCAACAGCTGTATTTGTTTTCATTGTTGTGACAGTGTATGTAAACTTGTTACCACTGTTTTCCAGCACTTTTGTACTGTAGATCGTTTTCGCCGCTTTATCTACCTGCAGGTATACTTTATGAAAGGCTTTGCTTTTGTCGGTTGGTGTCATCTCGATCTCCTGGACTGTTTTTGCTCCTACTTTCTTCTCCCCGTTCAGCAAATAGAGAAAGTCTTTATCGTAGAAATTAGTGAACAGTTTTTGCGGAGTCAGTTTACCCGCCGAAGCATCAAGATTGTCGATGGTTACTTCATTCGATGATTTATCATAACTCCAAACCGTTTTGCCATCGCAGAAGATCTCTGTTGTGCCAAAATTCACTTTGTATTTATTTCCCTTCATGGTAATGGTGCCGGCTTTGTTCGACTGCACTTTACCTTTTGCATCTTCTACTTTATATGAAAAACCAGCCTGAACTGAAGTATAGGTTTTGAACTTTGCACTTACCGCATCCAGTACTTTCTTAGCCTCCGGGTCATTTTTCTGAGCCGTTACAGCCACGCTTCCCAAAAGTGCGATTGCCAGGTATAAACTCCTCATCATGTTAATTAAGTTTTAAAATATTTGGTGTTTTGTAATAGAGGTGCGCAAAAATAGGTATTTACCACCTTAGACAGACAAGTACCGTACCGGGTTGCAAGAGGGAAAGTCAAAATTCAAAAGTAAAAAGTAAGAATATGAATCTCAGGTATTGAGCCGACTGCACTGTTAGCAACGTTCTCTTTTAATTTTTGAATGCTGACTTACCCCAGCAGGTCCAGCCGCTCCTGCAATTCCATTTCCGTTTTGATGAGTACATCGCGGGATTTACTTCCCTGGTTAGGCCCAACGATCCCTGCTGCTTCCAGCTGGTCCATCAGTCTTCCGGCCCTGTTATAGCCGAGTTTCATGCGGCGCTGCAGCAATGAAGTAGAACCAACCTGGTTCTGCACGATCAAACGCGCCGCATCTCCGAACAGGGAATCACGGTCTGCTGAATCAAAATCCTTCCCTTCGAGTTCTTTTTCATCTACGTATTCCGGCAACAGGAACGCTTGCGGATAGCCCCGCTGCCCGCTGATACAGTCAACCACTTCCTCCACCTCAGGCGTATCCACGAACGCGCATTGCAAACGGGTTACTTCTCCATTGTGGGAGATCAGCATGTCTCCTTTACCGATCAGTTGTTCCGCACCGCCGGTATCGAGGATCGTCCGGGAATCGATCTTGGAGGAAACTTTGAACGCGATACGCGCGGGGAAGTTCGCCTTGATCGTACCTGTAATGATATTTACCGAAGGACGTTGCGTTGCAATGATCAGGTGAATGCCGATCGCACGGGCAAGCTGCGCCAATCTCGCGATAGGCATTTCCACTTCCTTGCCGGCGGTCATGATCAGGTCCGCAAACTCATCAATGACCAATACGATGAATGGCAGGTATTGATGTCCTTTCTGAGGATTCAGCTTACGCTTTACAAACTTCTCATTATACTCTTTGATATTCCGCGCACCTGCTTCCTTCAACAGATCATACCGGTTATCCATTTCAATACAAAGCGCATTCAGGGTATGCACCACTTTCTTTGTATCGGTAATGATCGCTTCTTCTTCACCGGGAAGTTTGGCGAGAAAATGTTTTTCTATATGCCTGTACACGCTCAGCTCTACTTTCTTCGGGTCGATGAGGACAAACTTCATCTGCGATGGATGCTTTTTGTACAACAGAGAGACCAGGATCGCATTCAGACCTACAGATTTACCCTGACCCGTGGCACCCGCCATCAGCAAGTGTGGCATGCTGGCCAGGTCAACGATATAGTTGTCGTTATCGATCTTTTTACCGATCGCGATCGGCAGGCTGAAGCTGTTATGCTGGAATTTTTCTGATGCAAGTAATGTCTTCATGCTTACCACCGTCTTCTTGACATTCGGCACCTCGATACCGATCGTTCCTTTACCGGGTATCGGGGCAATGATCCGGATGCCCAATGCAGCCAGGCTCAACGCAATATCATCTTCCAGGTTCTTGATGCGGGAGATACGCACACCCGCGGCGGGCACGATCTCATACAAGGTAACTGTTGGCCCGACTGTCGCACTGATCTTCTGGATCTCAATGGAATAATTGCGCAGTGTGGCGATGATCTGATTTTTATTTGTTTCCAGCTCTGCCGGATCCTGGATGATCTTTTCACTGCCATGTGTTTCCAGCAGTTCGAGGCCTGGGTACTTATAATCTCGAAGGTCAAGCGTTGGCTCATAAGGCGGGAGATTTTCTATTGTTTTTTCTCCCCCTTCTTCTTCAGGATCTGCATCAGGAACTGTTTTGATCTCGAGCTCCAACCCGCTCGAAAATGTATTCGGTGTTACCGGTGGCAAAGGTTCCGGTTCGGGTTCCGGGTCAGGCACGGTGGTAACGGTATTGAAGGGAATATCATTCACCTCTAATTGATCGCGGCGATGGAACAGGTCATTGACGATCTCTTTTTCCATTGTCAACGGCTCATCTCCGATCTCATCCTCTTCTTCCTCCTCCTCTTTCTCGATCATTTGCAGATCATGCATCACCTCTTCTTCCGGCTCTTCGATATTCAATACCTGTTCGCCCGGTTTCAGTTTATTGCCTTTGGTTACAGGAATGAACAATTTTGCATCTTCTTCCTCCTCTTCGTCATCACCTTCCGCTTCTTCTTCTTCATCCGAATGCTGAACCTCCGGCACCGGAGCTGTCAATTTTTTACGTTCAGGCAGGTTGAATGCGGGATTGAACTGCCAGATAAAATAACCGGCAGCGAGCAGTACCAGCAATGCGCCGGTACCAACTTTACCCAACGCACCAGTCAGTGCGGTGCTGATCATGCTGCCGACGCCACCACCGAATGGAAACTGATCATTTCCTCCGCCAAAGACATAAGCAAGCGATACGGAAAGCACCAGCAACCCGAGGGTCACATACTTCAGGTTTCGCCAGATCGAAAACACCTTGCGGCTGAACAGCAGATTTACGCCCACAACAAAAAAGAAAGTGCATAACAGGAGTGATGCAATGCCAAAGCATTTATGCACAAAAAAGTGGGAGATATAGGCGCCGAGCCTGCCCAGCAGGTTGGATACATTCCTGTCACCATCAAATAATATCCCGATACCGCGGCTGAATACCACGGATTGGTCTTCCCGCCAGGTAAAAAAATAAGAAGTGAATGCGATAAACAGAAAAATTGAGGCAAGCAGTGAAACCGCACCAATGATCTTCCAGGTACGCTCGTCACGCGCCAGCTTCTGCCAGTCTATCCGCTCGTCCTTTTCCTGCTTCCAGCCTTTTCCATCAGTCTTTTTCTTGCCATTTTTGGATGTTTTGGCAGAGGTCTTTTTCGACTTAGTAGCCATAGCGGCAAAGATAACACAGTTTGTAATTTTGGAAGAAGGCAAATTATTGTGGAAAGAGAAAGGTTTGGGAATGGAAAGATTGAACGTTTCAACACTTAAACTTTCAATTGCCCCCGTCCCGTCCGGGGAAAATTACCGCAAAGTGGTACCCTCCCCGCTTCGAAAACAAAGAACCATACCCTACATTTGAGCTTAAATTTTAATAACTCCCGCGAATGCGAAAATTTTACCTGGCAGGCCTCTTGTTTCTCATTGTCTTTCCGGCACGGTTGGCTGCACAGGATGAGGCTGACAGCGCTTCCATAAAATGGGTTGATATCAGCCGGATCAGTCTCTCGCAAACGCTTGAAAAGAATGTCGAATACGGTTATATCGGGCCAAACGAATCACTTCCGGCAAAATATGCGGCGCTGCCATTCAGAAATGGGAAAGCCATCCACAAAAAATATGTCGAAGACGAAAATGTGACAAGGAAGATCATTCTTCGCTTCAAACTTACCAACAGGGCCGACACAGCTGCCTCCGTCTGGTTTTATGGCGGCTATTATTATTGGGACATTTCCCTGTTCCGTGAAAAGGGCCACACTCTTCAACCGATCCAGTCGATCACACCCGATATCAGGAATGAGATCAGCTACCGTTACCTCACCCTGGCGGCTCACGATTCAGCTGTTTTCGTTGCAGAACTGATCCCCGTTCGGACGTACCTGAACACCATCCGGCCAAAGCTTGTCAACCCCGCTTATCTTGGATCTTTTATCAATGATACATACAGCACAAATAATGAAGCCAAAACCTTTACCTACCTGTTCTGTGGCCTGCTGCTGATGATGATCCTTTTCTCTCTCGCCAACTTTGTGCAGGGAGGAAATCTCGAATTCCTTTATTATTCAGGGTATGCTTTTTTTGTCGGACTGATGCTGCTGATCAAAGCAGTCTACAGCTATCACAGCAGCAAAATGAGCTTTTTCCAGGAAGGATATCTCGACTATGTGATGCTATGTATCGGCCACCTGTTCTACATGCTGTTCATTCAGCGGTATCTCGCCACCAAACGGAATCACCCCTTCCTGCATAAGCTGTACAATTTTGGCATCCTGCTGCTGGTATTTTCGATCACGGTCTACAGCATTTCCCATTTTTTTACAGACTATTACGCTATCGAAAAACATGTAGAGAACATCACCAAAGTGATACTGCTGATCATGGTAATGATCTTCTGCATTTACAGCCTGAAAAGATGGAAGAACAAGCTGCTCAGGTTCCTGTTCTGGGGCAACCTGTTCCTGTTTGTTTTCGCGCTGATGTCTCAACTTATCATCAGCTTTGAACTGATCCCAAAATCATATCCGTATATCTTTCGCTCGGCAGTGGTACATTATGAAATGGGATTACTGCTGGAGCTCGTATTCTTCCTGGCAGGTCTTAATTACAAGAACAGGCGTCAGCTGATCGCATCGGCACGTGAACGGGAACGATTAAAAGCAGAAAACCAGATGAACGAATATGAAAAAGAGATCGCGATCTATAAAGCACAACAACAGGAAAGAGAACGGATCTCTGCGGATATGCACGACGAACTTGGTTCAGGCATGACCGCGATCAGGCTCATGAGTGAGATCGCCCGCAATAAGATGAAAGAAAATACACCCGTCGAAATTGAAAAGATCTCACATTCCGCAGACGAAGTACTGAATAAAATGAATGCCATCATCTGGAGTATGAACAGCGGCAATGACACGGTCGACAATCTTGTGTCATATATCCGCGCCTATGCAATTGAATACTTTGAATACACGCATATCGACTGCCGGATCCATACACCCGACGATATCGAACCAGGAGAACTCACCGGGGAAAAACGCAGGAACGTATTTCTGTGTGTAAAGGAGACATTGAACAACGCACTGAAGCATTCAAAAGCAACTGAACTGCGGATCGATATTACCATCAACTCTTCACTCATCATTGTTATACACGATAACGGAGTGGGAATTGCTACAGATAAAGTACGACAGTTTGGAAACGGCCTTAAGAACATTACCAAAAGAATGGAAAGTATCGGCGGCACTTACGAGATCAAAAATGAAGAAGGCACCGTAACGACCTTAAAACTTCCTTTGGACTCGCAGTAACGGAAGAACAGAAAATCAAGGTTCCCACCGATTACACAGATCCTGGTATCCCTTTATCTCCGCCATCTGGAACTGATCTGCGGAATCCGTGCCGAAGAATGTGCAACTGTGCTTTACGGGTTGCACTTTGTACAAAACAAAAGTAACACCTGCGTCATCCGCGGGAATCTATGCTATACCTGAAGAAAAGATATGATCATCTACTTCACTATCTTCATGGCCGACAAAAAGAACAGCAACCATCCTGCAATGAAAAACAATCCGCCAAAGGGCGTAATGATGCCGATCCCGGAAAGGCCCACTTTACCCGTAGCCTTGATCACTGTCAGCAGATAAAGCGATCCTGAGAACAACAGTATCCCCGCCAGAAAACAAAACCCTGCCCATTCCATCAGGTTCTGTGAACTCGTTTTTTCAAATACGACAGCGGCCAGCACCAGGGCCAGCGCATGATACATCTGGTACTGCACACCCGTCTGAAAAGTAGTCACCGTTTCAGGAGGAACCATCTCTTTCAACTTATGCGCGCCAAATGCACCCAGGATCACAGCAATACCTCCGAGCAAACTCCCGGACAGCAAAAATGATTTATGCATGAAATATTTTTTCGATGATCTGATCTAACGAAGTCTGTTCGTCATCTTCTATAAAAACCTTCGCCTGCTCGTAATAGATCTTACGATCAGAGAATTTGCGGACAATAAAATTATTCAATTGGGCATCCGTGAGTTCCCGGAGCAATGGGCGATGTTCTCTTTCTTTTTTCAGCCGGCTGAACAGAACAGGCAGGGGCGTATTCAACCACACCGTCACACCAGACTGATTCATATACTCGATGTTGTTGAAATAACACGGCGCACCTCCGCCACAAGCCATAATAAAGGAAGAGTGACTTTCCGTAATGATATTCAGCACTTCCTTCTCCTTTTGCCGGAACATCTCCTCACCTTCCTCTGCAAAGATCTCGTTGATCGACTTTCCCTCTGAATTCACGATCTGTTCATCCAGGTCAAAGAACGGAAGGTTCAGCTTCTGGCTCAATTGCCGTCCGCGATGGGTTTTACCCGAGCCCATAAAGCCAATGAGGAATATCTTCATATTTATACCCTTGCTGGTTTTGATCATTGAGCATTTTCCGTTATCCGCTCACCGTTGACCGATTAAAAGCCAATTGAACGCTCTTTATTATTGAAAGTGATAGCTCGTGATCCAGTCCGTATTACGATCAATTGTGAACGGCAATGAATCACTTGAACGCATTCATCCCCGTTACATCCATTCCCGTGATCAGCAAATGAATATCATGCGTACCCTCATAGGTGATCACGCTTTCGAGGTTCATCATGTGGCGCATAACGGGGTATTCGCCGGTGATACCCATACCACCAAGCATCTGGCGGGCATCGCGGCAGATATTGGTGGCTACTTCGCAGGCATTGCGTTTGGCCATACTCACTTGCTGGGGAGTTGCCCGGCCTTCACTCATCAGAACGCCAAGGCGCCAGTTAAGCAGTTGCGCTTTCGTGATCTCTGTGACCATTTCGGCAAGTTTTTTTTGCTGCAGCTGGAATCCACCGATCGGGCGGCCAAATTGCTCGCGTTCTTTGGAGTAGCGAAGCGCAGTATCGTAGCAATCCATCGCCGCACCGATCGCACCCCAGGCAATACCATAACGCGCTTTCGTAAGGCATCCTAATGGGCCTTTTAATCCTTGCACATTAGGAAGTATGTTTGCCTTTGGCACTTTAACATTATCAAAAACCAGCTCACCTGTGGCGGAAGCCCTCAGACTCCATTTGCCATGGGTGGTCGGCGTTGAGAAACCTTCCATTCCGCGTTCAACGATCACCCCTCTTACAATACCTTCTTCGTCTTTTGCCCAAACCACCGCCACCTGAGAAAACGGCGCGTTGCTGATCCACATCTTCGCACCATTCAGGATCACATGATCACCCGCATCGCGGATATTGGTGAGCATACTGCTTGGATCACTTCCATGATTGGGCTCGGTAAGGCCGAAGCAGCCTAACCATTCGCCACTCGCCAGTTTAGGCAGGTATTTATTGCGCTGCTCCTCGTTGCCATAGGCATAGATCGGGTACATTACCAGCGAACCCTGCACTGACGCAGTCGAACGGACACCGCTATCTCCCCTTTCCAGTTCCTGCATCATCAATCCATAAGATATATAATCAAGTCCTCCGCCACCATATTCCACGGGCACGGTGGGACCAAAACATCCCAGATCGCCCAGTTGTTTCACGATCTGCTCAGGAAATGCTGCCTTCTGTGCATACTCCTCGATGATCGGTGATATTTCTTTTTTTACATAACTGCGAACGGACTCACGGATGAGCTTTTGCTCTTCTGTCAGCAATTCGTCCACGTTAAAGTAATCCGGGCTATTGAACAGGTCTGTACGGGCTGCCATGCAATCGGGTTTTAATTTGAGCAAAGGTAGGGGAAATGGGCGGGGTTAGGATATGGACAGCAGCGCGGTTTGAGCAAAGAAGATCGTGTCTGATGGTCACTGCCACCCGTCGAATAACAGGTTCGCATCCGTTCGAACACTGCAACAAATCCGTTTGTGTCCGAATGAAGTTAGACAGTCATATCCGCTTGAAGAATCAATAACTGAAGGTGTAAAAGAACCGGCTTTCTGAATCAACATAAACCAAACAGCAACGGCTGCTGTAATTCACCGTTGCTGCAGTCCGATCTTTATGAAAGACCGTTACCGGAAACCGATATGCGACCCGCATATATATGTCGTTTTCCATTTGTTATTTCCCGTATTTTTCCACCAACTTATCATTCAAGTCACCCTTAGGGTACAGTGCGGCGAGCCGGGCAACAAGCTGCTTTGTATTTACATTCGGACTTATATGCAGCAGGTTATTTGCCAGGTAATAATATCCCGATGCCTTCGGAAGTTCCTGTAAAGCAAACGCGAACTTCTCTTCATCGAACGCTTTATATGTAATTAATTTACTGTTCTGCTTACTGAGTTTGAAAGTCAGGTACAGCTCCAGAAACTCATTATATTCCTGGCTTAACATCGTAGCATGATCCACGTTGTCTTTATCAAACTCAATCACGGTATTGATGTCTTCCGGGATTTGATTAGCGAACAGAGCTGCAGCTTCGTCTTTGTGATCTAGCAGTAAATACCGGAGAAATTCCTTTTTGCCACCAAATTCAATTTCCGATTTTGTGTATTTATACAAATACGGGCTTATGTATGGCTGCTCTTTGTTTAATCCGACCAATAATTCTTGTACTTTATCATTCCAATTCCTGATCGCCTGGTCAATGTTTTTTAAGTCTTTCAATGCGGCGTTAGCCCGCGCATCCAGTACTGCATCAAATCCGTTATCCAGCTCAAATGTTGTCTGATAAAATTCCGAGTTATACTTATTGGCATTGGAGAATTCAATCAGCGTTTTATCATAGCGTTTTGTTTTGGTCAGCTCAACATTGGTTTCAGACCCCGGCTCTACCAGGTAAGTTGTAATTGGGTAATCATAAAATTTCTGGCAGTATCCCCTGTAGTATTTATCCGTCAGGTTCTCGAATAATACATCATTTCTCAGGTCAAGGAACTTTCGCTCTGGTGTCAGAAAAACAATGAAAGGTTCATTTACCTGGCCAAAGATCTGTTCAAAGGTTCTTTCCGGTGTCAGCAACTGAAAACCTTCTGTAGTGGAATAGGGTGAATGAAAGGTAAAGGTTGCAAAGTAGACGGTATCCGTCGGCCAGTTGTGAACTTTTCCTTTGATCGAGGTTTTCTTTGTATTCAGATCCTTGTTGAATGGCATCTTTTCCGGTTGTTGTCTACATCCGGACGTGAACAACAACAATATCAATGCAGATCCGAATGAAGACTTTTGAAGCTGGGAAATAGTTGAGCGCAGGAATTTCATCGTCATAAAATGGGAATTAATAAAGGCTATAGGAAGATCAACGATTGAAGCTCCCATGTTTTGGTGTTGTACCATTACGGTTGAATGAACAGTCTGTTTTACCTCTGTTCGCGGAAATGAAGGAATGTGCGGTCACTACTTATTTAAGTTTTCTCCTTCGCCTGAAATCTGAAAAGCCAATGGCCAGGAAGAGGAAAGAATATCCGAATGATGTCCACTCAACCTGGTCAAGCCTGGAACTGAACAGCGGCGAAAAACGTATGGCCGGAAAACTGTAGGGGAAATAAGGTGAAGCAGACGATTTATATTCCAGCACCAGCAATGTCCCAAGAAACCATAGCACTAAACCAATGGCTACCGGAATGATAAAATTCCTGGATCTCAACCCGATCCAGAATTGAATGGCGCAGATACCAAGAGTTGACAGATAAGCATGGGCGTTATCCTCCAATACTTTGCCTGCATCAAATGAATGATGGAGAATATTGAACTGGGGCAACAGGAAGTGTGAGATGAGCACGACTACCCATATGAACAAATGTGTTGCTACCAGGAACAAGACCATCAGCAAATGAATGCTCAGAAACTTGGCTACGAAAATGTCTTCCTTTTTTTGAGGCGAGGTGAATACCTGCTTCCAGGTAGAGTTTTTAAATTCTATCTGTGGAAGAAGCGTACAGATCAGTATAATAAACAGGGGGAACAGAACGAGACCGTTCATCCCCGATGATAAATTGAACATTGCGTTGATAGGATCTTTACTGGTCTTCCCTTCTTCCGGCAGTCCATCTGCAAGAATATTGACCAACAACGTAAAAGGGATCACCGCAGCGCCGATCAATGTAAAGTAAAAGGCTGACGTACGTTTTGATTTAAGGATTTCTGATCGAAGGGATATTATAAGGCTCATGATTGTGAAGAGGTAAGGTCAATAAATAATTGTTCCAGATCGTTTTTTTGAGGACTGATAAGATATACATCAAGTCCGTGTTGCGTCAGCGTGCGGGTAATCTTTGCCACCTGCTGCAGACTGTGAAAAGCAATGGAGACATGGCCGTCTTTGTTTTCAGGCTGGTGATCACGCAGCAGTTCACAGGCCGTGTTGTTATCTGATGTATTGACCAGTAACTTCGCGCCTTTTTGCTGAAAGGAATGAAGATCCGACAACGTGCCCTGGAATAACATTTTTCCTTTCAAAATGATCCCGACATGAGTGACCATTTTTTCTACTTCACCTAAAAGATGACTGGAAATAAGTATGGTCATGCCGTGTTCCCTGTTCAGTTTCTTGATGAGCTCACGCAACTCGATGATGCCGGCGGGATCCAGTCCATTGGAAGGTTCGTCGAGGATGAGTAATTCAGGATCAGGCAAAAGCGCCAGTGCAATGGAAAGCCGCTGCTTCATCCCCAGGGAGAATTTCCTGACCGTTTTCTTCCCGGTATCGCCGAGCCCAACAATATGCAGCACTTCATCGATCCTTGCTTTTGAGGCACCATAAACCGCCCTGTATACATGCAGATTCTCTTTGGCTGTTAAATGCCCGTACAAAGATGGCGACTCGATCAGAGAGCCTATTTTTTTCAGCACACCAACTCTGTCTGAATGCAGATGCTGACCGAATACTTCGATGCTGCCCTCGGGTGAATCCAGTAAACCGAGGATCAGGCTGAGGGTGGTCGTCTTGCCCGAGCCATTGGGTCCAAGAAAGCCGTAGATACTGCCACGCTCTACGCGGAGGTTGATTTCTGATAAGGTTTTTTCCCGCGCGGAATAATAGTACGAGAGCGCGTTGGTTTTGATAACGGGATTATTCATTTATTAGCATGTTAGTATAAAGAATATAAGTTTGTCTCGACCTTAGGTTTCCACAGATCTCGCAGACATAATCGTTGCACATACAACATTATCATGGGAGAGGATACGTACTTCCGTATTTGGATACGCAGATCCCGCAGATCAATTCTTAACGACAGGAAATTATCTGAGTGATCTGTGGGAACCTGCGCCAGACATTAACTTCATAGCATTGCGGCCATTCTTAATGGTCACTGCCCGATCCTGTTCTGTTCTTCACCTGCGCTGCCATTCGTCCTTTTGACGGGTGCTACTTTTTTGCCCTTGCTGAAATTGTAGGTGAAGCCGATCGTTACGATTCGCGTTTCGCTACGTTGCCGGAGATTCACGTCTACATTGGCATACCGGCTTTTACCGTTCATCTTCTGACTGTAAAAGATGTCACGTGCAGTCAGGCGGATAGTTCCTTTGCCCTTTAAGATCTGCTGGCTTACTCCGGCCCCGATAACCGTAACCGGCTTAGTCCGTATCACGCCCTCCAGCCATCCGCTTCTGAACATTCCATTCAATTCGGCCGTAAATGTTTTGCTTATTTTGAACTGCTGGCTGCCGTTTATTGCAAAACTGGTAGCTGACAGTTTGATCGCATCATTGCTGATAACACCTTTATACTGGTCGTAATTCACATTGATGTTGATGTTACTCGTCCACCATTTCGCAACGGGTGTGTTTGCATTAACAGACAGCCCCACCGAATTCAGCGATGAGACGTTTTCCGGCATATTGTATGCCTCCTCTCCTTTCTGCTGGATCACTTCCTGGATAATGTCCTTTACATTCGTATAGTTGAGCGTAGTAGTCACCTGGTTATTCCACGTATGAGTGAGCTCCACATTATTACTGATAGAAGGCTTCAGGTTGGGATTGCCCTGGCTATAGGTATACCTGTCGAGGAAACGGATAAAAGGATTGAGGCTTTGATAATTTGGCCGGCGAACACGTCTTCCGAAATTTGCTCCAAGATTATTTTTATCATTTACCTTATACTGGAAGTATGCGGTGGGAAACAGCTGGGTGTAATGCCTGCTGAAATGTTCCCCGGTTGATCTCTGCCGCCCGGTCGCATTCGTATTCTCCATCCGTAACCCAAACTGCGCACTGATCTTCTTCGAAAGCGGAGTGCTTAAGTTCAGATAGGCTGCGTTGATATTTTCCTGGTAAATGAAATGATTACTTCGGTTCAAATCGGGAATGATCTGCCCGTATTGCACACTGTCGTAACGGGCATTATTATCCGTTTCAACGACGCTTGTTTTGATACCCGCTTCAAATCTTGCATCTTTACCAAATGGATGAAGATAATCCACCCTGGCACTGTACACATCTATTTGCTGGGGTAATAGTCCTGTCAGCGTATCAGCCTTGCTCAACGGGTTCCCTGCTGCATCGGTGTAAGAATTGACCATGAACTGATCATTATCCGTGCTGTGCTTTACGAAGTCTATATCTGAAGTGATCTCTCTGCCCTTCTGATTTAATATACGGCGGTAGTTCAGGTTTGCACTGATGCTTTTCCAATCAGTTGTTGTATTGACAAATGCCTCTGTGAGTGTTTCCAGCTGTTTGGAGGAATTGGAGATCCGGGTAACATTGGGGTTATCGGACAACATCTCCCTTGCATTGAGATTGACAACAGCTCCCAAAGTTGTCCGTTTATCGGCAAAGAAATCAACTCCGAACTTTGCATTGTAAGCATTACCCTTAGAATTCCTGGTCGTTACCTGGTTGAAGATCTTCACAATCGAATGATCGATATCACTAAGGATATTCCTGTCGATATTCATTACCTGGAATCTTTTCTGATAATTATGGCTGAGATTGGTGAATACATTCAGTTTTGCATTCCTGTAATTGAAATTAAAACCTTCGTTTGTTTTTGGATATTTTCCCTGGGAATAAGCGACACTTGCAGCGCCATTAAAGCCTGCAGTGACAGATTTCTTTGTCTTGATATTGATGATGCCGGACGTACCGGCAGCCTCGTACCTGGCAGGAGGATTGGTCATGATCTCGAGCTGATCCAATTGGCTGGAGTTCATATTACGAAGGAGATTCGCCAGGTCTGCCCCGCTTAGTTGTGTGGGCCGGCCATCTACCAGGATCAATACGCCTTCTTTTCCTTTCAGGCTGATATTCCCATCACGATCCACTGTAACGCCAGGTGCTTTTTCCAGTACTTCCAACGCGGAGGTTCCTATGTTGGTAATGGATGCTTCCACGTTAACGATCATCCGGTCAATTCGCTGCTCAACTAAAGGTCGCTTTGAAGAGACCGTCACGGCCGCAAGATCCTTGCTTACCGGAACAAGCTGCAGGGACGGCACCGTGGCATTGGATACCTCCGGTGAAAGTTGTATCAGTCCCGACCAGGCTTTCTGATGCCCCACAGAAGTAGCAGAAATAAGGTATTGGCCGCTGCCAATATTTTCAAAGAAGTAAGCGCCCTCTTTATTTGTTGCTGAAAGCTTAACGGTCAAAGAGTCTTTAGCACGCAAAAGGCTGATGGTTGCGCCTTCTGCAGGCCTCCCGTCTTTCAAAATTATTCCGGACAGCTTTCCTGTATTTTGTGCCATCAGGCCTGTGAAGAAAAAGATAAAACAGAAGGATAAGGTTAATGGTTTCATGGTAGTTTGATTTGTTTGGGTCTTGTCAGGGCATGGCGCTGCCAATTGGCACGTGAACGTAGCCAGGAAGGGTTAACCGATGACCTGATTATTAGGGGTTGTTAGGGATCGAAGTGATTGTTGCTTTTAATAAGTGTTTGGACTGAAGTATCAATTGCGATGTTGAATCCGTTGCGATGGATAGCTGAGCAATATCGCCCGCTTCGTCCTCGATAGAAGAATTTTTTAATTGAACGTCGAGGTGATCGATCTGGATACTTCTATGGAAAACCGCATTTGAATTCTCTGACGCATTTATTTTAACATGTCCTAACCGGATGGGCTTAGCGGAAAAAGCAAAGATGGCATCCGAGTTATAGAGATAGATAGATGGATTTGCCATAGCATTTCCCTTACCTTTTTCAAAAGAGATGCTGGAATTATATGCCGATAAGGAAATATTGTACGGCAATATCAATTTTACAGGACCGCGATTTCTGAAACCTTCTTTTTCATTCCGGGGCATTATAAGAAGACTATCCCCTTGTTGCACATACTGGATGAATTTCTCCTTACCCTTCTCTGCCGACAATGAATCGCCGAATGAAATAACGGCATTGCTATTGCGGATTATCACCACCGGTACATTGGGAAAAGACTGCATCGGAGGCAGTTTATCTTTACCGCCAGGCTGATACACGGTATAATGACCACTATTATATTTTGCATAAAGTGAGATATGGATTCCTGTGACCAGTAAGATCAGGGTGAGAAAACCACCGAACAATATTTTGTTACTCTTTTTCATAACGAGGCGGTTATAAGGTTATTTGAAGTGTTGTTTTTTGAACTTTTCGTACTGCGGCTTTAGCTCATCGATATCCATGTCCAGCAGGTAAATGTTGCGGAAAATATTCGGAAGTTCTTTTTCAATGAACTCGGCCTTGCGGTATTGCGTTGCATACTCAATGGCGCCAGCGCTCACGAAGTATCCGATACCCCGCTGGTTATAAATGATATTTTGTCCCTGCAGGAATTCATAGGTGCGCATAACGGTATTGGGATTGACTTCCAGTTGCACCGCCAGTTCACGCACTGCGGGAATACGTTCATCTATTTTCCACTTCTTTAGCAGAATATGTTCACAGATGAAATCAGCTATCTGCAGGTATATCGCTCTTGATTCTCTGAATTGCATGATAATTTTTTTAAAGGCTATACTTGTTTTTCCTTCAACCGGTAGTAGCTCACTACCCAAAGGAATGGCGTGATCCCATACACCAGCATAAAATGAACTACGTCGCCTATCCAATTGGGAACCCTTACCAGGTGATCATCAGTACCATTGACGGTCACACGGTACGAGGTAAGAAAACCGTCCACATACCCGCCGCGTGGCATCAGGTGCTCGTATAATAAATAGATCAAACAGAAGAGGAGAAAGAAGACCACAAAACTGCTGATGATCGTTTTAATGAAACTGTATTTCGCGAAATAAACAGAACCGAGCAGGAAAATGGATTGCACCGCAGCAAAGATCAGCAGCACATTAAGTGTTGACATTTCATCAAATGGCAGAATGGCCGCCCGGAAAACATTAATAACACTCTCCTGCCTCAACGGATCGTGCGCCGCCGTGAACTGGTTGGATATTGTCACCATCAGGATATCCACCAAATAAAAAACAGCGGTGAATACACTGAAGAAAATGACCAGTGTGAACAGGATACTGCAAAGTATCTTTTCAAATGCAGAGGCGGGTACCAGGAGAAAATTTATTCCTTTCGCCCTGGATCCAAGATCCCGGAAATACTGGCTGGCATAAAAGGCCCCCGTACCAAAAAGCGAAAAAAAGAAAGTAAGGATCTGAATCTCCTGTTGCATCGGGGTATGCGGATCAACAAGGATCGTAAAAATAAACCAGACGATAAGTAACAGGGCAAAACCTGTTACTGATAATAAATAACGCTTTTTGTTATCGGCCCAGTGTTTTGATACCAGTAAAGAAAATCTTCTGAAACTAAAGAATTGGTTCATAAAAGAGATTTACGGATGAAACAGTTTGGTCATTTTACCACTGTTTGTAACGATGGCTTTATAGAGAAGTTCCAGATCGATCCTGGTTTCATCTTCCTCACGGCTTGGGGTTACGATCACATTTCCAGCAAGAGAAGATTCGCTATAAAGGGCGGTAGCAAGATCAGCTTCGTCAACAGCAAAACGGAAGGATAGCTTTCTTGAGATCTCTTCCACATTTTGATCAAAAAGAATCTTCCCGTCATCGATAACGGTGATGCGATCGATCAGGTTCTCGAGATCTTTTACCTGGTGTGTGCTGATGATAATGCAGCGCTCCTCATCCAGTGCCTGGGCAAGAATCTTTCTGAGCTGACTTTTACTCATAATGTCGAGGCCATTCGTGGGCTCATCCATAAGCAACAGTTTAGCATTACTGGCCAGCGCAAAAGAGATCAGCACTTTTTTCTTTTGGCCGTAACTCATATTCTGTAGCGTACTGTCTGACGGAATCTCAAAAACGGAAATATAGTCCCTGAACTTATCACTGTTGAACCGCGGATAAAATGGAACATAACTGCTGATGAAATCAGGAACAGGAATATCCGGGAGATAGAATTCTTCCGGCACCATGAAGACATCCTGAAGAAAGACAGGAAGCCTGTCGGCAGGGTTAAACCCATTCACCGAGATCGTTCCTTTCTGTGGGTATAAGAGCCCGGCGATGTTTCGCAGCAGGCTTGACTTGCCGGTGCCATTCTTGCCAAGCAGGCCATACACATGCCCCGCGTGGAAGCTCAGATTCAGGCCGTCGAATACAGGCTTTTTCTTGTAGGCAAACGATAAATTTTGAATGCTAACCATGTCTGTGATTTAGTGTACTACTTAGCTAGTACACGTCAAAGATATCTTTTCTTTTTACCCGGACAAACTTTTTTTGGCAATGCGGTAGGGCAATGGCATCGATCGATCCCCTGGAACTCATCGTTTCCGCACGATTCCTACCGATATATTTAAGTGACAGTCAACATTTTAGAAATGTTCCGAAAGGTGAGATTTCCTTCCGCCAACATTTTTTATTGAGGCCGGCCGGGAGTAACGTAACGCGAGGGGTTAGTGAAAGAGAAAAAAGCTACTTCATCTGTGGCTTACCAAAATACCGTAAATGATCAAAGCCTTCGGTACGATGGAATCCTTTTTCGTAAAGAATTTCTATCATACCAAAGGCTTTTTTCGTGCTGAGACACCTTCGAAGTTTCTCCCAAAGGAATTACTTCAACACTTTTTTGAGGTCTGAAGCGGCTACTGCCTGTGCATCTTTTGCATCCGGTACAACGGTTGCCATTCCAAAAAATTCGTGGGTGACTCCATTGTACATTTTATAATTCACTTCAACGCCGGCATCCTTTAATTTATCTGCCAACAACTTTCCCTCCGTCGCGAGCAAATCTATTTCCGCGGCAATGATCGTCGTTGAAGGCAATCCTTTCAGATCCGCTTTGACCAGTGCGATCCGTGGAGCTGCCGCTTTCGCCGGATCAGTAAGGTATTGTTTTACCATCCATTCCAACAGCGGTTTACTTAAAGGTTTGGAGTTGGCATATTTTTGAAACGATTCGCTATTCATATCGTTATTCGCTACCGGGTACACGAGCAGTTGCCCCGCCGGCAGCATTATCTTTCTATCCCTTGCCATAATGCTAACATTGCAAGCCATATTGCCACCAGCGCTTTCACCTGCCACCGCTACTTTCTTTGGATTACCCTTGAAAGATGTTGCATTCTTCAACACCCACTGGTAAGCCGCAAATGCATCTTCATGTGCCGTTGGAAATTTGTTTTCAGGAGCCTGGCGATAATGAACGGATACCACCACCGCACCGGTCTGTTCTGCCAGCGCACGCGGTGATGCATCATACACATCGAGATCTGCAATTACCCAACCTCCACCATGATAATACACGATAACCGGCAACAGGCTGTCCATTGTTTTTGGTGTGTAGATACGGGCATGGATCGTACCGCCTTTGACGGGGATCTCTTTCCCGCTGGTATCTACACCGGATGGAGGCATCGCGATATTATTTTCCTGCATCAATGCTTTTACCGCATCTGTTGGCGTAGGTTGCTTCCGCGCTTCAGCCGGCGATAAGGACTCTAATGGGGGTGCATTGAATGACTGCAGTTTCAGCATGACAGCCCACATTTCATCATCGATATCAGGTGCCCATTCAGGCTTGGGGTCTTTGGGATGCAATCCATCCGTTTTAATATCAGCAGACCTGCCTTTACTCGCAGAGTCTGTTGCGCCGTTTGTCGTGTCACTTTCGTTGTTGCAAGACTGAAGAAGAAGTCCTCCTGCCAATACAGCCGTTGCTAAAAATATCAATCGCATAATTTGGTTTTTACTGTTGAATATCAAAAGACATGCCCTGCAGACCGCAAAGAGGAAATGACTTCTTACCGGTTACCTGCGTTGTAAATTTTACCAGTAATGTGCAAGCAATTTCTCAAACGGGAGACGCGCACATATTTTAAGACTATCTATGTCTATACGTTTACCTTCATCGGTGTTGGCCTCTTGTTTAGATATTGCCGCATGAGATGAGATATGCGGGTAAAACAATGAAGTTATTTCGCCTGTTCATCGTCGTCTTCATCTGCCCTTGCCGCTACTTTCGAAATCACTTTCTTCAGGTCGATACCTTTACCCAGCACAGGTTTAAAAATATCTCCCTTACTTTTAACCCGGTCGATCGCGTTAGCGATAGTGAAGTCAGACATCTTCAATCCTTTCTTTACTTCATCCCACTCCAGCGGCATTGACACTGTGGCGCCCGGCTTTGGTCTTACGGAATAGGCGCATGCGATGGTGGCATGTGCCCTGTTCTGCAGAAAATCAATATACATTTTTCCCTTGCGGTTGGAGATCTGTCTTTCGAGCGTAGTGAACCTGGGCAGCTCCCTGTTCACTAAAGTGGCAATGATCCTTGCAAATTCTTTGCTTTGTTCATAGGTATATTTGTTACCAAAAGGAATGTAGATATGCAAACCTGTAGAACCGCTGGTTTTGCAATAAGATGGAACGCCGAGATCATCCAGGATAGCTTTCGTTACCTGCGCTGCTTCTATCACCTGGTCGAATGTATTCTTATCCGGATCGAGATCGATCATACAGAAGGTTGGATGATCCGGTTTATGTATCGTACTTGTCCATGGATTTAACTCAATACAACCCATATTGATCATGTGAAGCAGGGTGGCTTCATCATTTGCCACCAGATATTCCTTGTGTTCTTTGTCGGTCTCACTGTATATATCATACGTCTGCATCCAGTCGGGCACTTTGCCCTTTACGTTCTTAAAATAAAAGCTTTTCCCCTTGATGCCGTTCGGATACCTGTTCATGGACTCTGGCCGGTCCTTCAGATAAGGCAACAGGTAAGGTGCAATCTGGTAGTAATAATTGATCAATTCTCCTTTTGTGATCTTCTCAGTTGGCCAGAAGATCTTATTAAGATTCGTGAACTTCAGTTCATGTCCTCCGATCTTTTTGACCTGCGATATTTCGCTTGGATTCAGCAATGTTTTTCTGCCCGACTTTCCCCTTGGCGCAATGATCTTTGAATGATCCTCTGCCACAAGTTCTTTAGCAGGTTTCTCGATTTCCATCACTACATCTTTTGGCTTTTTATCTTCCCGCATTCCATCGAATGACGGATGTCTCATCACACCGTCGCTGGTGATCTCTGCAAAGCTTACCTCACAGATCAACTTTGGCTTTAGCCAGGTAACAGATGCATGTGGAGGATTCGGCCGAAACCTGGATGGTTTGTTCACATCAGGTTCTTCAGAGAATGGAGGCTTATCGATGATCAAAGGCTTGAACTGCTTCATCATGTCGGTCTGCAGCTGATCATTGAATCCCGTGCCTACTTTGCCGGTGTAGACAAAGTTTTTCTTCTGATCGAACACGCCTACCAGTAAACTGCTGAACTTCTTGGCAGTGCCTTCATTCCGCGTAAAACCACCGATCACTACCTCCTGGCGTTTATTCGCTTTTATCTTCAACCAGTCGCGCGTACGATCCTTCACCCGGTATTCACTGTCCTTCTTTTTTGCCATGATCCCTTCAAGGCCCATTTGCCTGGCAGCTTCAAGAAACTCGATACCTGAAGTTTCAAAAACGCTGCTTAGCTTGATCTGCGGATGATCGGGCATTATCGCTTCCAGGATCTGTCTTCGTTCGTATAAGGGAAGATCTTTAAGATCGTGGCCATCGAGCCATAATATGTCAAATACATAATACAGAAGATCGCCATCGGCTTCACTTCGCCAGTTCTGCAAGTTTCCGAAGTTCGCCTGTCCGTTTTCGCCAACCACCACTACTTCTCCATCCAGTACAGCCTGTAATTTCAGCGCTTTTAATGTATCATAGATGGGGTAGAATTTTTCGTTGAATGATTTATTGTTGCGCGATTTTAATTCTGCTTTTGTTTTATTAAGAAATGCAACGGCACGATATCCATCCCATTTCACTTCATAAAGCCAGCCTTCCGCATCAAACGGCTGGTCAACCAGCGTAGCAAGCATCGGTGCCAACGTTGTATAGAAAGCCTGTTTGGGAGTTCCTTTTAACAAGGAAGGAATGGATGCTTTTCCTTTTTTCCTGGCAGATGATCTGCCTTCATCTATTTGCTCCGCCAGTTTCTTCACCGTTTTTGCTTTTGCGGGGGCGTTGGACTTCTTGCTTGTGTCGGAGTTTTTTTTAGCAGCTTTCGCTCCGTATATACGGTCAGGTGATTTTTCCATCTGTGCAATGGTCTTTTTTGAGATCACGGATTTGTCTTTTAAAGTGATATCTGCCGTCGATGCATATTTATCCTCAAGCTTCATCAATAACCAGCCATTCTCTCCCCTGCCATGAGCTTTTACCAGGGCAAACTCTCCTTTGAGCTTTTTGCCTTTGAGCGTTATCTTCAATTTACCGGCATGCAACTGATGTAGCAGTTGCTTTTCCTGCTTCCTGATATCCTTGTCCACCGGATCAACAGGTTGATAAGTTCCTTCATCCCAAACGATCACTGTGCCGCCACCGTACTGGCCTTTCGGGATCACGCCTTCAAAATCCCTGTAATCGTAAGGATGATCTTCCACCATCATGGCAAGGCGTTTGGTCTCCGGATCAGTGGATGGACCTTTCGGTACTGCCCAACTCTTCAGCACACCTTTCATCTCCAGGCGAAAATCATAATGCAGATGAGATGCATCATGCTTTTGTATGACGAACCGCAATTCGTTGCCGTTGGACTTTCCGCCGAAGGGCTCCGGCGTTTTCTCTTTGGATCGTTTCTCTCTGTATTTGGCTAAGCTCATGCAACAGGCTTTTGAGTATTAAATAAATATCTATGCCAAGAGTCGGATGGCCGACGGACACTCCCTGCGTTTGCTCCAGCCGCTGAAGCCACCCGCCAATACCGGCAGGAAGAGTGGGCCTGGCAGAGTTCGTCATAAAGGTCAGTGAACGATTACAGAGAACTCAACTAAGATCTCAGTAGAAGGGAATCTGCAGCCTGCGTTTTGACGCGATGCACAAACGCCTGCGGCTGGAATGGCACCTTAATTGATACAAATTATTATCCCTGCTATTAACACACTTCCTAAAGCTAATCGAATATGACCAAAACCAAAGTGTATGTCCTCGGCATCATGATGTCATTCGCACACCTGTCTGCCTCTGCTCAGGCAAAAGTGGTGATCAGCCAGATCTATGGTGGTGCGGGCTGCGGCACTGCGGGATGTTCTTCGTACAAAAATGACTATATAGAGATATTTAATGCTGGGGATGCAGCGCAGAACCTGAATGGCTGGGCTATACAATATACTGCGGCGACCGGCACGGCCTGGCAAATAACCGCCCTTTCCAATTTCACGCTTCAACCCGGGCAATTCTACCTGATTGCACAGGGCGCAGGAAGTAATGGTGTCAATACCATACCTACCCCAAATGTTTCGGGTGTGATCGCGATGAGTGCTACGGCATGTAAAGTTGCTTTGACAAATAATACAACCGTTTTGTCAGGATTATGTCCGGTTGGGACGGCCATTGTCGACTTTGTCGGAGTGGGAGTAACGGCATCCTGCCGGGAAGGTTCCGGCAACGCGTCCAGTCCTTCAGTTACAACCGCCCTATTCCGGGCAGGCAACGGATGTACAGATGCCAATAACAATAGTACCGACTTCGTCGTCAATACGCCAGCGCCCCGCAACAGCGCTACTGCGGCAGCCATATGTTCAACCTTACCCGTTACCTTTCTTTCCTACAACGCCCAGTACCAGCCGGCAGAAAACGTCGTGATTCTTTCGTGGATCACGTCCCTTGAACAGAACGCGAGTAAGTTTATCATAGAGCGATCCGGCGATGGAAGTACCTGGAGCATGATAGACATTGTCACAGCCGTTGGAAACAGTAATCTTGAAAACCGCTACCAGGCAAAAGATCCGAAACCGGATCGAGGTGTCAATTTCTATCGCATCAAACAGGTGGATATCGATGGATCCTTCATTTACACCCGTGTGGTCAGTATCACCACGAACGCTCCAAACGCCCAGTTCACCGTATCACCCAATCCGACCACCGGATCGATCTTCATCAACACAAACATCGCGAGCAACAAGCCGGTCAATGTGCAGGTGATCGATGCAAACGGCAAAGTGGTGCTGAAAGAAAATCATTTCTTTACCGGCGCCCAGGGATTCAGGCTTGACTTGTCACGCTTCGGAAAAGGAACATATATCATTTCACTGCTGGCCGACCAGATCAAGTCGACAGAAAAAGTAATGGTGTACTGATGCGGATAGCCCGCCAGTCGCATAACTGAGTAACCCGTTCGAACGCGACAGGGCATAATGAACCCTAATGTGTGTATTATGCCCCTGCATGCTGTAACCAGCTTTCCCTTGTCACACGAAATCTGTGCGCTGCAAAATTACTTACCGCGCTATTTACAGAAAGTTTCATTGCGTGCTGTTTTCTTGATGGCCGAAGGCGATTGCTTCATGCTTTTCTCAGCAGTCGTTCCCTTCCTGGTTGATGCATCAGCTAAAGGTCAGTCAGCCTTCCAATCAGGCGATAAGCTTCGCTTGTGCCAATCATCATCCGATCATTGGCACCTGATTTGACTTTTATGGTTATAATAAAATTTATGATCGCAAGAATACTCTTACCGGCAATTGCGGTATTATCGACATTTGTCTCCAACGCGCAAAAGGGTGCCCCTCCTCCTGAAATAGTGAACATCAATCACACTACGAACTATCCGCAACATGTTGACTTTACTCCGTCAATGATCAATCAGTTAAAAGTTCCTAATGGATGGAAGGTTACAGTGGCAGCATCCGGGCTGGGCAAACCGAGGATGTTGGCAAACGGGCAACAGGGAGAATTATATATCACGCGCCGGGATGCGGGCGATGTGTTGCTGCTCAAGGATACGGACGGAGATCATCGTTTCGATGAGCTTCAAACCATCATCAGCGAGTTCAAAGGCGTGCATGGCATTGCTTTGCATAATGGATGGATGTACCTGTGCAGCAACCGGGATCTTAAGCGATATCCATTAAAACCGGATGGCACCGTAGGTGCAGAACAATGGCTGCTCAATGACCTGCCTGATGGCGGTCAGCATGGCAACCGCACTATGGCGTTCGGGCCCGATGGCAAATTATACCTGTCTGTAGGAAGTACCTGTAACGATTGCATGGAAACCAATAAAGAAAATGCGACCATGCTGCAGATCGATACATCGAGCTGGAAACGGGTCGTATGGGCAAGAGGTTTGCGCAATACGATCGGGTTTGACTGGAGTCCTGTTACCCAAACCATGTTTGGAGTCGACAATGGTGGAGATGCGAAGGGCGACAACTGGCCACCTGAAGAATTGAATGAGATCAAACAGGATAAAGATTATGGATGGCCGCTTGTGTATGCGAAGCAGGAAGCAGATGAAACCAGGGAAGATCCGCCTGGCACGACAAAGCAGGCTTATGCAAAAACTACTGAACCATCAATACTTGAATTCCCTGCTCACAGCGCACCAATCGCTTTCCAGTTCTTTGGTAATTCAGCAATGGTGCCCGACAGTTTGAAAGATGATGGACTTGTGTGCTGGCATGGCTCATGGAATAAAAAAAATCCGGACGGCTTTAAAGTACAGCGGATCATTTTTGAAAATGGGAAAGCAGTGCGTGCGGTCGATTTCCTTTCAGGATTTTATGATCGTAATAAACGCACCCGTTTCGGAAGACCAGCCGGGCTCACCATCGCCGCAGATGGCGCGGTATTCATCTCTGATGATGCCAATGGAATTATCTACTGTGTTGAACAAAAAAAATAATTGTATGTCTTTAAAAATAATGATCCTCCTTGTTTTCAGCTTCTCTCTGTTCAATGACACCTATTCACAAACGAAACGTATCGAGTTCACTGCCGACGAAACATATCCTGAGGGCGTCACCTTCGATGCAAAGCGGAATGTTTTCTATGTTTCTTCCGCCCGTAAAGCGACCATCGGTAAGGTGGATAGTGCTGGACAGTATACCGAGATACTGGCCGACAGCTCACTCAAATCAAGCTACGGTATGAAAGTGCACGGAGATAAACTCTGGGTATGCACCGGTGATGCCAACTACAGTAAGTACAGCGATTCCTCCACCTATAAGAAAATGATCCGGCTGATCGGCATCGATCTTCTTACGGGGCAGAAATCAGATGATATCGATCTCAGTGCATTATATGCCGGCGCTCATTTCGCCAATGATCTGACCTTCGATGATAAGGGCAATATATATATTACGGATAGTTATTCACCCGTCATCTATAAAGTGCAGGCGGGTAAAGCAGCAGTGTTTGCGCAAAGTACCTGGTTCAGTTCCGCTGGTGTAGGTTTGAACGGGATCGTCTGGCATCCCGCCGGTTTTTTGCTGGTGACGAATAACGGGAACGGCAATTTATTGAAGGTAGATATAAGCGATCCTGCAAGGATCAGCAAAGTTAAAATCAACCAGTTTTTCCCGGGTT
>JBEVKW010000305.1:0-7313 GCA_040509495.1 Chitinophagaceae bacterium | reverse complement strand
TGGTGGAGGGTTTCGGCTTTATTATAACATTGATGCCTGGTTTATGGCCGTCTGCGATACAAGACCGGGCAACTGCGATAAAATGTCATGAAATTTTGTTCGACCTTATTTGATCACTCCACACCCGATCCTGGAGCCCGCATTACCGGTTGGCTGGGTTTTGAAATCATCAACACCGCTGTGGATGATAAGGGCTTTACCAAGAATACTTGAAGCCGCGGGTCCGCCAAGCGTCCACAGGTCAGTTTCAACCGTCGTTTTTCCTTTTCCTTTGCTGTCAAGTTTTACGTTGCCGATATCACCGAGGTGAAAGCTGCCTTCGCCCCATTTGCCGTGTTGTGCACTGGTTGGATTCCAGTGCCCATGAGACGCATTGCCTGAATCCCCACAGTCACCATGCTCGTGCAGGTGAACCGCTACAGTTGAATTTGCCTTTTTAGGAACAGTGATCTCAAGTTCCATTTTAACCTTTCCATTCACGACATCAAACTTTGCAAGACCGCTTACAGTTGTATCGGATTTGGTGCCGCTAAGGGCTGCTTCAGCATGGTCAACCATTGCAGCGGAAGCGGTGTCATGGCCGGAATGAGATACAGAATCTGTTACCGGGGAAATCGTAGCAGCAGTAGTATCTTCTCCATCTTTGCCACTGCTTTCATTGTTACAGGAAAAAAAAGCCACAGACCCGATCGTCAGTGCAAGCAATAAAGCTCCGGGCCTGTAAAAAGAATGTTTCATAAACGTTGATTTATTGGTGAGTTAAAAAATCCTTCTATAAATTAAGTCCTGCCCTGAGTCCCCAGAAAGCATTATTCATCCCGTCTTTCAACCAGGTTTCATATTTGGCCTGTAGATCGATTCCGAGGATCCGCAGACCTATTCCCGGAGAGAGAATAAATGCTGAACCAGACGCGCCGCTGCCCGTGAAATTAGCCGCACCACCTTCCAGTTTGAAATAAATAAGCGGAGCAGGCCTGTATTTTAAACCTGCCCTGATCGGAAATGCTTTCAGATCAGGAATGCTGTTCTCCGCACCTTCAGGGCCTACCAGCGTTTTACCATTGAACTGCATATAGCCAGCAGATCCTGTAATTCCAAGTTTACCCGGGAGACGGATGTCCGCCGAAATACCTCCGCCAAAACCCTGCTTATGCGTTTCCTTGAGATCAGATAAAGGCCACCCTCCCTCTACATATGGTCCAATGCTAAACCCTTTTAACTGTGCTGATGCGGGAATAGCAGCCGATAACGCTATGCCCATTATGCAGATCGCAAGAAAATATTTCATAAGAATAAATTTATATCTGCTCTAAGACAAACTTCCTGCCATTGAATAACCGATACAGCTTTGTGGAAGGATTGTTCGCATTTTTAATAAAAAATTCTGCAAAACAGGAATATTCTGGTCTTTTCTTCCACCCTGATCGCCAACGCCGGATGATCAGGTTGTCAGGTCTTTTTCAAATTCTTTTCATACAGATCGATCCATTGCTTCACCGTCATTTTTTTGGTAAGCTCAACGATCAGATCATAAGGGATGGCATCCGGTTTCTTGAAACGGATACAGCTTTTTCCCATGTCCGGTTTGGCAATGGAATGTTTAGGAAATTCTGCCGTAAACCATTTCATCAGTAAAGGATCCGCGTAAATGCCCATATGGTAAACAGCAATAAAGTTCTTCTGCGATGCAATACTCAGAAATGGAAGCGGCAGTTTAGGATCGCAGTGATAACCGTTTGGATAGATGGAATGCGGTACCGAATAACCTATCATTCCATAACCCATGCCTTCTTTAAATCCTGCCGGAATATTGTCCAGAATAACTTTTCGAAGTTTTGTCATTGCCGGCTTCCGATCAGCTGGCAAGGCCTCCAGATACTGTTTGGGTGTTTTTGCGTCAGATGCCATGAATTGTTTACTTAAGTAATGATAGTTCGGTGTATTCGTTTTATAAAATGGAAATTACGGTATTTAGCGTGTTGATCATGCGGGAAGTCGGCAGGCTCTTCTTTTTTCTTGTTGTAGTTGTTGCTATGACAATTCCGGTATTCTTGTGAAAGACCTTTCTTGCAGGTAAACCGCTTTTCTCCTTTGAGGTAAATAAGATCAAGGCCCGGTCTCATTGCCCTGATCTTTTTCAATTACTTTTTCCATTGAGGCATAAAGGCAAACAAAATCTGCGGCGTTCTTACCTCGGAAACCTGCATGAAAAAGATCGTTTCTTATCCTAATACGCTTTACTCATTGCCGCTGTTGGGTATAAATTTCCCACCTGCATGCGTTCCATGATACAGGTTCTGCTGTAAAACCGCTGTGGAATGAGTTTTGCAACTATAATTAACAGGACGATACAACTGTTTGCCCGGTATATACATGTCTGTGTATACACTGTAATGTCTTTGCCAATATCAGAAAAACCTCAACTGAATTATTGCGGACAATGAACACCTCGCTCAATACATCTCTTTTTTATTCAATCATTCGTAACCTGTTAACTACATTAACTTAACTAAATCAACATGAAAAGAATCAGTTCTTTGTTAGCCTGCTTCGGCATGGCTTGCAGTGTCATAGCACAGGACAGTACGTCCACCCCCTCCGTATCCGGCGGGTTTATAGGTGCCGGCAATTATTCCCGGTTTAACATAACGGAACGCGGCAATCTGCCGCTGGAATCAAAATGGAAGTGGGGGTATGCTGCTGGTATGTACTTTAATTTTCCTGTAAGCAAAGGGTTTTCAATAGAGCCACAAGTACTTTTCTCAACAATGGGATCTTACGTTGAAAATAATTCCGTAGAGATCTCTAATCAGCAGATCAACTACCTGTCTGTTCCATTATTGCTGAAATTCCACCTTGGCCATTATGTAGCACTGGCGGTTGGGCCTCAATTCGATTTCAGTCTGTGGGCAAAAGAACGCAGAACCAAAGTGGACAATAAAGATGATTTTAAAGGAACAAGCATCGGCGCTACCGGTGGCATTGAATTTTTCCCACATGGCCGGATGAGCCTGTTTGGACGGTACACGCATGGGCTTACCAAGATCCAGGAGCCGAGCGATAATCCTCCATATGCCTACAACCAGTTGTTCCAGGCGGGCCTTAAGTTCAAGTTGTTTGGAAATGCAAAGAAACCAGCTCCGTTACCACCACCCCCACCACCGCCACCCGCACCAATTGTTGACTCTGACAATGATGGCATAGCAGACTCTCTCGATAAATGTCCGACCGTGCCTGGTATTGCAAAATATAGTGGTTGTCCCATTCCGGACAGTGATGGAGATGGTGTAAATGATGAAGAAGATAAATGTCCTCAACAGGCTGGCTCTCCAAGATATAATGGATGTCCTGTTCCTGATAGTGATGGTGACGGTATTAATGATGACGAAGATAAATGTCCGAAAGAGAAAGGTGTTGCCCAATACAACGGTTGCCCTGTTCCCGACGGAGATAAAGATGGCATAGCGGATGCTGAAGATAAATGTCCCGGTATTGCTGGTGTTCCTGAAAATGGTGGCTGCCCGGCTATTCCTAAATTCAACGCAAACAATATTCAGTTTGTAACCGGCAAAGCAACACTTACAGCAGCTTCACTGCGTGAACTGACAGAGATCGTTGAGTATATGAATAAGTATCAACAGATCAAACTTGAAATTGATGGTCATACCGATAATGTTGGTAAAGCTGCGAGCAACCAATTGCTTTCTGAAAAGCGCGCCGCTTCGGTAAAATCTGCACTGGTGAAACGAGGCATCGCAAGTGATCGCCTTACAACGATCGGTCATGGCATGGATAAACCGATTGAAGATAATTCAACTCCTGCAGGTCGTGCCCGCAACAGACGTGTGGAGTTCAGATTCGCTGAATAACCTTATGATGGTTAACGTAATGAAGCCGTCTCGTTTGAGGCGGCTTCTTTTTTGGTAAAAATTGAGGGAGCAAGAGTTTCATTTCCTGCTATTCCATCGCTGCCAGCAGGGAGATCCGTTTTGCTGGCAATACGTTTATACTGTAGCGTAATATCACGTCATCATTGTATAATAGATACAACCATTTCGTGGAAGCAGAATGGAGCACATAGCGGTATGTGGTGATATTATTTTTCACGGCCTGAGGTCTTACCAAAGCAGAATTTTCTGAATAGTAAACGGATTGATCCAAAAAGGGATTCGGACTAACGTTCTTGTCTGCGTTCCAGTCGGAGCTGTTCAGTTCAAACCTGAGTGTATCACCCACAGCAGCCTGGATCATCCCCGTTGAGGGCAGATAACTGGTGATATGATATTTAACGAAGGCCCTTTGTTTATACGGGGAATGAACAAACTCGGGCATAAGCGGCGGGTTCTCCATCAGCGTCCACTGGAGTTCATCGGGGTAATGCTCACGGATAAAGTCTGCTGGTTTGGTAAGAAAATATTGCCCGTCGAAATGCTGTACATAACGATCCGTTCCAGCATCAATAAATCCGCTGGCCCAGGTCACATCAAGCAAATACCAGGCACTATCACAGTAAACGGCGTTCCAGGAATGATTGGATCTGAACCGTTGTATGCGTTTAAAGGTTTGTGTCCGCGCATAACCTATTACGACTTCGCTCCGGATACCGGAAAATTCGCAAAGTACCTTGAACAGCCTGGAATATCCGTCACATAATGCTAACCGCGTTCTCAGAACAGATTCCGCTACCCTTTCATCAAGTGGCTTCAATGCACTGGTATCTTCGTCATTGCCGGCATAAATATCGTCGCCCTTCTTTCCCGCATTGAAACTCGTACGGTAGGAAATATTGGCAGTGATCCAGCGAAAGATCGCCCTGGTTTTTTCCTTCTCTGATACATATCCACGCGTTAGCTTTTGTGAAAGTTCCCGGAGATTGCCTGACTCAACGGTGAGAGCATGGTGATCGACGTAAGCAAAATCATTATTCACCGACTGGGGCATAGCCGGAATGGCGATAGCAAACAAACATACAGCCAGCAGTGTTTTCATAATTGACAATGGTCAAGGTACGAACAAAAACAGCTGCCTGCACAAACGGCCTGGTAGAAATGCCTGACAACTCAGTAGGTCTTACTGGCCAGCGGGATTTCTTCAAAATGCTTATCTTACTGGAAACTACTGCTATGCGATACTTTCTGTTCCTGTTAATGCTGTTATCATTTGGTGTCTGTAATGGCCAGATACTGATCAGCAATACAAATGTGCTGGATGTTGAAAAGAAGAAGATCCTGGAAGGATATTCGGTGCTGGTAAATGACGGAAAGATCGTCTCCGTTGAAAAAGCCGGGAAAACTAAGGCCACCCCGGGAACCACGGTGATCGATGGTACCGGCAAATTCCTGGTACCGGGATTTGTGGATGCACACGTGCACTTCTTTCAGAACGGCGGACTGTTCACCCGCCCCGATGCGATAGATCTGCGCAAATATCATCCTTATCAGCAGGAGGTCAAATGGACGCATGAGCACATGGAAGACTACCTGCGTCGTTATCTCAGTGCAGGTATCACCACCGTAATAGATGTTGGCGCAAGCTTTAATTTTCTCTCCCAAAGGGATTCATTCCGTAATAAACCGTATGCGCCAGAGGTGTATATGACCGGACCGCTATTGACCACTTATGTTCCTCCGGTGTACAAAGGACTGGATAAGGAGAGTCCGTTCATAGAAATGACTGCTGAAGAATCAACACGACAGGGCGTGAGAGACCAGTTACCTTATAAACCTGATTTCATCAAGATCTGGTATATCGTTATAGGCAATGATAAAGAGGCAGCGGCCCGCAAGAGCCTGCCACTTGTTCAGGCCGCGATCGATGAGGCACACAAAAACAGTCTTCGTGTAGCAGTTCACGCAACGGAAAAGATCTCGGCACAGTTGGCCGTCGAAGCGGGCGCGGATTTCCTGGTACACAGTATCGATGATCCGATCGATGATGAGTTCGTTCAGTTATTAAAGCGGAAAGGAACAGTGCTTTGCCCAACCCTGATCGTTGGCAATGGCTATGGTAGGTCATTTGGCCACCGGTATAAATTCACAACGGATGAACTGTTGCTGTCTAATCCGGCAAATGTTGCCAGTATACTCGATTTCCCCTGGCCCGATACCGCGATCGCCCGCAGGTATATCAACGCTTCATCCGGCCCGGCTGCTGAAACAAAAGAAAAAAAGGAAGATTCCATACTGGCCTCTAACCTTAAGAAACTTGTCGATGGCGGCGTGATCATCGCTGCCGGAACAGACGCCGGCAATATTGGCACCCAACACGCCGGATCTTACTTTCCCGAACTAAAAGCCATGCTGGACGCTGGTTGCAGCACCTGGGAAATTTTGCAGGCCGCAACCGTCAACGGAGCAAAGGCGCTTGGCAGGCAAAACGAATGGGGTACGATCAGTAAGCTTAAAAGGGCAGATATGGTACTGCTGAACGCGAACCCTATCACCTCCCTTGCTAACTGGAGGGATATTAATGTCGTTGTCTCCCGCGGAAACATTCTCCGGCCCGACTCAATGGTATATAACACGCCCGAGATGCTCGCGCAGCAACAACTCAATGCCTATAATGCACACGATCTGGAAGCTTTTCTTGCACCCTATGCCGAAGATGTAGAGATCTATGATTTCCCGGGAAAGCTGACAGCGAAAGGAAAAGAACAGATGCGAAAAAACTATCAGTTTGTCACTCGCACAAAAGGCCTTTACTGCAAATTGCTGAACCGGATCGTTCAGGGAAATATGGTGATCGACCACGAAGAGATCTATTCAGAAGGTAGAAAGCCTTTCACCGGAGTTGCCATCTACCTGATCGAAAAAGGTAAGATCAGCAAAGTATATTTCCCGGAATAGGATCGATGCCCTTAATAAAATAGAGCCCGGCAGCCGTATTAACCTGCTCTTCCTGGAAGCTGTGCCCCTGAGATCACGCGATCAATATCAAATAATGCTTATGCCATACCAGTCACGAACAACAGCGATCATCAAAGCCGGACTTCTTGCTGGCACGATGGACCTTCTTGCTGCTTTTATTAAATATCTTCTGGAAGGCAAAAAAGATGTAACCGTGATCCTGCGGTATATCGCAACCGGGGTGCTGGGTAAAGGCGCCATGAAGGGCGGAATGGAAATCTCCGCTCTTGGATTGATCTTACATTATGTTATTGCATTTGTATTCACCATTTTCCTGTTCTGGTCATACGGAAAAATGCGGTTGGCGCGGTTTCATCCATTAATAGTTGGCTTGATATATGGGATATTTACTTGGCTGGTAATGAACCTGGCAATTGTACCTTTTAGCCGGGTTCCGAAGGCTTCCGG
>JBEVKW010000304.1:0-22200 GCA_040509495.1 Chitinophagaceae bacterium | reverse complement strand
CCTGTACATCGAAGAGGCAGGTAATGGGGAAGAATTGTTCGGCAAGGTTTCCTCAGGCACATGGGATCTGGTGATCTCCGACATGGTCATGCCCGGAGGCAACGGTCTGGAAGCATTGAGAAAGATCAAACAGGAAAAGAAAGAACTCCCTGTGATCATTGTCAGCACCTATCCTGCAGACCAGTATAAATTACGCGTGATTGAAGCCGGTGCTGACGATTTTATCAGCAAAGACACTTTTTTTAACCAGTTGATTCCCGCAATCCGCCGTATACTAAAGACCTGACAAAACCTATCGTCTTTACTATCTGCTACCTGGAGAATACTGTAGTAGTTCAGCTACACAAACGCCCAAAACATTTGTACATTCTATTGATAAACGGAACTATTTTTTTCAGTATCATTTATTCATTCCTTTGTTCTCATGATGCGTTACAGAAAGACAAACAAAATGCTCTCCGTTCTTATCGTTGATGACAGCGAAGAGTTTGTTAACCGTATGGTCGACATGCTTGTCGACGTAGACAACATCAGCAGCATTCAAACTGCTACTGATTACAATGAGGCTTTCCGAATGCTCGACAATAAGATCCATGATGTGGTATTGCTCGACATCAGCCTCCCGGGTAAAAGCGGGATCCACTTGTTGCAAAAGATCCAGGAGCTTGGCTGGAACTGTAATGTTATTATGATCACCAATTCTTCAGCAAGCTATTACAAACAACAGTGCCTGAAGCTGGGCGTGACCCATTTCCTGGATAAAACAAATGAATTTGATAAAGTACCAATGATAATTACCTCTTTCAGTCCGAATTAACCTCAAGGGGATACCGGATTCTTCCGGTGGGTCCCTTTGGGAAAGGTTCCTAAAAGCAATGTCCTAACAAATTATTGCCGCCTTAGTGTGAATGCTTATCATACTTCGCAGGAATTCTCTCCCAAAGGGACTTTTAAAAGACAATGGCCTGACTGACTATCACTCTGAGGTCAATCGTCATCAAAAGAAAAAGCGCTGTTCCGAGAAACGAAACGGCGCTTTTTCTATTGATGCCTCTAAAAGAATCGACCGGCTACCGTCTCTCAACGGTCAAACCATTTCTTGAACGCGGGAGCTTTTTCCCTGCTGATATCCACTTCCATCTTCAGTGGCGCTTTTAAAGTAATAGTCAGCTTCTGGTTTTCATGCGGCTTAACGCTTTGAATGGCATCTGTGTGAACAATGCTCTGCCGGTTCGCACGATAAAAGATCTTTGGATCAAGCAGCTCTTCTACTTCTTCCAGTGTGGCATAATCGAGAATGTATTTGTCTCCATTAAAAGTGAACAGGTAATTCAGATTATCGCGGGTGAAACAGGCGATGTCCTTTGTTTGTACGGGGATCCAGTTGTTACGGATACTGACGATGAACTTTTCTTTATACAGCGATGCGGGCGATTGAGGATGCTGCAAAACCTGCATCAGGTCTTTGATCTGAAAAGATGAAGGAGTACTGCTCTCTATTATTTTCCTGCACTTGCCGATCGCGTTTTTCAGCTCTTCCATGTCAACCGGCTTAAGAAGATAATCGACGCCATTTACCTTGAAGGCACGGATCGCATATTCGTCGTATGCTGTTGTGAATATAACAGGGCAGGCCAGCTGAAAGTGATCAAACAGTTCAAAACTGACGCCATCGCTCAGCTGGATATCCATAAACAACAGATCCGGTTCGGCATTTTGCATGAACCATTTTTTAGCAGTCTTTAAACTGGGTAATACTTCTATTACCTGTACATCGGAAGCTACTAACCCTATCTTATTCTGAAGTTCCCGGGCAATCAGGCTTTCGTCTTCCACAATTACTGCTTTTATCATAGTAAAGGTATTTTGACAATGAAATGATCTTTATCCTCAACAACCATGACTGTTTTTTCAGACAGATAATGATACAGCGATTGAAGATTGTTCAACCCCTGCCGGTTGCTCGTTTCCACAAAATTCTTGCGTTGCAGGTTATTCTTTACGACGATGTAATCCTCTTCTATATAAATGTCAATGACGAGCGGACTTTCTTCATCGATAATATTATGCTTGATGGCATTCTCGATCATATTCTGTAGCGTGACCGGGGCGATCTTGCGGTGAAAGAACTCTTCAGGCACGTTGAAATGTACGATCAGGCCTTTTTCAAATCTTGTCTGCTGCAGCCGGACATAGGTTTCTGCAAACCGGATCTCGCTGACCAGCGGAACGATCTCGCTATCCCTGCTTTTCAGAATATACCGGTAGGTTTTGCTGAGACTTTCAAGAAACTCGCCTGCAAGGGACGGGTTAACGCGGATCAGGCTGCTCAAAGATGTGAGCGAATTAAACAGGAAGTGAGGGTTCAGTTGCTGTTTCAGATTATCATACATGATCTGGGCTTTTTCTTTTTCCAGCAATTGTGATTTGCTTTCCAGCCGCAGAAGTTTCTCTCTTTGGGTGATCCGGTACCTGTATATCAGAAAAAGCAGCGTCAATAAAAAAAGGATGACTGCCACGCGAAAAATCCATGTTTTATAGAATACGGTATCGATATGTATGTTCAAGATCTTTTCTTTCGTGTTCCAGTTCTTGGGATCTGAAGATGCCTTGTACCTGAAAATGTAATTTCCGCCGGGAACATTGGTGTAGTTAGCCTGGCGGTTTCTCGTATATCTCCAGTCCTTATCAAATCCGTCCAGTTTATAGGCATACCAGGTTTCGCGGGGATTAGAATAGTTGAATGCCGTTAGTTCTATAGTAAAAAAGTCCTGCGATGCCGCCAGTTGTATTTCGCTTTTGTCGGTGGCGTCCAGTATCCGCGGAGCGGGATTATCCGGAATGCTGAATGAGGAGATGATGATATTACTTGAAATATTTTTTTCATTATACTTCAGTGGATCGAAGGATACAAATCCATCGTAAGTCGGATATACGAACCAGCCGTTTTTCATGGTGTGAGCGGTTTGATCGTTGAACTGGATATCCGGCAATCCATCTTCCACATCAAATCGTTTAAAGACTTTTCTGTCTTTGTCCAGCATCAGCAAACCCCGGGCGGTAGCAAGCCAGAGGCGGTCTTCCTTATCCACTTTCAGGCCGGAGATCTGCAGTGATCCCATTACTCCCACATCGGCATAGGACACAAATTTATCTGTTGCATAGTCATACGAAGCAACGCCAAAGTAGGTGCTGAACCAGATCAATCCCTGGTTGTCTTCGGCGATAGAGGTGACAATGTTTCCGAGGGAGTTATCGGCAGCTCCGGCGGTTTCCCAGTATCGGACTTTTTTTGTTGTATTATCATACAGCAGAAGACCACGGCCATTCAGGCCGATCCATAAATTTCCTCTTTTATCTTCCAGTAAAGATCGTGCGCCATAACGAGCATATTTTTTTAATGCCGGATGCTGATGAAGGCTGTGGAATTTATACTCGCCGGGTGTTTTATAGAATAAGCCGCCATTGGTGGCAAACCAGATCACCTTTTGCTTATCCTGCATGATCTGCCAGTAGAAGTAGTTAGGTAAAGAATCTGCGGCGTTAAAAAAGCGGATACGTTTTGTTGTATTCTCATAAACATTTACGCCTGCTGATGTTCCTATCCACATATTTCCGTCTCCATCGCATAGCAGCGAACGGATCGAATTGTCATGAATCACTTTGTCTGCAGCATCTTCCTTTCGCAGGAACAATACAGATTTTTTACCATCGGGAGATTGCTTTACGAGACCAGCTCCCGTTCCCATCCATAAATTACCTTCGAGGTCTTCTGCGATCGTCCGGCACCAGATATGAGGGCGGGAATGTTTCAATGGTTCGGGGAAGAATATATTGAACAGGTTATAGTCTGGCTGGAAATATGCTGCGCCGGAACCTTCTGTACCGAGCCATAAAAAGCCCTGTTCATCTGTGAAGATGCGCGTCACGTGATTCTCGGGCAGGCTGTTTGCAATCCGCGAGTCATTTATAACAGAGGTGAAAGAGTTGTCTTTTGTATTCACATTCACCAGTCCGCTCCACACTGTTCCGAGCCAAAGGCGGTTGCTCCGGTCGATCTGTATATCGATGATCCTGTCGAGCACACCATTCTTGCTGTAGTAGTGTGAGCGGATCTCTTCAAAGGAAGTATTCTTATCTTTTCCTTTATAAAGAAGTGCGCCTTTCTCATTTCTGCAGGCCCAGACCACACCGCTGCTATCTATCACCACTTTAAAGACCGGAATTTCCTGTCCCGGCTTCAGGTAAAGCATGCGACTGGTTTTTGTGGCGGTGTTATACACCAGGATGCCTTTCATGGTGGCAATGTAGGCATCGTTTCCGTAAACATATCCCTCGTACATGGGAACCTTCAGCATCGGGTCATTGCTGGCTGATGCGGCGAAAGAGAATCTTTTTGCGACTGAATTATAAAAGGCAATACCTTTTTCTGTAAGAAGCATGAGGCTGTCGCCAGCTGGTCTTATCTCATTTACTGTTACACCTTTTGACGCCGGAATGAGCTCAAAACGATTAGTGGGATAATCAAACCGGTAAAGACCGGCGCGATAGCCGAAGTAGATATCACCATACTTATCACCGAAGATCGTATGAACGAATTGTGTGGGGACAGAGAAGCTGTCTTTATTGTTATGAAAGAAGTTGGTCACCCGGTAGCCGTCATACCGGTTCAATCCGCTGAGGGAGCCAAACCAGATATAGCCGAATTTATCCCTGGCGATAGGTGCAACGACACCATCTGCCAAACCATCTTTCGAACTTACCCGTCTGAAATTGTAGGAAGCTGTTTGTGCATCAGCGGAAAAGCTGATGATCATTAATAACACTGCCAGGTAAAGTGCACGCATACTCCCTGAAAATAAACTACGTCTGACTATCTTCAAAATTTAGCCTGCGAAGTGTAGCAAAAATCAACTGAGCCGTTCGGGATACATTAAGCGTGTTACCTAAAATTGCGTGATGGCAGATGGCTGATAGCCGGACTGGCGCTTCTGTCTGAACTCACCAAACCTGACCGGTGCTGCGCAGATCTTCAATAAACAGGAGACTGCGTATTGGATCAACGGGCAATGATCATCTGCCATCGAAGCAATATAGGACGTTGTCACAGTTTTATGACATTGTCTGTATAGGGTACTACAGGGGTACGGGAAAAGGGTACGTTATAATAAGCGTTATCTGTTATACATTTTTGGGGTACGAAGCGTTGATCATGATATCGGACAGTACGGAGTAGCAGGTGATCCAGGCATCTCTCACAGCTGGTTTCCAGTCTTTGCCCATTCCCTGTTCCAATGTCCATAGCAGTGCATTTCCTATGGCGGCATAATGTTCTTTCTTTACACCATATCGTACATGCCGCCGGGCGAGTGCGCCAATATCGTCGGTAAGTTTATCGAGCTGGTTAAGGCGGCCAACAACCAGGTTGACCATTGCCAGCAGCTTCTGATATTGCTCTTCCATATTTTTCGGAAAAAGCTTTCTGAGGTACGGATGTTCGAGGAAAAGTCTGCTGTAGAAAACGTCTCCCATGAGTTTCGGATCGATTCTTCTGAAAGGGCTCCAGCTACTTTTGATCAGTTGTATTTGTTCCAGCGTTAATCCCATAATTCTTCTTTACACAAAGCGAAATTCGTACTGCTTCCATTCCTCTTCAACTTTGTTTATGTAAAGCGTGGCAAAAATCCATTTAGTCGAAATAAAAGGCCTGCGTCCGGAAAAGAGCAGGCCTTTTTATGTAAATCACCGTCCTGTTATGAAATATTATTAGCCATTATAAATGGCAGAACTTATGCCGTCAGTCAATATTCGTTATGAAAACCCGGCGCTGTAAGTTGCGCCTCCTGTATATGACCCGCAACAAATGTTGCGGGATGTTCATAGTTTAAGGTTTAAGGTTAATGGTCATTATCGATTGACAAGACAAAGATGAGGCAACAATACATCAAAGAAAAAGACAAACCGGTGAGGTGTAGGAAAGACGTGATGAAGTGTAGGTTGTACTGAGTGCAATGCAAATTCGTTGTCCGATGATGAATGGCCGTTGATGAAAAGCTGTAAGAAGTAGTTTATCGGGCATCAGGTAATGAACATCGCTTCGCAGGTTCCGACTACGTACTCTTTCCTTCTCTTCACTCATATTCGCTTTATCAGACGCCTGCACTGAAATAGCTTTGCGCTTCCTTAACAACAAGCGTTAGTAAACCCTTAAGATCATGAAGAAATTTTTATGCATCATATACTTCTTAAACATTAATACCTATTATATGCAGGCACAAACAAATGCTACCATCACAGGCGAATATGAATTACGCGGCGTCATGGAAATGGCATCCGGACTTCTTTTAAAGTCCGACAATACTTTTGAGTTTTATTTTTCGTATGGCGCCATGGATCGTGGCGGGAGTGGTAAGTGGCAATGGAATGAAAAAGACAGCATGCTGATCCTGAATACCGTTAACAGGCACGTGTCAGACTATGCGCTTGTAACCAGTCGCAAAGGATCAGGCCGGCTACTGGAGATCCGCATTACAGACCCGAATACATATTTGCTGCGTTACACACAACTACGCGTTCATACTGCAAATGGCATTATTGAAGGGAATGCAGATGAGAAAGGAGTTTTCACAATGCCTGTTCAGCCCGTAAATAAGATCGAACTCCTGTTCGAGCTATGCCCTGAGAAGATCTCGACGATAGACGTGAAAGACACCATGCATTCTTATTTCGAATTTCGTTTTGAACCGTGGATCACTGATGTATACTTCGACAACGTAATGCTCAAACCAACAGCGAACGGCCTCGAAGGCGGCCATCCCCTGTTAAAAGGACACACCTACCAATACCATAAGCTGAAGTAGCAGCAATTGTGGCGCAAATGGAGAACGGTACACTCTATCCAGGGATTGCCCTGGTCTGTCCCCTTTCCTTTTTTCAGAAAAAATAACCGCCGCAACTTTGCGCCCACTTAAACCTTATCAACACTATTTTATGATGGAAATTCTTATTTCGCAACGCTTAAAAAAATTCCTGAAAGAAACTTTTCTTCTTGGTCTTTTCATGGCAGTGGTCGTTTTCGCCTGGGTCAGGCTATTGTTTTTTGAAGTACCTTTCTCTTTAAGCGAAGATTGTATGACACTGGTAAAAACAATTCTCACCTCATGGCTGATCATGGGAACATTCAGGATTGCCTGGCATCTGCTGTTAAGGATGACAGACATGCTGAAGCTGGCGTTGATGCGTCGCACGGGCACTGCAAGATGGGTGATCGTGATCCTTCTCTCCACGTCGCTTTATGCCTGTAAATTTCCCATGCGCAAAGGTTTTTCAATAGATGGCACAACGGGGCTTCGTGTAAAATATGACGGCATCTCAACCGACAACTCAAAGCTGGTTATGAATGGAGAAGTGCTGAATCATACAGATATTCCATTGGGTGAAAACTTCACATTGATCAATAATGGCATCGGCGGTCTTACAGTTAAAGACAAACAGGTTTCGGTAGGGTGCTCTTTGACCATTACAGACACAGCCGGCAAAGCTATTTTTTCAGACCCCGATCTGTTTGCAGCACATGGCTTATTCAATAAGGACAGCGTCCAGTATCTCCAATGCAAAGTCAATACTGGCAGCCCGATGGCGTCGGATGAGCAATATGTTGTAAACGTGACTTTCTGGGACAAATACGGCAATGGAAAGATCGAGAATTCCGTACGGATACATATTATTGACGAGCCTTGATTGAAATTTAGTAACAGGATTGCCGGGGATTGATCCGTGAAGCTGGGCAATTCAGGCTTGGTGTAAATTTCTTTGACTGTCCTGCTGCTGATTTGAAAGGCATTTGGCTCGCTGATACTGTTTTTTTGTTGCAAATGTGTTAACAGTTTCTTTTCCTACCTGATCATACGTAATTTAGGGCTTCATTGATTCGTATGAAAAAGACCAATTTTTTACCACAGGCCGCTCTTTCTCTGCTTGTTATGACCAGTACTGCTTTTGCGCCGGTCTATGCACAGAAGACCCAGCAGCAGGTGGACGCCTCTATTGCTGATTTTGCTGAAAAATTCGGACCTGAGCGCGCTTATCTTCATTATGACAAACAGGCTTATTCTCCGGGTGAAACCATCTGGTTCAAGGCCTATGTGATGAACGAAGTACTTCCGGCGATCGAATCAAAGTCGTTTTATACGGATGTTCTGGATGAAAAGGGCAATTTGTTGCAGCATATCACCAGTCCGATGGTTGATGGCGTTACGAACGGGCAGTTTGAAATTCCGGTTGATTATAAGGGCCAGTCTGTTTTTTTCAGGGCTTATACGCGTTGGATGCTCAACTTCGATTCTGCATTTCTTTTTACAAAACAGGTCAGAATCCTGGGGAACGATCCTAAAACAGCTGCGGCCCGTCCCCAAACGATACCCACATTACAGTTCTTCCCGGAAGGAGGAGAGGCTGTAGTTGGTCAGCCCACAAAGATCGCCTTCAAAGCAAACGATCAGTGGGGCAAACCCGTAAAGATAAAAGGAACCATTACTGATGCACAGGGAAAAGTGGTTGACAGCCTTCGCCCGGTCCATAATGGTATGGGCTTTTTTATGATGATCCCGGATGGGTCGGTTTATACAGCTAACTGGAAGGATGAAAAGGAGGTTGGCCATACCACAAAAATCCCTGCCGCTAAAGCGTCAGGAGCCAGCTTGCAAGTGCAGGTGGCAGGAACAACACGCCGTTTCCAGGTCAACTATTCCTCCGATATTGCGTCTGCCAATGACACGCTTCATATTATCGGCACAATGTACCAGCATGAAGTGTTCAGGGTCAGCAAAGCAACCGCCGGCAGTGAAGTAAAAGGCGCAGTGCCGACACAAAACCTTCCGACAGGCTTACTGACATTCACCGTATTCAGTAAAAACTGGACGCCTTTGGCCGAGCGAGTTTCCTTTATCAATAATGAAGACCTCCTCTTCAAACCCGAATTTGAAGTTCAACACTGGGGTTTGAATAAAAGAGCGAGAAACGAATTAAAGATCACTTTGCCAGACAGCCTGGTCGGAAGCCTGTCCATCTCGGTAACAGACGAATCAATTGGCAAAGACTCCTCCAGGAATATCATCTCCCATTTACTGCTGAGCAGTGAAATCCGTGGTGATGTTTACAATGCCGCACACTATTTTACTTCCAATGATGAGCAGATGTCGCAGAAGCTGGACCTCGTAATGCTTACACATGGCTGGCGCCGGTTCAAATGGGATGAAGTGCTGAATGGAAAAACGCCAAAACCCATGTATGCAAAAGATACAAGCTACATGACATTATCAGGAACGGTGTTTGGCGCGATACCCGGCCAGATACCTCCCGGAGCTGCCGTTGTATTAATGCTTAAACAGAAAAAATCTGAAGGCCAGGTATTGCTGGTTCCGATCGAAAGTAACGGAACTTTCAATGATCGTACGACCATCATATTTGATACCGCCCAGATCTATTATCAATTCCAGAATAAAGATCTCAAGAACGCTACGCTTCAGTTTATGACCGAACGCTTGCAACCTCCAACGGTCAGAAAGACTGTCGGGCGCTTTGGCTTTGCGATACTCGCAGACACGGTTGGCAACTATCGTCAATGGCTGATGGCAAATGAGGCAAATGATATTGCGGAAAGGAACAAGATCAAGACGCTGGAGAATGTGATCGTGAAAAGCAAAACCAAGTCTCCAGTGCAGGTCCTTGATGAAAAGTATGCTTCTGGTTTATTTTCCGGAGGAGATGGTTACCAGTTTGATCTGGTGAACGATCCTTTCGCCAAAAGCGCCATAGACATTTTCACTTATCTCCAGGGAAAAGTAGCTGGTCTGCAGATCAGTGGCCAGGGTGCGAATACATCGCTTTCCTGGAGACAGGGAACTCCAGCGCTTTACCTCGATGAAATGAACAGCGATGTACAAATGGTGTCCTCGATCTCTGTGCAGGATGTAGCTTATATCAAAGTTTTCCGGCCGCCATTCATGGGAGGTTTCAATGGAGGTAATGGAGCGATCGCGATCTATACCCGCCGCGGCAATGATGTTCGTAATGAACCGGGTAAAGGTCTTGCCAATAACAAGGTAGAAGGGTATACAGCGATCCGCGAGTTTTACTCGCCCAACTACAGCAGCTTCAGCCAGGAAAATGAACAGCGTGACGTGCGCAGTACGCTTTACTGGAATCCCAATATTGAAATGACGTCAAGAAAGCCTGTAGTATTAACTTTCTATAATAATGATGTTACCAAAGCATTCCGTGTGATCATCGAAGGGATGACGAGAGATGGACGGCTGGCACATTATGAGGAGATAATGGAATAATATCAAGCGAAGCGAAGTTGAAAAGCCGTATTGCAATTGCAGTACGGCTTTTTATTTTGCCGGCAATGATCTAGCCTGCGTTGAGAAGTATTTATTTTTGTTGGAGGAAAAACTGTCCGGGCAATGTTTTTTTCTGATATTATTTTGTGTTTTTCCCCTTGTTGCATTTATGCTGTTGAGGATATTTGAATGGGTATTTTTCTTACGCGCGGAAGGAAGATGTTTGAGATGATTCAGCCATGCCTGAGGGGATGTGTTATGCTGCAGAGTGGATATTCTGCAGGCTGTAGCCGGGCTTTGCCCGAAACCCTATTCCTGTCAACCAGGACCCCGGTGGTGGAGGCGGGGGAGGGCCCAAGGGGGATGGAGGGTGAAGGGCTGATCAGGTGCAGGCTACACCACGCTGCCGACACACACAGTACCTGTTACGCCACACGCCAACAACTGCCCGTCGCCAACACGAAAACCAAAAGACGAAACATTCTCGCAAAACAGATCAACCAAAAATAAAGACAGTTCAAGTAATCCCTCCTGTATCCCGTCATCCTCCTGTTCGTCCATGTTGCAAGAATCCATCACTTCCTTTTCTTCACTGCCAATCGTTTTTCCAGCAACTCCTTCCGTTTTTTCCATTTCTGCAATGGCTCCCGCTCATTCAGTTCAACACCTTTACTATCTGCAAGACCCATTGCTTTCATCAGCTTCCGGCTGATCTCAATAGTCTTTCTCGTCGGTGAAATCCTTAAACTCTTCTTGAATATTACCTGGAAAGTTTTTATGGCCCGGTCGATCACTTCCAGCTCTCTCTCTACATCACGCTGTTTCCGGTAAATGATCATCAATCGCGAGAAGGCATGTTCACTGCCCGGCAACTTCTTAAGATGCCGCAGATACAGCTTTGCCGCTTCTGCTAACTTTCCATCTTTCTCAAACTTTTCAGCCTGGATCAAAATTTCCTCTCCTGAAGCGGGTTGATCCTGGTTATGATGGGCTACCTTCATCACCTGGCATATACTTTTGCAATAAGGCTTGAATTCTGTCTTTCAATTGTCCCGGGCAATTCGTGTTAAACAGTACATGCGCAGGATCAGTTTCAAGACGGTAACACTGGCTGGGTTTCAGCTTGATTCCATCCACATCCACATACTCGCGGTCAAGGTCGTCCAGCTCAACTTTCAGCTGGCCAAGCTTTGCTTCATCAAAAAATGGTGTCATAATGATTAATTAAGGCTTATGATGCTTACCACAAAGGGCATGCCTGTAAACAGTTCTCTCAACCTAAACTTCCTTCCTGTACCCATACGGAAACAGATCTTCCGTTAGTGAAAAAATTCCCTTTCCCGGTCGCATCGATCTCCACCCGCTCTTCACGACCACCGCAGACGTCGACAAATATCTTTCCCGCCTGACGCTCTCCGACAAACATTTCCTGCTGACCGTCAACACTATTGCTTAAAAGAACAGCGCATCCGCTCGCCGGCTTCTCATCGACCCCTTCTCTTGTCCAGCCGATCATATTTGCATGGGTGAAGTAATCATGCTGCGGCCCATAAGCGAGACGGCTTCTTACTTTGGCCATCGTAACCACCGCTTCAATGTTGTTAAGTTCGATATAGATCTCCTCGCCATTCTGGTAGTCAACATACTTTGCTTCGTAGATCGTCGGATAAAACAAACAGGGAACTCCCTGGTCACGCAACAATGTCATTGCATTGGCCAGTGGCTTGAACCAGTATTCAACGGTTGACTGCAGGGATTGCAGTGGCTGTGTATCATGATTATCTACAAATGTTATTGCGGATTCCGGCTTTTCCTTTACGAGTGAATTGTCAAAGATCTGCCGGAGATCATAGTCCTCGCCTCTTTGCGAAGCATCATAAAAGTTGAAGTGAAGCGGTACATCAAAGAGTCGGACACGCTCGCCCGTAGTGGCAATGTAATTCATCAATGCATATACATTGTTTTGCCAGTATTCCCCCACGCAGAAAAAATGCTTCTTAAAACGTTTATCAAGATAGTCCAGCCATTCAGGAAAAAAATTAGGTGTGATATGCTTTAACGCATCCAGGCGAAAACCGTCCACGCCTGTTGTTTTTACATACCATTCACCCCACTTCTTCAATTCCTTTCTTACATGCGGATTCCTGAACTCAATATCATTACCCATCAGGTAATCATAATTGCCATTTTCTTCTTCGAGCATTTCTTCCCAGGTCCCATTACTGTATTCATTGAGAATAATATGAATATCGTTGTCATTACAAACACCGGTGAATGCATGCCAATCCCATTCGAACTTTGAGTACTTTCCTTTTCTACCGGGAAAAGTAAACTTTGTGTAGGCATCGATCATTATCGGGTCACTCAGGTATTCATTTCGGTTCTCATCACTGACCTTACGGACAGGAATGTTCTCGATTTCATCTGCCCCGAGTTTATGATTAAGAACAATATCAGCGAGAACATTGATGCCTTTTGATTGCAATGCTTTGATACACTCAAGGTATTCTTTCTTGGTTCCGTATCGTGTCCGGACACTTCCCTGCTGATCAAACTCTCCAAGATCATACAGGTCATACACTGCATAACCTGGCTCGTGTATTCCTTTATATGACTTATATGCGGGAGGAAGCCAGATATGCGTCACTCCCCATTCAGCGAGCCGATCCGCCTCATTCTTTGCATGCTGCCATAAATTTCCGTCTGCATCATAATACCAGTGAAAGAATTGAAAAAGGGTAAAGTTTTCCATACTTAGTGGGGAGGGCAGGTTGATTTTTTAAATAAGCAAATGATTCACAAGCGTTGTGGTTCCACAACCTCAATACTATACCTAATAATCATACCGGAAATAATGACGCAGAATATTAGACGCTTATTAAAATTCCTGCAGAAAGTTCTGATATTGGTCAAATCAGTTGCGTCGCGGTCATCAATGGTATGTTAGTTGTCTTTCAAGAGAAAAAAGAACGCATGAGTACAGCATTCCCGATTATTTCCTGGGCAGAAGGAACAAATATCTACGAAGTGAACGTCAGGCAATATACAGAAGAAGGAACGCTGCAGGCTTTTACGAAACATCTTCCCCGCCTTCACGATATGGGTATTGAGGTTATATGGCTGATGCCGATCACCCCAATCAGTGTTGAAAAAAGGCAGGGAACTTATGGCAGCTACTATGCTGCCAGCTCTTACACTCAAATTGATCCCGCCTACGGAAATACCGATGATTTTAAAGAACTGATCCGTTCAGCCCATGCACTCGGTATGAAAGTTATTATCGATTGGGTTGCCAATCATACCGGCTACGATCATCAATGGACATTGAAGTATCCTCAATGGTATAGAAAAGACGATAAAGGAAACTTTACCGAGTTGTATGGCTGGGTTGATGTGATAGACCTCAACTATGATATACCGGAGATGCGTGAAGAAATGTTACGCTCGATGAAATACTGGATCATCGAATATGATATCGATGGATTCCGCTGCGATATGGCCCGTACAGTGCCGCTCGATTTCTGGATAGAAGCCCGCGCTCAGTGCGACGCACTGAAACCATTATTCTGGCTGGCAGAATGTGAGATCCTGGAATATCATGAAGCTTTTGATCTGACTTACGGGTGGGAAGCCATGCGGGCAATCGATAAATACAAGAAAGATCCGCCGGAAAAAACGCTTGCTGATGTGCAAACCGTATTACATTCGTACTCACGCTATCCCGTAGGATCAAGAAAACTCCTGTTCACTTCAAATCACGATGAAAATACTTACTGGGGAACGGAATATGAAAAATATGGCCCGGCAGCAAAAGCGTTAGCCGTTTTTAGTTGTACATGGCCAGGTATACCATTGATCTATTCCGGGCAGGAAAAACCAAACCTGAAACGACTCGCTTTTTTTGAAAAAGACTCGATCGATTGGACGGGAGAGATCGACCTTCACGAGTTTTACAAAACTTTGCTGAACATCCGGAAGAAAAGTAAAGCACTTAAAGACGGAGCGTCTGTATTGCTTATCCCCTCAGGTCATCCGGATGTGCTGATCTACCTGTGCCGCCGACGGGACGATAAGGTGCTTGTTTGTTTAAACCTGTCGTCTTCGAAAAGCATTTGTCACTTTGACCATCCGGCAGTTGCGGGTGTTTATAAAGAATTGTTCTCCGAAAAAACGATGGTCGTTGCGCGCAAAGAAACTTATTCTCTCGAGCCGGGTGAATACCGCGTCTATCATATAACGAAAACAGATCCTGTCGTCACAGCGTAACTGCCCGATCAATTTATTTTTTAAAACATCTTCTGAATTGTTTCCTGGATGGCGATTCCTCCCATCCATCCCATTACGGCTACGACAGTCCAGCCGGTTACCTGCATCCAAACAGGATGCTTATAGTCCTGCATGATGCGTGGTTTGGTGGCGGCGATCAACATGATCGATAAAGCAACCGGCAGGATCAGGCCGTTCACCGCACCAGCAAGCAGCAGCAATTCCGTGGGTCTGCCAACCGCAACAAACACAAAGGTTGTTGCAACGATAAAAAGCGAAATGCAGAGCCGCTCATATTTTTGCAGTGACGGATGGAATGTTTTTATGAACGAAACAGAGGTATAAGAAGCTCCGATCACCGAAGAGATCGCGGCGCTCCACAACACAACGCCGAATATTCTCAAGCCGATCTCGCCTGCGGCAAAACCAAAAACTGTTGAAGCAGGATTATTCTTATCCAGCACGGCCCCTTTCAGCACCACTCCTACCGTTGCCAGAAACAGCACAAATCGCATTAACGTTGAAATAGCAATTCCCTGTATCGCACTCCTATTCACCTTTCCGAGATTATGCTGTCCCTTTATACCCGCATCGAGCAATCTGTGTGCCCCGGAAAAAGTAAGATATCCTCCGACAGTTCCTCCAACAATTGTTACGATTGCAGCAATGCTGATCTTTTCCGGAATAAGCGTGTGATGTATTGCAGTTGCTAAAGGCGGATGCGCACTGAAAGCGATGAAAATTGTTAGCAGGATCTTTACCGTTCCGACGATCTTCGTAAAACCATCCAGCATCGATCCTATCTCCCTGGCCCAAAAAAGCAAAAGCGCAAACACGGCACTGATCATTGCTCCCTTTTCAAAAGACATTCCGGTTAGGACATTCAGGCCAAGGCCACATCCTGCGATATTCCCGATATTAAATGCAAAGCCGCCTAATACGACCAATACCGACAAAACATAGCCAAGCCCCGGCAGCAGCCTGTTTGAAATATCCTGCGCCCTGAGTTCACTGGCTGCGAGGATGCGCCAGGTATTAAGCTGCGCTCCAATATCGATGAGGATCGATACGAGAATGACAAATCCAAAGCTGGTCAGCAACTGCTGGGTAAATACAGTGGTCTGAGTAAGAAATCCCGGGCCGATGGAAGAATTTGCCATCAGAAAAGCTGCGCCTAAACCCGCGCCTCCCCATTTCCCGATCTTAAAACGCTTTGATAACAACAGATTCGTTTTTTAAGGCATGATAAATTCTTGTTGCAAAAGCAACCGCATGCATTCCATCCCCATGGATGCATACAGTATCCGCAGCAACCGGGATCTGTTTGCCGGAGTATGCGGTAACGGTTTGCTGCATTATCATTTGCAACACCTGCCGAAGAGCTTCATCCGCATCTTCAAGCATTGCACCAGGCAGCGACCGCGAACGAAGACTGCCATCCTCTTCATACCTGCGATCAGCAAATACTTCAGCGGCTGTTGTCAGGCCAAGACCAACAGCTTCGCTGACGGAATAACTTCCGCTCAATCCCATCAGAACAAGTGAAGGATCGACGTCGGCTACGGCCTGCGCGATCACGTTTGCAAGAGATGGATCCCGGGCAGACATGTTATATAATGCTCCGTGTGGTTTTATATGTTTCACCATTGCGTGGTGATCCTTCGCGACCTGGATCATTAACTGAAGCTGGTCTTGTATCAGCTTATAAACTTCGTTTAATGTCAATTGCATTTCACGTCTGCCAAAATTTTCTTTATCCGGAAATGAAACGTGTGCGCCGATGGAGACATTATGAGCTATCGCAAGTTTTACCACATCGTTCATCGTTGCAATATCTCCTGCATGATAACCGCAGGCAATATTTGCAGAACTGATATAGGGCATCAGCGCAGCATCGTTACCGGTGCCCTCGCCCATATCGCAATTAATGTCAATGACCTGCATGAATAAATTGTTCCATTTTTAGTTGACAGCCATACCGGATCATCTGCAGGTGCGCCTGTTGTTGTACATAAAGTGCTTCTGCCGTGGCATAATCCGTTATATGAAAACGGATCTTTTCCCCGGGAGAAAGTTGCGCCAGCCTGGTATGATGAGCGGAGATAACATGCGCGATCCGCGGATAACCTCCGGTAGTTTGATGATCTGCCATCAGGATGGTGAGTTGACCATTGGGCAGTAACTGGATCGTTCCAAACGTAACCGCCGTAGAGATCATTTCGTCTTTTTGCTGCATTTCCACAGGATCGCCATGCAACCGATAGCCCATCCGGTCTGATTGTGGGGTAAGGGTAAACGTTGTTTCTGTGAGTCGTAATTGTGAAGAGTCGGCCAGGCCGGAGAATTCACGTCCTTTTAAAATATAGATCTCTGCAGAGGGTTCTTTGTCCCAACAGCTTGATGCCCGCCAGGGTAGTACCCGAAATTCCTGGCGGCGGAGATAAGGTTGCCAATCGATCGACGGATTCAATCTGATCTCGTCGTCAGTGGCTAGTGGCCGTCCTGTATGACCACCCGCACCGGCCTTGATATGTGTGCTGTAGCTGTTCAGCCATTTACGGATATTCATTCCCCCTTCTATTGCAAGATAAGCGCGGGCGCCCTGGTTAAGTCTTTCGAACTGGAGTATCCCATATTTATTTACCAGTACAGGTTTGTAACTGGGTATGGGTTCTCCGTTGAGTACGGCGGAAAAGTCCGCGCCACTGATAGCGATCAATGACGGTTGTTCAAAAAAAAGAGCTGCGGCAGGGAAATGCATCTCCAATACAGGTTGTGCGGGATCATTTCCCACGAGAGCATTGGCTATTTCCGCTGAAAAGCGATCCATCGCGCCAGACGCATTGATCCCGATGTGCTGCCAGCCATATCGACCCTGATCCTGTACAGTATCCAGTATACCTGATTTAATGATCCTCAAATTCATCTTTGCTGATTGAAACGAATTTTATGATGTCGCCCTGTTGTAAAAGCGTAAGCGGTTCGCGGTCTTTGTCGAATAATTTTAATGGAGTGCGGCCTATAATGTTCCAGCCGCCTGGTGATGCTAATGAATAGATGCCTGTTTGCAGGCCTGCAATTCCCACACTTCCTGCCATTACGGGGTTAGGCTGCATTTTTCTCGGCATGGTGATCCTTTCATCGATCTCGCCGAGATAGGTAAAACCCGGCAGAAACCCAAGAAGATACACGCGGTATGGATTGGCCTGGTGCAGGTGGATCACTTCTTCAACGGAAAGATTCTTCTGGCGGGCCAGTGCTTCCAGATCGGGTGCAAAAGAGATATCGTAACAAACGGGCACGATGACTTCGCGGGAAGGAGCGCTCTCCTCGTGATCAAGCATTTTCAGCCGCTTATGAAGCAACTCACCCATCCACTCAAATACAGTCCGCTCAGGCGGCCGGAGACGGCTGCATTGCAACAGATCATAGTGCACACTTAGGGAGCTATAGGCAGGGGTCAGTTCTTTCATGCCGGGTAAAGGGGCAGACTGAAGTTCGTGGTAGAGCTTCATGACGGCATTATTCAACGCAGGGCTGATCCTGGCGCCGAAATCTACCGTCATAGCAGCATCGCCCAACGGAAAAATATGATATGGAATAGTTGAACTCATTGAAAAGCATTTGAAGATACCAACTTAACTTTACTCCCGAATGGCCAGAGTGAACAGAAACGATAGTATTAATCTTTTATCCAAGCTCACGTTACGCCGGGCCTGGAATGGGTTAAAAGTACTGAGCAGTTATTATCTCAGCAAATGGACAAAGAAAGCTGTTCAATGGGGCATGCCCGTTTCCATTTCTTTTGAGCCCACAACCTCGTGCAATTTACGCTGTCCCGAATGTCCGAGCGGGCTTCGTGCATTCACCCGGCCAACGGGAATGCTGCAGCGTGATTTTTTCCGGGAAACCATCGATCAGTTACACAAAGAGCTTCTTTATCTCGTATTTTATTTTCAGGGAGAGCCTTATCTGAACCCTTCCTTCCTGGATATGGTAAAATATGCGTCAGATAAAAAGATCTATACGGCCACGTCGACCAATGCGCACTACCTCACTGATGCAAACGCAAAACGGACCATTGAAAGCGGGCTCGACCGGCTGATCATTTCCATAGATGGCACCACGCAGGAGGTATATCAGCAGTATCGGGTCGGCGGGCAACTTAACAAAGTACTTGAAGGTGCTGCGAATATTGTAAAGTGGAAAAAAGAATTAAAAAGTAAAACACCGTTTGTCATTTTCCAGTTCCTGGTAGTGCGTCATAACGAACATCAGATAGAAGAAGTAAAACGGCTTGCCCGGGAGATCGGCGTGGATGATGTTTGGTTCAAAACAGCACAGGTATATGATTTTGAAAATGACCCCAATCAGCTTATCCCTACCATCGATAAGTACAGCCGCTATCGCAAAACGTCGAAGGGAACATCGTTCAAAGGAAAGCTCGCCAACCAGTGCTGGCGATTATGGCATGACCCCGTGATCACCTGGGATGGCCTCGTTGCTCCATGTTGTTTCGATAAAGATGCACAGCACAGGTTGGGAAATCTGCGCGAAAAATCATTTAAAGAGATCTGGAAAAACGGCGAATACACCAGGTTCCGAACGCAAATACTCAAAGGAAGAAAGAATATTGATATCTGCGCTAATTGTTCTGAAGGAACAAAAGTCTGGAGCGATGATTAAAATTCTCCGTTTAACGTAATAGTACGTGTTGCAACATCGTTCAGGTGGTCTATATTTAAGAGGATACCCATATTTATAGTATACCCGTCAATTCCCTGCTTACATATATTTAGTTAAAATGATCTGAATGGCGATTTGGGTTTGCTAATTACTTAACTTTAACGCTCTGTTTTCCTTGATTTGCGGCGTCAGAACATACAGTAACGGGAAACTGATAATGATCGTTCACACCACCGTCCACACTCTATGAATTGCCTTCACACAAGTCAAAGAGTTTACCATGCAAATGCCGTCTTCCATCTCCACCAGGTTACAATACCAGCACAAGTCATTAATAGAATTGATCGATGGGCTTTCGGATGATCACATCAGAATGCAGGTGATTCCTGGAAAGTGGTCCATTTTCGAAAATATTGTACACCTCGAAACCTATCAGCATACGTTTATCCAGCGTGTCCGGAAAATGCTTGAAGGGGGTAATCCTATGTTTGAGGTCTATTCGGCGGAAGGCGATCCGTTATTTCACGAGCATGTGGTCAGGTCATCCCGTGAAATAATGCAGGAGCTGCTGACTATCAGAAAGGAAATATCTTCCGGCATGCTTAGTTTTAATGAAACAGATCTTGCAAGAACGGGTACACACCCGGTTTACGGATCAATGAATATGATCCAATGGCTGAACTTTTTTTTATTGCATGAAGCACATCATCTGTTCACCATTTTCAAGCTGGCCTCAGCGTTGAAAAAGAGCCAGGCTCAACAGCAATAAGTTACCTGTCGTTAAGTTTGTCAAACACGTATGTGTAAAATGAAATAAAGCCCTCGAAGAAAGGGCGGACAAAGTTCGTAAGCAGTTGCATGTTGATAGTTGAGATCGCAAAGGACCTTCTTTTACCAACGCAAGACAATACCACTCTTCGGGTATTTACTGACGGATCAAAAGACATCCGCCTTTTCCGATAAGTTTCAGAAATCAAAAAATCCTAATTTCGGGACCGGAATGAAGCGGGCACCCGGAAGAGTTCAAAATCACGCCCTTATTGGATTACAACGATTTTTTGGGAAGTCGATGTTATAACATTAATTTTGTACGGCTATCCGGAACTGACGCTTTATTATTTACTACTTTAACCTTATGACTATGGGTATCGACCAGGACATACAAACGAAATTCCGCAGCGACTACCATAAAGCGGCTGTTAACCTGATTTACACTTTCAACTGGATGTCTGAGCAAACAAAAGAGATTTTTGCATCAGCAGACATTACTCCGCAGCAATTCAATATTCTCCGCATTTTAAGAGGAAGTCTTCCCAATCCGTTATCCACTCTTCAGATCAGGGAGCGTATGCTCGATAAGATGAGTGATACCAGCAGGATCGTGGACCGCCTGATAGCCAAGGGCCTTGTAAAGAAAGGTACCTGTAAATCTGACCGCCGTCTTGTAGATGTAATGATCACGGATAAAGGGAAAAAAGTGCTCGAAAAACTGGATGCACGGCAGGACGAAATGGATAATGTTCTTGCGAAACTCAGCAAAAAAGAAGCAGCAACATTGAGCGAGTTACTGGACAAACTTCGCGGAAGTAAGTAAGCAACAAAAAGTTAAAGAGTGGCCACTACGCTTTTTTTAATTTTTAATTTTGAGTTTTTACTTAGTCTGTAACCGGCAATGGCCTAGTTTTGTATTTCACTTGATTTACAACAATGAAGCTGTTTTTTCTGACCCTTTCCTGCCTTTTTTGCCTTTCCTCTTTCGCCCAGCCTGAATACGAGTTTCGTGGCGTTTGGATCGCAACCGTTGACAATATCGACTGGCCTCCCCGCGGCGTGAGCAATCCCGCAGAGCAGAAAGCGAGTTTTATTCAATTGCTGGATATGCACCAGCGCAACGGGATGAATGCTGTGATCGTGCAGATCAGGCCGGCAGCAGATGCGTTCTATGCGTCCCCGTATGAACCCTGGAGCCAATGGCTCACGGGTACGCAGGGCAAGCCGACTTTTCCTTTTTACGATCCGCTGGTTTTTATGATCGAAGAAACGCATAAGCGCGGCATGGAGTTCCATGCATGGCTGAACCCTTATCGCGCCAACTTCAATATACGTACTGCGTCTATTTCACCAGATCATGTAACACGCACTCACCCTGAATGGTTTCTCACTTACGGAGATAAAAAATACTTCGACCCTGCAAACAAGTTCGGACAAGAGTTCGTTGTGAACGTTGTACGGGATATTGTGAAGCGTTATGATATAGATGCCATTCATATGGACGATTATTTTTATCCCTATCGCCTGCCTGGTAAAGAATTTCCGGATGCTGCTTCTTATAAAAAATCGGGCAGCACGCTTTCCAAAGATGACTGGAGAAGAGCGAATGTTGATTCGATCATTGAAAAGATCAGTATTGCCATAAAGGCAGAAAAGCCTTATTGTAAGTTCGGGATCTCACCGTTCAGTGTTTGGCGAAATGCATCACAGGATCCCGAAGGCAGTAATACAAAAGCCGGCGTGACGAACTACGACGATCTTTATGCAGACATTCTCCTCTGGCTGAAAACAGGCTGGATCGATTACGTCGCACCGCAGTTATATCTTGAGATCGGCCACAACAAAATTCCATTTGAAACAATGGTTGAATGGTGGAATAAGCACAGTTATGGCCGACACGTATATATCGGCCACGGCATTTATCGTTTTTATGAAAATAGTGCCGCGTGGAAAAGACCTGCTGAGTTGCCTAACCAGATCAACCTCGTCCGGCAATATCCGGAGATCAAAGGCAGTGTTTTCTATAACAGTTCTTCTTTCAAACGCAATCCTAATAACTGGAATGACAGCCTCCGCACAAATTATTATAAGACCGCGGCTAAGATCCCGGTAATGGAGTGGCTCCCGGAGAAGC
>JBEVKW010000303.1:0-4546 GCA_040509495.1 Chitinophagaceae bacterium | reverse complement strand
GCCCGAGCCGATGGTCTGCCGTTCGGTCGGCTGGCTCATTCACGACGACGACAAGTGCAAGGTGGTTGTGCCGCACCTTAGCCAGTCCGACCATCCGAACGCGGATCAACAGGGGTGCGGAGATATGACTATCCCCACGCCAGCCGTCTTGACGATAGCCGACGTGGGGATAGTGAAGCGACCAACTAAACGCGGGAAGTCTTAGCTACTTCTTTCCGCCCTTGCCCGGCCTCTGCGTCAGCGCGGAACCGGCCGTGCTTTTAGCGGCCTTAGACGTTCCCTTGTTGCTCAACTGCTTGCTCGCAGTCGTGCCGACCTTCTTCGACGTTTGCTCGTTTTTCCCCATTTACTTCCTGCCCCCTTTCGGCTTGCGTCCGCCCAACGCCGCAGCGGCTACGCTCTTAACCTTCGGAGACGTGCGCTTGCTCCTGAGCAGTTGGCTCGCCTTGCGTGCGACCCCGAGCGACGTTCGCGGATTTACTCTTGACTTCGGCATACCTACCTCCTTTGCCTAACGCATGGCACTCTATTGCACCAATGCGGTTCTATCAGTAAAAGGCGGCAGCGGGAATGCCTATCAGATTAGGGGTCACTTGGTGAAGGTCTTGCGCTTTCGGCGGGGAATCTATCTTGACAGTACCGTTGAAAGACAGGACGGGCGAAAGGTGATAATAACACACCTTTCCTAATCTTCTCCAACAACGCGGGAGTGCAGTAAGGCTCTCTATGGTGTGGCGTGATTACACCAGCCTCAATCAACTGTTCCATCTTGGCGGCCGAAACGACTTTAGCATCGGCGTAATTAACAACGGTCTTATGCTTAATAAAAGCGTGCTCACCGGCATCTAGGACGACTGTCTCATCAATTCCGTCTTTATGTGAGGTTAAGTTTATAACTGCAACAGCCAATGGATCGCCCTCCGGTTCGGTTAGGGCGATCCATAAATGGCGCGATTGATTAGCCGACTTGTGGTTGAAACAAAAGCCAGCTTTGACCTGTGTCACGTCGTAAGCAAGTGCTCAAGCAAAGCAACTTCTTCAAGGTCACTTAGAATTTCAAAAATTTCACGTTCTGACTTCTCGCCCGCTTCAAGCACCTCTTTGTAATCAACGGGGATTGAAGAACCTTTCGGGTCTGTCCACTCAGGGAATGTGTGCGTTAGGTCAACTAACTCCCAACGACTCATGCGCCCGAACTTTCCGAAAATTTCTTCAACTAAGCTGACCTCAGCCTTCGACAGTTCATCAAACTCAGGCTCATTTTCGAGGGCAACCTCATACCCTTGCGGTTCGGAGATGAATCTTCTCCACAGTTCATCCACTCCCAGCCTACTCCCGCCGGTGATTAAGTCTAAGGTCTGACTTAGAACAAGTCCATTGTTCATTGAAACGATGTTGTCGAACGTGACTGGCCTCCCCCATCGCAATAAAGCCGCGCGATCAACGAGATACATAAGCTTCATAAGCTTCAGGTAGCTCATCCTACCGCCGCGCAGCTTTAGGAGAAGTGCGGCCAACTGCGTTGCTTTTTCTTCGCGGAAATTTGGTTTCATAATGTACACCCTCCAACCGGAAAGGTGACTATTAGAGGTGGGGAAACTGTGTCAAGAGTGAAACAGTGTTTCACAAGAGAATAAGAATATCATTCTTGCAACAAAGTGTCAACAGGCGCACCGCCGTAATACATTGAAAGCCCTGTAAACTATGAGTTTACAGGGCTTTCGAGTCGCAAGTTTTTGACACTTTCTTATGCCGCCACACTCCAAAACTTCGGCTTTAGATTCAACTCGAACATAGACTGAATGAGACAGCAAATGTTATGACAGAGAACCTTGCACAACGCCTCATTGATCTGCGCCGTCCGCGTCTTACTCCGTAGGCTGTCCCCGAACTTCGCCTTTATCATGCTGAAAGTTGACTCGACGTTAGAACGCTTATGGTAGTTAGACATAAAGCGTTCCTGATTGTAAGAGAAGTAATGAAACATCTTTCTAAACAGGTCTGAAGACTTCGGAGCCCTGCCCGTGCTGTTGGCCTTGAACGGGATGTAAGGCATGGCGTGATGCTCGGCAACGAGTTTCAGGTTGTTGTCCGAGAGATACGCCTTATCCGCACTCACCTGACGCATGACGAAGCCCTGCGCCGTCGTCTCTACCAGCGGCTTAAAGAGTCGGCAATCGCTCGCGGTCGCGTCAGTGACTTCTACCGCGGTAACCACGTTGGTCTTAACGCCCGTCATGATGTGGATTTTAATCCAGTCCCTTTTGTTGACCTGATTCGGTTGCTTGTCCCCGAACAGCGTGCGCGCCTTCCCCCACTTCGCGTCACTCCACTTCAGATAGACGCCCGTCGAGAGTCCCGAAGAATCGGCCGCGAAGTCCTGCTCTATCGACGCCAGAGGCAGGGCGCTTTCCTCTATGAGCATCTGAAGGTACGGGGTCAACATCTCGGACTCGAAATAACGAAAGATAGTGTTGTAGGACGGGAGCGCGGAGAGGTAGCCCTTGCCGTGCGCGTCTTTTAAGTCCGAGACGAAGCGGCGACCCGATACAGTCGAGTAGACCTTGAAGGCCATAGCGAAAATCATATCTTCAAGCGGCAGACGCGGGCGGCCGTTGAACTGCGCGGGCTCGCCTGCGCCCTGACAGAGTTGGTGGAGCAGGTAGAGGAAAAGACGCTTCTCTTGAGTCTGCGCGGCGTTGTAGGCGGGCCACACTTGCGGATAAGTCTTGCGGGTGACTTTGACAGTCTCCGTCGTGGTGGTCGTACCCTGCGCGTCCGTCGTGGTGGTCTTAGTCTTCTCTATGACGTGCTCGACAGCGTACAGGTGCTTGCACGGCTCGCGGCGGAAGTCGTAATCAGGGCAGGTGCAACGCTTCTTTTCAACGTCTACCTTGTACTTGCCTTTGCCCGACTGAGAAGGGACGAGATAGAGGCGACCATCACGGGTGATGTTGGCGCGTTCGGCGATCTGAAGACCTTTTTGCTGGCGGATGCTCATTGCGGGGCGACCTTGCCTTTCGGTTTGGATTGGCTCACAATGAAGCTGTCCGGGCTTAGCGTGAGCAATCGCGTTAAGTTCAACAAGCCCTGTCGGTTGTTATCAGCAACCGGCGGGGCTTTCTATTTGCGGGCGCATCAAAGAACAAAGGGAGTATATGCTTGCCGGGTAAGCATGTCAATATAATTCTCCCGGCAAGCATGTGTTAATTTCTCTTGACCATGCTTGCCGTTGGGTGTAGTCTTAGGCGTTCTAAGATTCTATCGGAGGTGACGTGATGAGCACGGAAAGCCCGGACAAGGATACCCAAGCTTTTGCACTGTCTAACCTCGACGCATCGAAGGGCGGGAAGGCACGCGCCGAAAAACTCCCGCCGGCAGAGCGCCGGCAGATAGCACAGAAGGCTGCGGAGGCCCGTTGGGGGCCGCTGCCTCAAGCCATACTGGAAAGTTCGATCATTATCGCGGGTCGACACATCGCCTGCGCTGTTTTGGAGAACGGCCAGCGGCTTCTGACTCAGGAGACGTTCTTAACCGCCATCGGACGCGCCGCTAAAGCTAAGGGCGGACAGGGGAGCGTTAGGCTGACAAGCTCGGTCGACGGCCTCCCCCCCTTTCTAGCTGCCCAGAACCTACAACCCTTTGTAAATGAGAAGTTGCGCGAGTCGACAACCCCGATTGTTTTCCGGTCGACACGGGGCAACCGAGCTTTCGGCTACGACGCCCGCCTTCTGCCGATGGTGTGCGAAGTCTACCTAAAGGCGAGGGATGCGAAAGTCTTAACGGAAAAGCAAGACCACATCGCGCAGATGGCCGATGTGCTCATGCGCGGCCTCGCGCACGTTGGCATTATCGCGCTGGTCGACGAGGCCACGGGCTATCAGGACATCCGCACGCAGCGGGAGCTAAATCAGCTTTTAGAGATGTACGTTCAGGAGGAGTTGAGGCCGTACATCGGCAGATTCCCGAACGAGTTCTTTAAGCAGGTTTACAAGATTTATGGGTGGAAGTACACGCCGGGGTCGACGAAGCGGACTCCCCAAGTCGGCAAGTTCATTAACGAGTACATCTACAAGGCGCTGCCGCCCAACATTCTGCCGAAATTGCAGGAATTAAACCCTGTCGACCAAGAGACGAAGCGGCGCAAGCATAAGCACTTCCAGTTCATGCCGGACACCGGATGCGACCATCTCGACAAGCAGATCGTGAAGGTGACGACGTTGCTGGAAGTGTCGGACACTAAGCGAGACTTTGAAGAGTTTTACAACCGGGCGTGCGCCTCGGCCTACCAGCAGCGACTTCCACTTGTTCTGGACGTTGACACGGGCGAGCGCAAGAAGTTGGACGAGTAAGCGCGCGTCGACTACTCTCGAAACACGAAAAGGGCGAGCCTGCCACGGCTCGCCCTTTCTCTTTTAGGAGTGCTTCGCCTTAGCGGGCAGCTTGGCGGGCAGGTCTAACTCATCATCGGCCAGCACGTCTATCGTGACCCCGGCCAGCCGTGCGTATCGGAGAAGTACCAAAAGGCTCGGTTCCCTCTCGTCCA
>JBEVKW010000302.1:0-6803 GCA_040509495.1 Chitinophagaceae bacterium | reverse complement strand
TTTTCAAATTAAAAAGTAAAAATTAAAAAGTAAAAATCAAGAGCCTGGCGGAGCCGAAGCGTTCTTAATTTTTACTTTTTAATTTTTAATCCAGCAGCGTTGTCTGAACTAGGGATTCTTAATATCGTTAGCGTGGTCTTCAATTTCTCTTTTAACATTGGTTTTTGCGTCATTGAACTCACGCACACCTTTACCCAGCCCACGCATCAACTCAGGAATTTTACGGCCACCGAAAAGCAGCAGTACGATGATCAGGATGATGATGATCTCGTTTGTTCCGAGTACACCCAATAAATTAGCTTGTATCATAGTAATTTGAAGTTAGAGGTCAAAGATAGTGATTACTTAGGGTATATTAAATACGTTAACCGGATAACAACCAGATTGTGCAGATGAAAATAAAAACCCCGGATGGGGGGATCCGGGGTATAATCCCAGACTAGGTCCGGGAAATATGATTGAAATATCTTATTTCGCTTTTTCAGTAGAAACAGCCATACGTTTCTCACGGATACGAGCGCTTTTACCGCTACGGCTACGCTGATAGAACAGTTTAGCACGACGTACAGCACCTGTCTTATTCAGAACGATAGAGTCAATGTTTGGAGAAGCGAATGGGAACACACGCTCAACACCAACGCCGTCAGAGATCTTACGAACGGTAAAGCTAGCAGTGAAGCCGGAGCCTTGCTTTTTGATCACGTCGCCTTTAAAAGACTGGATCCTTTCTTTATTACCCTCGATGATCTTATAATTCACAGTGATATTATCACCTGCCTTAAAAGCGGGGAATTCTTTTTTGCTGCTCAGCTGCTCATGTACAAATGCAATAGCGTTCATGACTCTCATTTTTAGGGATTGCAAAGGTAAGGGGAAAAAGTAAAAATTCAAAAGTAAAAAGTAAAAAAAACTGTTTCCGGCAAGAAAAGACTTTCCGGCGTCCGGGCTTTTTACTTTTTACTTTTGAATTTTTACTTTAGCGGGCTACGTTCACAGTCCGTTTTTCACGGATAACCGTCACTTTGATCTGGCCAGGGAATGTCATTTCAGTCTGGATCTTCTGAGCGATCTCAAAAGAGAGCTTCTCAGAATCTCCGTCGGTAACTTTATCAGCTTCAACAATTACGCGCAGTTCGCGTCCGGCCTGGATCGCATAAGCTTTTTCCACGCCATTGTAGGTCATGGCGAGGTTTTCCAGGTCTTTGATCCGCTGGAGGTATTGCTGCATGATCTCGCGCCGTGCTCCTGGTCTTGCGCCGCTGATGGCGTCACAGGCCTGGATGATCGGAGAGATAACATATTGCATTTCTGCCTCATCGTGGTGGGCAGCGATGGCATTTACCACAGCAGGGTTCTCACCATATTTCTCGGCCAGCTTTGCGCCAAGGAGTGCGTGGCTCAATTCACTTTCTTCATCAGGTACCTTACCGATATCATGTAACAGACCAGCACGTTTTGCCAGTTTGGGGTTCAATCCTAATTCAGCGGCCATTGTAGCACAGAGATTTGCTGTTTCACGGCTGTGCATCAGCAGGTTCTGACCATAGGAAGAACGGAACCGCATACGGCCTACCATTCTTACCAGTTCTTTATGCAGGCCATGAATGCCGAGTTCGATCACGGTTCTTTCACCGATCTCCATTACCTGGTCTTCGATCTGTTTACGGGTTTTTTCTACTACCTCCTCGATACGGGCAGGGTGGATCCGGCCATCGGTAACAAGGCGTTGAAGGCTGAGGCGGGCAATCTCACGGCGAAGCGGATCAAAGCTCGACAAAAGGATTGCTTCAGGTGTATCATCCACGATCAGATCAACACCTGTGGCTGCTTCTATCGCGCGGATATTACGGCCTTCACGACCGATGATCTGGCCTTTGATCTCATCGCTCTCCAGGTTGAAAACAGTAATAGAGTTTTCGATCGCCTGTTCGGCAGCAGTCCGCTGGATCGTCTGAATGATGATCTTCCGGGCTTCTTTGTTCGCCTTTTGCTTGGCATCATCAATGATCTCCTGCTGCAAGGCAAGTGCTTGCGTATGCGCTTCGTTTTTAAGACTTTCTACCAGCTGGCTTTTAGCTTCATCGGCAGATAAGCCCGCTATCTTCTCCAGGCGGCGGATATGTTCTTCCTGGTGCTTTTCCAGCTCGGTACGCTTAATATTTACCAGGTCGATCTGGCGGTTAAGGTTTTCCTTGATCGCTTCGTTCTCCTTGGTCTGTTTATCGAGATTGGTTTCTTTCTGATTGATGCTCTGTTCTTTCTGACGGATCCTGTTTTCACTGTCATTGATCTTTCTGTTCCGGTCATTGACTTCTCTGTCATGAGCGGCTTTCAGTTGAACCAGTTTTTCTTTTGCTTCGAGTTCTTTTTCTTTTTTCAGTGTTTCCGCTCTTAATTCTGCTTCTTTCAGTAGCGATTGAGATTGAAGCTCAGCTTCCTGAATCTTTTTTGAGGTGTCTTTTGCGAAGATGAACTTCCCCGCTACAATGCCCACAACCAGGGCGACTGCACCGATGAGTAGAGGTATGATAGAGTCCATGAATGTTTAGTTTAAAATAGTCCAGTTTGATATAGTTAATGCTGCGATACATAAAGCTAGCAGCCACCCGTTTATGCCAGGTTACGGGCGAATATACAAATTAACGTAAATCTTCGCGAATGGGCGAGAATAAACGCGAATCGCGGCGAATATTGGGTAATTTATGGGATTTAGGGGCCTCATTTGGGGGATTGCTCAGGCACGGGCGACAGGTTAAGGGATCGAAAAGGCGCACAAGCCGCCGCGATACCTATCTGTTTTATTTTTTGTTCGACCGGCGCAGGTTCTTACGGTTTTCGTAGATCCAGCTCCGGATAAAGTGAATGAGATCTATTGATCCGGCATTTTAACCAGGCTGTTGTGGCCGGTAACACTGATCCGCCGAGATCTGCGGCAATAGCTCTCCAAACGGTCAAACCTGAAACTACCTGCCTTACAGAGAGCGAACCTTCAGAGCCGGCGGCAGCTTGCGCGCCCAGCGATGCTGGCCGGCATATGATAAATACGGTCTCACCACGTAAACCCACCAGTCAATAATCCCCGAAAGTTGTTCTGATCGTCATTCCTGGCCACCTGCGTCCAGCAGGCTTTCCAGCGCATTAAGCTTCTGGGCAAGCGCTTCTTTTTGGATATCATTGCTGGCGGTGTGACTCTGTTCGGTAGCCAGCCAGATGAGAACCATTGCGATATAGTCCTGCATATCCTTACCTGCGAAATGCGTTTTGAACTCAACGATCTTATCGTTGATGATCTTGACGGTCCGGCGGACTACTTCTTCGTCCTTCGGATCAAGCTTGATCCGGTAGTTGCGGTCACCAATTACTACGGAGGCGGCAATTAAATGGTCCATACCTATTGCAATTTTAAAAAACAGTATCTATTTTAGAATCCTTGTTAAATTTTAACAGGAAGTTGTTCCAAATCCTATTCGTCCCTAGTGATGTAAAAACCAAACTACAGAACCATGTTTGCCAAAATTAAATCATCGTTCTTTATCGATGCCCTCCAGTTCGAACTGATTGCTCTCAATGGATGTCTTCTCAGAGGTGTTCTCAAAGATGATAGTGGTAGTGTCTGCAGCGTAATGGAAAAAAACATTGATGCAGAGAAAATATTTACCTGGCAGGGGCTGAATGATCTGCCTTATGGCCGTTATACCCTTGAGCTGTTTCAGGGTGGTGATGAGATGAAGATGAATTTGGTGAAAAGGGTTTAGGCCGTTGTCCGTTGTTTTCCGCCAGGAGCTTTTGCGAAGCCGGCTCCAGCTGTTAGCCTTACAAAGTGTTTACTCGCTTAACAGGGCAATACAACGGTCAATTTCCTTAATATAAGTATTCAGCTTCTTTTCGAATTCTTTCTTATCGTTTTCGCTCATCTCGCCATTGCCGAGTTGCAGGATAGAAACCTGTTGTTTCAAACTTTCCGCTGTACCCTGGTACTGGCTGACCTGCTTCTGCGCGTTTTCCAGATCCTGTTTTAACTGCTGGTTCTCTTTCTGAAGAGTGGTATGCTGCTTCAGCAATTGCTGCAATTTTTCGTGGATCCTTTTTATTTGTTCTTCCCCAAGAGACATTTTTCTTTTTGATTGAGGTTCAAAAAAACTGCCAGATAAAAATTAAGCAGTCAAAAGTAAAAAATAGTGTCCCGGGGTGAAACGACCAGCCGGATCAGTATTTTTTACTTTTGATTTTTTAATTACTTCCTGATCTCCGCCTGCAATTCCTTTTCCAGTGTAGTCATAATCTTGCCCATCCATCCATCGATCTCCTTGTCGGTGAGCGTCTTTTCTTCGTCCAGGAAAGTAAAGCTGATGGCCATTGATTTTTTATCGTTGCCCAGCTTATCGCTTTCGAAAATATCAAACAGGTTTACGGCCTGGAGTTTATTCAGGCGGATCTTCTGGACAGCTTTTTCAACTTCGCCATATGTCAGCTGTCGGCCAACAACGATTGCGAGGTCACGCTGCACCGCGGGAAATTTTGGAATGGCTTTGAAGGCGGGTTTAAAGGCAGCTGCTGATTTCGATAGTATGTCCCAGTTCAGGTCAGCAAAGAACACGGGTTGTTTAATATCGAAAAGAGTCAGTGATTTTTTATGAACAGCGCCAGCCTGCACCACCACCTGGCCATTCAAACTGCCTTCCAGTCCGGCTTCGAATTTCGGATGATCCAGCAATTGCCAGCTTAATGATTCTACGCCGAGTAATTTCAGCAGGTTGTTCACCGCGCCTTTTATTACATAGAAATCGGAAGCTGAACCTTTGCCGCGCCAGCTGTCTTCCTGGTTTTTTCCTGTGATATACAGGCAGAGATGTTCCGGTTCGGAATATTTCCCGCTGCCGGTTGTATGATACGTTTTACCATATTCAAAGAAGCGCAGGTCATAATTCCGGCGGTTCAGGTTATGAGAGATAGCTTCGAGCCCGGTTTCAAGCATGAACGGACGAAGTATGTTCAATTCTGCGCTCAGGTTGTTCAGCATTTTTACAGAACCTTCAAGTTCCGCATCGCTGAAATAAGCGGAATTGGTGATCGAGTTTGTCATGATCTCGAAGAAGCCGAGGCCGGTCAGGTAATTGGCTGCTTTCTCACGGTAGACGCTCACCGCGTAGTGATCTTCTGTTGAAGGCGTGATCGTGATCGCGTCGGGGATCTCAACATTATCCAATCCATCGATCCGCAATACTTCTTCTACAAGGTCAGCGGGCAGACTGATGTCTGGTTTATGATACGGAACAGCGACTCTCAGTTCATCGATCCCTTCTTTAACGATCTCGAAGCCGAGACTGCCGAGGATACCTTTTACCGTATCCGGATGATAATTTTTTCCGCTCAATTTTTTCAGGTAATGATACTTGATCGCCACCTGGACCTTTTCCAGTTTGTCAGCATAAAGATCGACCACTTCAGAAGCGATTTCGCCACCGCAGATCTCTTTGATCAGGTTTGCTGCGCGTTTCAGCACATTGACGGTTGCGGATATATCTGTTCCTTTTTCGAACCTTGTTGCCGCATCTGTACGCAGACCATGACGAAATGATGTTTTACGGATCGTAATACCATCGAAACAGGCACTTTCAAGAAAGATATTCTTTGTTTGGCTTGTTACCCCGCTATGTAAACCTCCGAATACGCCGGCGATACACATTCCTTCCTTGTCGTCACAGATCATGAGATCTTCGCTGCTGAGTTTTCTTTCTTTTTCATCCAGCGTAATGAATGGCGTGCCTTCGGGAAGATTTTTTACGATCACAGTGTGCCCGCTGATCTTATCTGCATCGAAGGCATGCAAAGGCTGGCCGGTTTCATGCTGAATGAAATTGGTTATGTCAACGATATTATTGATCGGGCGCAGGCCTATTGACTTCAGTCTTTGCTGCAGCCATTTTGGCGATTCGCCGATTTTCACATTGGCAATGCTTACACCGGAATAGCGGGGGCATGCTTTTTCATTTTCCACTTTGACCTGGATCTTCAGGGAAGTATTATCTGTTTTGAATCCATTGCTGTTAGGCAGCTTTGGTTTCAGGTCTTTTTTATCATGATGAGAGAGATAGGCACATACATCGCGCGCTACACCCCAATGGCTCATTGCGTCCATACGGTTTGGAGTGAGGCCGATCTCGTAAATGAAGTCGTCATATGGCTTGAAATAATCCGCTGCGTGCATACCTGGTTTGAGGTCGGCAGGTAATACCATAATGCCGTCGTGTGAGTCTCCCAGGCCGATCTCGTCTTCAGCGCAGATCATTCCCATGCTTTCTGAGCCGCGGATCTTTGCCAGTTTCATCGTCAGGGGCTCGCCTGAAGTGGGGTAAATGGTTGTGCCAACAGGAGCGACCACTACTTTCTGTCCGGTTGCAACATTCGGGGCGCCACAAACAATGCTCAAAGGCTCAGCTGTACCGATATTGACCTTCGTGAGTGTGAGTTTATCGGCATTCGGGTGTTTCTCTGTATGAATCACTTCCCCGATCACAAGGCCTTTCAATCCGCCTTTTGCTTCTTCGTATTTATCCAGGCTTTCCACTTCCAGTCCAATTGAAGTAAGTATGCGGCTCAATCTTTCAGGCTCAACAGTTACAGGCAGGTATTCACTCAGCCATTTATAAGAGATCGTCATGGTGCGGGATGTTCTTTTAAATTACCGGCAAAGATAAGGAAACGGAGAGAGACGATGGCCGATGACCGGTGGCAGATGGCCGGGCTTCGCTGGGGATATTCATAAAAGCTATGTAAGGGTTTGTTTACGGATAGTTGGTGAT
>JBEVKW010000301.1:0-22508 GCA_040509495.1 Chitinophagaceae bacterium | reverse complement strand
CTGATCAGCGCCCTTTTATATGCATTTCCTGTATTATGAAATTATTCCCCGCCAGATCAGTAGCAGCATGATCAGCCCGACAATGATCCGGTAAATTCCCCAGACACGAAAGCCATATTTTTTCAGGAATCCAATAAAGAATTTAATGGCCAGTAGTGCAACCACAAAAGCAACAAGACTTCCGATCAGGAGTGTCATCATATTATCGCGCGCAATTACCTCCGGGTGGTCCTGGTATGTATCCCAAAAGCTTTTTGCAGATGCCGCAAGCATGGTTGGCACTGCCAGGAAAAAGGAGAACTCCGCAGCAGCACTTCTGCTCAGCTTTTGTGTCATACCGCCAATGATCGTGGCAGCGCTACGGCTCAGCCCCGGGAATATGATCGACAATACCTGGAAGCAGCCGACGATAAATGACGTCTTCGGGCTGATATTCTCTTCCGAAAAGATCTGCGGTTTATTAAACCATCGATCCACAAAAAGTAATACCACCCCACCCAGGATCATTACCCATGCAATAAAGGTCAGATTGCCCAGCGCCGCATCAATATGGCTTTTCAACAGATAGCCAAACACCAAAGCCGGAATCACAGCAATGATCAGCTTAATATAAAAATTGATCCGCTTAAAATCGAAGAACTTCTTCCAGTACAAAACCACTACCGCCAGGATCGCCGCCAATTGAATAACGACCTCAAACATTTCCCCGAAAGGAGTCTGCTCAACCCCCAGTAACGGGTTAGTGAATTTCATATGCGCCGTCGACGAGATGGGTAAAAATTCCGTCAACCCTTCTACGATGGCAATAATAATAGCGTCAATAGTCTCCATAAAAAAATCTAAAGTCCAAAAATATGTATCAAATCAATTCTGTCGCGAACATAACCGATTCATAACCGGTTTTACGTTTCCTCTTCCTGGTCCCAAAAAGAAAGGCGACACACTGCTGCATCACCTTCTAAACTTATCGACCCATCAATTCGTTTAAGCTAATTATGCCTTCGCCTTTTTAAAGATGGCATAGATCTCGATCACCAGTCCCGCCAGGATCAGCAAAGGGGCTACGGTAATTCTTGTCGCACTGTATACCGATTTTGGATCAAACACCGTCGGATCATCGCTCTTTCCTCCCGCCATCAGAAACATTCCAATTGTGATCACCACCGCACCGATCAGCATCCACATATAATTATCCCTGGTAAACATGGTAGGAGCTGCACTGGTCTTATTTTCAGTCATTGTGTTGAATTTGGGTGTGCAATATAAGGAAAATGGCGGTTTTCTGTCAAATGGCAGTAAAGCTGCGTTATCCGTTGCCGGCTGACCATTATCCGCAGAAATATCGGTGTGGGCAACGCACGACGGGCAACGATCTTAATACAGGTCATCCAGTTTCATCTTCAAATACTTCAACACACTTCTATGGGTGCTGAACAGTGTAATGAAGATACCCAGGAGGAAAAGACCTCCGAACAATAAGGCCAGTGTAGTGGTATCGTGGATGGCTTTCATGCCTGGAATTTGCATCTCTGCGATATAAACGAGCAGCCCGACTGCCGCGATAGCAATGATGCCGCTGATAGCGCCGTTGATGATCGCACGGATGTTCATCGGTTTTGCGATAAACCAGCGGGTGGCACCCACCATCTGCATGGTTTTGATCAGGAAACGGTTGCTGAACATGGCCAGCCTGATCGTATTGTCGATCAGCAGGATTACGACCAGCGAAATAATGATCGCGCCCACCAGCAGGGCGATCCCGATCTGCCGGACGTTTTTATTCACCTTATCGACCAGTCCTTCAGGATAAGTCACATCCGCCACATAAGTCTGTTTCGCCAGGTCTGCCTTGATGGCGGCCAGCGAATCGACTGTTACATAGTCTCTTTTGACAAAAAAATTGATACTGTTAGGCAGCGGGTTTGCGTCCAGGATATTGTCCCAGCTTTCATTGCCATCTGCCTGGTATTGAGCTTTTGCGGCTTCCTTGGTGACGAATTTGATCGATTTTACATAAGGCTGACCCGAAATGTACTGCCAGAGTGCTGTACTGTCGCTCGGGTTCAGATCACCGCGGAGCGAAGCCATCACTTCGATATTCTCTTTGAAATAGTTGCCAAGCTTGTTGGCGTTGATCACAAACCAGCCGATAATACCAAGAAGGAACAGCACCAGCGTAACACCGAGGATAGACATGAAATAAGAGGGTTTAGCTCTCTTGATAGAAGCTTTGCCGGATTTGGCCATAACACAGAATTTTGAAATAAATGGGTTAATTCCAGCTCCCGGGGAACCCCGAACAGGGAAGCAGGTATTGCGAAAATAACCAATTTAAGCTCAATGTTGCTGAGAATGACACATCAATCAGGATATACCTGCGATCTGCCGGCAGCGTAACATTGAATTTAAGAGCTATATCAGTATTTTTGCAACCCTTTTCTAACGGTCGATTGCTGGCTATATTGCCATTTGGAACAAGATATTTGTTAAGACAATTAGAAAGTAAAAAGTCAAAATTGAGAAGTAAAGATGCGGAAGACGCCGTCTTCTCCAGGCATTTTTAGTTTTGACTTTTTAATTTTGACTTTACGTAAAAAAACACGGATGGAATACAACTTCAGGGATATTGAAAAGAAATGGCAGCAGCAATGGAAAGACGCACATGCGTACAGGGTTCTCAATGAAAGCAACAAGCCGAAGTACTATGTGCTGGACATGTTCCCTTATCCCAGTGGAGCCGGTCTTCACGTGGGGCATCCACTCGGGTATATTGCGTCTGATATCTATAGCCGGTATAAACGACTGAAAGGCTTCAATGTGCTTCATCCAATGGGGTTCGATGCATTTGGCCTGCCTGCAGAGCAATATGCACTGGATACGGGACAGCACCCTGCTGTAACCACGCGCAACAATATTGCGACATTCAAATCCCAGCTGAATAATATCGGGTTTTGTTATGATTGGGAGAGAGAAGTGAACACCAGCGAAGCGAATTATTACAAATGGACACAATGGATCTTCCTCCAGTTGTTCGACTCTTTCTTTAACCGCCTCACCGGCCGCGCCGAACGCATCGCTGTACTGGTAGCTGCATTCGAAAAAGAAGGGAATAAATCTTATCCAAGTCCGGGTGAGCCGACACTCCGTTTCACCGCGGATCAGTGGGAGAACTTTGATGAAGCACAGAAAATGAATGTGCTGATGGGCTATCGCCTTTCTTATTGTGGTTATGGCGAAGTGAACTGGTGTGAAGCGCTGGGTACTGTACTGGCCAATGATGAAGTGGTGAACGGCGTGAGCGAACGCGGCGGTTATCCCGTCGTGAAAAAGAAATTACGCCAGTGGTATCTGCGTATTACCGAATATGCTGACCGCCTGCTCCAGGGACTTGAAACGGTCGACTTCAGCGATGCGATGAAAGAGATGCAGACGAACTGGATCGGTAAGTCAAGTGGGGCGGAGATCGATTTTGAATTGGAGGTAAATGAAAAGAAGACAGCCAGCAAATTGAGGGTATACACGACGAGGCCTGACACCATCTTCGGTGTCGACTTCATGGTGATCGCTCCCGAACATGAACTGGTTGACCAGATCACTACCCAGGAGCAGTTAAGCGCTGTGGAAGAGTATATCACGTATGTAAAAAGCCGTAGCGAGCGTGAGCGGATGGCAGAGAAAAAGATCAGTGGTGTCTTCACCGGCGCTTTTGCGATCAATCCTTTTGACGGAAAGAAGATCCCGGTTTGGATCTCCGAATATGTACTCGCAGGCTATGGCACCGGCGCCATCATGGCCGTGCCATGCGGAGATGAACGCGACCATAAATTCGCGAAGCATTTTAATATCCCGGTCACTAATATCATCGGTGATCATTATAAAGGCGAGGAAGCTAATCCTACAAAAGAGGCGATCCTGGAAAATTCCGATTTCCTGAATGGTCTGGTGATGAGAGACGCGATCGAAGTGGCCATCAAAGAACTGGAAAGCAAAAATATCGGTATCCGGAAGACCAACTTCAAAATGCGTGATGCTGCATTCAGCCGGCAGCGCTACTGGGGCGAGCCATTCCCGGTCAAATGGATCGATGGCGTTGCGTATCCGCTGGAGGAAAAAGAACTGCCGCTGGAATTGCCGCACGTTGACTCCTATAAGCCCGGTCCGGAAGGTGAAGGTCCGCTGGCAAATATCCCCGCCTGGACGTCGCAGCATCTGGAGACGAACACAATGCCTGGCTATGCCGGCAGCAGCTGGTACTTCCTGCGCTATATGGATCCGGCGAACACAACCGAATTCTGCAGTCGCAAAGCATCTGACTACTGGGGACAGGTTGATATCTATATCGGGGGAACCGAGCACGCGGTGGGTCATCTGTTATACAGTCGTATGTGGACGAAGGCGATGTATGATCTGGGTTATATCGGGCATGATGAGCCGTTCAAAAGACTGATCAACCAGGGGATGATTCAGGGAAGTAGCAGGTTTGTGTATAGGCTGAACGTACATGGAATAGAAAGAATACTGAAAAACTTTCTAGAGGAAAACTTTCCAGAATATGGATTTACTACAGGGGATTTTGATGACCCTCAATATTTTGATTTTAAAGGTAAATTGGGCGATAAAAGCTTTGGTGTTGAAGTCTCAAATCCAGATACCTTAAAAAAGAAGCAGGAAAAATTTGAAGCGCGCACTACAAACGGTGATGTGGTAGCGATTTTTATTACAAACAGCGAGCTCGTTTGGCAACTAAATAATGGTAATGCAAAAGCATGGTTTGAGGAGATTTTAAAGTCTGAGACACAGTATTATTCCTCTTACAAAGGGTCTAGCATTCAATTTATATCAGAAGGAAAAACCAAAAACTTTAATGAATGGGAATACGATTCCATTCATGTTGATGTCAATATCGTCGATGGTTTCGAATTAGATACAGAGGCGTTTAAGAAGTGGCGGGACGATTATCGCGATGCAGAATTTGAGTTGGAAGATGGTAAGTACATCTGCGGAGCAGAAGTAGAAAAAATGTCCAAGTCAAAATACAATACCGTCAATCCAGACGATCTTGTACAGAAATACGGCGCCGACACCTTCCGCATGTACGAAATGTTCCTCGGCCCTGTTGAAATGAGCAAACCCTGGGATACAAAAGGTATCGAAGGTGTACACCGCTTCCTCAAAAAACTCTGGCGTCTGTTCTATGACGAATTAAAAGGAAAAGTATGGACTGATGAAAAAGCTACAGACGCAGAATTGAAAGTGCTGCACAAAGCCATCAAACAGATCGAAGAAGCCACTGAACGCTTCAGCTTCAACACGGGTGTCAGCGGATTCATGATCGCCGTAAACGAGCTGAATGAGCTGAAATGCCACAAAAAAGACATCCTTCAACCCTTATTGATATTGCTTACTCCTTACGCCCCTCACGTTGCGGAAGAGCTGTGGCAATTGCTCGGAAACGACGGCAGCATCCTTAATGCACCGTATCCTGTATTCGAAGAAAAATATGTAAAAGAAAGCAGTAAAGAATACCCCGTATCAATTAACGGCAAACTGCGCACTACCATGAACATTTCCCTCGATGCAACCTCCGAAGAGGTGGAGAAAATGGCGCTCGCCAATGATATCGTGCAGAAATGGCTTGAAGGAAAAGCGCCTAAAAAGATCATTTTCGTAAAAGGGAAAATGGTCAACGTTGTGATATAAGGCAAAAGGCAAATTCAAAAGTAAAAAGGGGCTCCTGTCAACAGCGGCCTTTTTTACTTTTGAATTTTTAATTAGAATTTCTATGGCCGGTTAGCCACGCATTGCTTTTGATCGTACATTCAGCGACCAAAATGCTTTTTTAATGAAGAAATTCCTTTCTCTCGCCGTGTTGTGCTGCTCCGCACGGCTTTTTGCACAGGATGCAACTTATTTTCTTTCCAATCCATGTCTTACTCCCGATGGCCAAACCGTGATCTTCAGCTACGAAGGAGATCTCTGGAAAGCGGGTATCAAAGATGGCCAGGCTACCCGGCTGACTGCAATGCAGGGCTATGAAACCAGTCCGCGTGTTTCGCCGGACGGCAAGTGGATCGCCTTCACGGGCCGTCAGTATGGCAATGGCGATATCTTCATTATGCCCGTCGCCGGTGGCGATGTAACCCAGGTAACTTATCATAGCTCCAATGATGAAGTGACCGGTTGGAGCTGGGACTCAAAATCCATTTACTTTAACAGCGGAAGAATGGGCCAGGTGGCAGGCTTTAAAGTTGCCGCAACCGGAGGCACTCCCCGCCGCGTATTTGGCAATTACTTTTTCCAGTATGACCATAACCTCGTAGAACATCCCACTTCCGGAGAGATCTTCTTCAATGACACCTGGGAAAGTTCTAACCAGGCACAACGCAAACGTTACAAAGGACCGTTCAACCCCGATATACAATCTTACAATCCTCAAACAAAGCAGCATAAAAAATATACTGACTGGGAAGGAAAAGATTTCGCGGCAACTATTGACAAGCAAGGAAACATCTATTTCATTTCTGATGAAGCGAACGGGCAGTATAACCTTTACACCATAGAGAATGGTAAAAAGAAAGCGCTGACCAGGTTCAACTCTTCCATCAAGACCCCTGTTGTAAATGCGCAAGGCGGAACGATCGTTTTTGAAAGGGACTATCAGCTTTGGAAATACGATGTGAAAAGCGGTAATGAAAGCAAACTGGGTATCTCCATTATCCGCAATAATATCCTGCCGAAAGAAAAAGACTTCGACGTAAAAGGCAACATCACCGGCTTCGACGTTTCTCCTGACAATAAAAAGCTGGCTTTTGTTTCCCGCGGGGAATTATTTGTCAGCGATATCGATGGCAAATTTGTTCAGCAGGTTAAGCGGGGATCAGCAGAGCGTGTTCGTGAAGTAAAATGGACAAGTGATAACAAAACGCTTTTATTCAACCAGACTTTCGGAGGCTATACCAATTGGTATTCCGTTAGTGCAGATGGGAAAGGCACACAGAAACAACTTACAAAGGATACGCGCAACAACCGCCAGATAGTGATGAATAAAAAGCGCGATAAGGCTGTTTACCTGAGTGGCCGCGATGAGATCCGTTTGCTTGATGTCAAAACCGGCGAAAGCAAAACGGTTGCGAAACAAGAGATCTGGGGCTTTCAGAATAGCGATCCGGGATTTTCACCCAATGATGAGTACGTGATCTTCTGCGTATATAAAAATTTCGAACGCGAGATCTTTGTTCATAACCTGAAAGAAAATAAGACGATCAATCTTACCAATACGGATATCACTGAAGCAGATCCTGTTTGGTCTCCCGATGGAAAATACATCTACTTTACTTCACAGCGACTGAAACCCGCTTATCCTTTCGGCCTGCCGAACGCAAAAGTATACAGGATTGCGCTGGAGAAGCTGGATGAACCATTCCGCATCGATAAATTCGATGAATTGTTCAAAGAAGAAAAGAAAGATACCGCGGTAAAAAAAGACACCACAAAAAAAGCAACAGCAACAGCTGCGGCTACACCGCCTGTAAAATCCATCACGATCGATGCCGCAGATCTTATGGAGCGTATCGAGCGTGTTGGTCCTCCTTCCGGTGCGCAAGGACTTATCGATGTATTTCAGAAAGCTGATAAAACCGTCGTTCTGTATCACAGTGATCACGAAGGACGCACAGCCGTCTGGAAAACGACCAAAGAGCCATTCGAGGCAGACAAACACGAGAAGGTTACAGACGGCGCACTATTCAGCCTCGTAGATGCAAATGACAAACTGTATGCATTGACCAATACAGGCATCAACAAGTTGAATCTTGATATGAATCGGCTTGATCCGATCAATGTCAGTTTCACTTTCCGCCGGAATCTTTCCGAAGAATTCAGCCAGATGTTTGAAGAGGCGTGGGCTCAAATGGAAGAGAACTATTATGATGAGAAATTCCACGGGCTTGACTGGAAGAAGACCAGGCAATATTATCAGCAGTTTATACCATACCTGAACAACCGCGCGGATCTGCGTATCCTGCTGAATGATATGTTGGGAGAGTTAAACTCTTCCCACCAGGGCTTTGGCACATTCGGTGTGGATGAAACGATCGCTCTTTCGAACACCACCATGGAGACAGGGATCATCTTTGATGATGCTTCTCCTTACACCGTGAAATATGTGGTTAAAAACTCAGCGGCCGATAAAAAAGGTATTGATGTACGCGCAGGCGATGAATTGACCAAAGTAAATGGAGATCCTGTCCAGCCAGGCAAAGATCGCAGTTTCTATTTTACACGTCCTTCGCTGGACCGGGAGATCAGTCTTGAGTTTTCCAGGAACGGGCAACCTGTATCTGTGAAAATACATCCGCAATCGAGCTTGTTCAATAACCTGTATGACGAATGGATCGATAGCAATCAGAAACGTGTTGATGAGAAGAGTAAAGGCCGTGTTGCTTATGGTTATATGAAGAACATGGGTCAACCGGAACTGGAGCAATTTATCATTGACATGACGAAAGAGCTCAACAAGAAAGATGCGCTGATCTTTGACCTTCGGTATAACACAGGGGGTAATGTTCATGATGAAGTGCTGCGGTTTCTTGCGCAGCGTTCTTATCTCGCCTGGAAATACAGGGAAGGGGGACTTTCTCCGCAATCAAACTTTGCACCTTCAGATAAGCCGATCATCCTGCTGATCAATGAGCAATCATTGAGCGATGCGGAAATGACAGCACAGGGATTCAAAGCATTAAAACTGGGTAAGATCGTAGGTAATGAAACCTATCGCTGGATCATCTTCACCAGTGGTGTTGGCCTGGTGGATAATTCTTCCGTGCGGATGCCCGGCTGGGGCTGCTACTCCCTTGATGGCAAAGACCTCGAGATGAGCGGCGTTACCCCGGATGTTAAGGTGCTGAACAGCTTTGACGACAAGTTGAATGGCCGCGATCCGCAACTGGACAAGGCGATAGAAGAGATCCTGAAGCAGATCAAGTAGCGCCAGGGTTCAATCGTTTTAGAAAGTGTAATGGTTTAAAAGTTCAAAGGTTCTATAGCTAAGTTCACTTAACTATAGAACCTTTGAACTTTTGAGCTATAATCCCTGCGATGTCCGAATGCTCATTTTGCCGCCGCGGCCGGTTTCTTAAACCGGACCATCGCGCTACTTCCCTCCGTACTTTCGAGCCTTGCTTCATAGCGGTTGTCGCCTACCACTGCGATCATCAGCGATGTATTCGGAGGAATTGATCCGAGGTTTTCTGCAACCATTACCAGCTCGCTATTTTCATTCAAAGCGTTTACGGCGAGTTTTATGGAATAAGCATTGCCAGTCAGGCGGATGTTGCCGTAGATCAAGCGGCCATCCAGGAATAGTGAGATCGAATCGCCGTCTATCTCGGCATTGTCATAAAAGCGCAATTCAATAGAATCTCCTGTCACCGGGATTTCCGTTACAAGTGTTTTTTTCCGGAAGCTGAATTTCTCTTCGATAGTTTGGGGTGCTGGCGGAGGCGTTGGTTTCAATGCAGGCGCAACGGGGAGAGGTGCCGGGATCAAAACCATCTCTTTTTTGACAGGAGGTTTCGCGGCGACAGGTTTTTCTTTGAGGACTGGCACAGGCTTGACAGCAATTGCCGGTAGAAGGGCCTCAATGCTGTCAATAATATCGGGATCGTTACCGCCGGTCATGTAGTTGTCTATTATAAAATCCCATTCATCATTGAAGGTTGTGTTATCCGTTTTGTTCAGGTGTACTTCGCCGGAAGGGTCGTCCTTTATAGTTCCCGCCCTTCCATCAAGCATCATCTTTCCATCGCCAGGGCAATTGAAATCTGCATGGGAAAGCATCGCTGCCTGGCCTTTTGATGAAGCTGGTCTTTGCTCAAGTAACTGGTCATCCCACCACACTACCTCATTTGAGGTGGCGTCAAAATATCCCTTGATCCGGTAACGACTATACTGGGATGGTGAACCGTAGTAAGATGTTCCGGTCAGACTATCACCACGTTGAATGATCTTGAGTTCAACCTTCTGGCGGTTTATTTTGCCGGTCCATACGCCGGTGATCATCTGCGCTTGCGCAGGATGTATACCCATGTGTAAAAAAACGATCAGGCCGAAAATGATAACGCGTTGTGTTTGCATAGTTTCTAAGGAGTACTACTTAAACGGTGCTTTGGAACAGCTAGTATATACGTGCGTATACCGAGTGGGTTCAACCTGCGCTTGAAGCCGTTATCATACAGGCTTTTAATGCGGCTTTTTGCCGGCCGAATGGCTAAATAAAAAAAGGTTAAAAATTAAAGTGATCGAAAAATTAAATATCTTCAGACAGGAGTCTGATTGATTCCCGCATCTATACCCCAACCAATTACCAAAAACTGCGTATGAGAAAGCTTTACCTTTTTCTCCTTACATTATTATTTATTGCCGGTACTTCAACTGTTTCTTACGGACAGTATTGTACTGTCAGTTATCCTGCGGCCAACGTAGAGCCGATCACCTTTGTGAAGTTCAACACCATTCAAAACCGCACATTGGGTGTTCCGCTTTCACAACCTTCGTATGAAGATTTCAGTGCAAGTGCCACACATACTACAACGGTATTGAAGGAACAGACCTATGCAATCACGGTTGAGGGAAATACGAATGGCAACTTCATTACTTATATAGATGTTTATATTGACTGGAATAAGAACAATCTTTTCACTGATGCGGGAGAGCATTACCTCATCGGTACCATAGCGAACTCTACGGGAGCAGATGGTAAAACTGCTGTGGGAGATATTACCGTGCCTGCCGGCGCAGCAAGCGGAACGACGCGTATGCGCGTTGTAAAAAACTACAACGCTTCTGCCGGACCCTGTATCGTTGGAGCATCCAATCAATATGGGCAGGTGGAAGATTACACGATCACTGTGGCCGCATCACCGGCCTGCCTCACTCCTCCTGATGGCGGAGATATCGCAGGCCCTTCAAGCCCTGTTTGTGCCAACATTCCATTTGTACTGTCTGTTACCGGAGCTTCTTTCGGAACTGGTATAACCTATCAATGGCAATCTTCGCCTGACGGTACGACCTGGACAGATATTGCTGGTGCAAATACCGCGAACTATACAGCGGCCCAAACAGTACTCACGCATTATCGTCGCGTAATGACCTGCAGTGGCCAGTCTGATCCTTCAACATCTATTTCCGTTGGTGTTAAACCTATCATTGATTGTTATTGCCCATCCGCATCCGCAAATTCATCGTTTGAATATATCGGTAATGTGACCATCACCGGTGGGGTAAGTAACATGACTGATGCAAGTAACTATAGCAACTATTCTGCAACTCATGTGGCAACGGCATTCCAGGGCCAGGTGGTAACCGTTACCATTGAAGCGGGTCTCACTCCATGGGAGGCCAGTGATGTAGCCTATGTCTATGCAGACTTCAACCAGGATGGCGATTTCAGTGACGCGGGCGAGTTCGTTGGATCAAAAAGCGGCAATACCTCTCCTTATGTGATCTCATTCACTGTTCCGTCAACAGCAACACTGGGCAATACAAGACTCCGGATAAAATTTGGTGATACCTTCCCGCTCTTTACCGTTAACCAGAATAATCCGTGTCAGCAAACTTATTCATATGGCGAAGTGGAAGACTACGGTTTATTGATCACCGTTCCTCCGCCATGTGTTCCTGTTAATAATGTGATGGCTCTACCTTCTTCACCAACCCAAGAATTGATCAGTTGGGCTGCTTCTTCAACAAATCCGTCAAACGGATACATCTGGGAAGTAAGACAATTTGGTGATGGCGGAAGCGGACCAAGCGGTCTGGTAGTTGCCGGAACAACAGCGGCCGGCGTAACAAGCGCTACCGTGAACGGCTTAACCGGTGGCACAACGTATTTCCTGTGGGTAAGGTCGGATTGTGGTGGTGGTACTTTAAGTATGTGGGAAGGTCCGCTGCAGTTTAAAACTGTCTGTGATCCGGCAACAGTTCCATTCGTTCAGAACTTTGATTCGACAATAGAACCTGATCAGCCTGAATGCGTGGTCATCCAGGATGTAAATGGTGCTACCAGCTGGAAATCTTTCTTTGGTGGAGGCCAGGCTGCGTCTTCACAGCCGGTAAGTATCCGTTATGAATGGGATGCTACAACGCCTGCCGACGATTGGTTCTTCCTCCAGGGATTAACTTTAACGGGTGGTAAAACCTATACACTATCGTTCAAGTATAAAGCTTCCAATGGTCCTGACTTTTTGGAGAACCTTGAAGTGAAGTACGGCACGGCGCCTAATGCTTCCGGCATGACGACCGCCACGCTGTTCAGGGAAGTTGGCATCGCTACTGCCGTGGCTTCACCATTTGCAACAGCGATCGTAACATTCACTCCGCCAGCTGATGGTGTATATTATTTAGGATTCCATGCCTTCTCAGATGCTGATCAGGCATTCCTGTATGTGGATGATATCACCGTGGAATCGTGTGCAACGCCGGCCGATCTGCAGGCATTCAGCACAACGCCTACAACAGCTGAAGTGTCTTTCGTTTCCGCAGGAACCAATTTTGTGGTTGAATACGGCGTTCCCGGGTTTGCTCCGGGTGTTGGCGCAATAGCTGGTGAAGGCACGATCGTTGCTGGTGTTACCGGCTCTCCTGTAACCATCACGGGACTTACTCCTGAAACCAACTACGATATCTATGTGAGACAAAGTTGCAGCGGTGCTGAATACAGTATGAACGCGCTGGTAAGTGTCCGTACCTTGTGCGCACCAACAGTTATACCATACCTGGTGAATTTTGAAAATGCAACAGCTCCTGTAGGTTATCCATCCTGTACCAGTGTTTTTGATGCTAACGGAAGCAGTGGTCCGGTGGCCAATACAACCGGCGGACAATATATCATTGCAGCAGGCACTTCGCCCACAACCTATGTGTCTCCAACCCGGACGCTCCGTTATATATACGATGCGGCAAATACAGCCCGTGGCGCTGATGACTGGTTCTTCCTCCAGGGCCTGCAATTGACCGGTGGCGTTAAATACCGTCTTAAGTTTTATTACAAAGCTTCTGATGGTCCAACTTACATTGAACAGCTTGAAGTCAAATACGGCACATCAGCCCATCCGTCAGCAATGACGCAATTGGTTTGGGAAAACAACAATATCAATACAGCCGTTGCAACTCCATGGGATTCTGCGCGTATCGATATCACTCCGGCTGCTGACGGCGTTTACTATTTCGGCTTCCATGCGAAGTCGGCGGCAGACCAGGGATTCCTGTACGTGGATGATATCAGCGTTCGTCAGTCTCCTGTTGTTGATGCGGGTGTTTTCTCTATCAAAGAAACATTACCGACATGTCCTGCAAATAATTTTGTACTGACGGCCAAGGTCGTCAACTATAACCTGACGCCGTTAAACCTGGCCACCTATCCGATCACGGTGACTGCTGCCATTACGGGCGCGGCAACCACCACGCTTACTGCTACGGTTAATACGGGCACGATCGCTCCCGGAGATACATTACAGGTGCCGCTACCCGCGTTTACATTTGCCGCAGGCCTGCATAATATTATATTCAAAACGACCAACCCGAATGATTCGGAGAATGACAACGATTCGTACGCTACCTCTGTGTATGTGAATCCGACACCGGTGGCGGCAATATTCACTCCGGCAAATCCGCAGAATTGTGCGCAGATCAGTACTCAATTCGCAGCCGCGCCTCCAGCTTCTGTTGAAATGCCTGCTGTAAGTAGCGGTGCCATTACTGTGGCAATTCCCGATAACCTTGCGTCAGGTATCACGAACTCACTTAATGTGACAGGTATTCCAGCCGGCGCGCAGGTGACAGGCGTAAGAGTTGTATTGAATGTGACACATACCTGGGTAAGTGATCTGACCATTAACCTTCGGGCGCCAAATGGAAAAGTGCTTAACCTGATCAACGCGAAAGGCGGAAGCGGCGTTAATCTTGTTAATACCACGATAAGCTCTGCATCGACAACGGCGATTCCTGCTACTGGTGCGCCGTATACCAACACTTACAGACCAGATGCTGTAGCCAATGTCGGTCCCACTGGCATGCTATCCAACTCTGCCGCTTTCAGTGAATTGTTCAATGTGGGCAATGGCACCTGGACACTTGGTCTGCGGGACAGGGTCTCTGGCGACGCCGGCGCACTCACCTCATGGTCGATCATTGTCACTTATGGCTTCCCTCACCCTACAGTGACCTGGTCTCCTGCAACCGGATTGTTTACGGATGCTGCGGGAACTGTTCCTTATGTAGCCGGTACAAATGCCTATGCTTTATATGCTAACCCTGCAACAGAAATAACCTACACTGTTACATCAACTGCGGCAGGTTGTACGAACAGCAGCACTGTTACCGTAAAACCATTGAATGTACTTGCAAACTGGCCAGCTAAGATCTGCCTGAGTGATGAACAGGTCCAGCTATCTGCAACACCTGTTGGTGGTACCTGGAGCGGAACGGGCGTATCGGGTAATATATTCATACCGGCAGTTACTGCCGTTGGTTCTTATCCGTTGACCTATCGCTACACCAACGCGGCCGGTTGTGTTTCTACAACGACTGTTGTGGCAAAAGTGGAAGATTGCCCTGAACGGGTAAGGCTGCTGCGTGATGATGCAGTGATCCTGTATCCGAATCCAACACGTGGCCAGTTGAATATCCGCATCAACAGTGTATTGTATAACAATCTGAACATGCGCGTGTATACAAACTCCGGTTTGCTGGTTCACAACCGGATGCTGACCAATCTTGCATTCGGCCGGGTTGTACCTGTTGACCTGACGATGTTGCCTGCTGGTGCATACATGGTTCAATTCTATTATGATGGTGGTGTGAGAACTTCCGACAAAACATTCCCGGTTATTATTACGAAATAACTGATGTCTTAATCCATACTTTCAAAGCATCCGCTCCGGCGGATGCTTTTTTATTTTCTTTGATCCTTTCCTCTTAGCTTTATCAAATGAGCTTCGATGAGGTAATACATTTATACGCGGACACATTTAAACAGGTTGTTCCTTTTGATCCATCCAGGGATAAATTACTGGAACTGGATTTTACAGATGCCAATAAAGATTTGCCCGTAGAGATACTGGCAGATACGCAAATGTTTACAGACCATATCTCGCATACATTAAATGCCGCCGGCGCACGTTACGGCATCGGCGGATATAATGAGCACAGAACAATTTATAGCCGCAGTAAAGTGTTCGATGCACTTATGCCCGGAGAAGAACCGCGGCGACTGCATCTTGGCACCGATATATGGGGGAATCCAGGCACAGCGGTAATGGCTCCCCTGAATGGAACAGTCCATAGTTTTGCATTCAATAACCAGTACGGTGACTATGGTGCCACGATCATTCTGTCGCATCAAATAGAAAATTTCGTTTTTTATAGTTTATACGGACATCTGAGTCTTGCGTCGCTCGCAAACACGCAGGAGCGGCAGAAGATCAATGCTGGCGAAGTGTTTGCAACATTCGGCAGTCCGTCCGAAAATGGACAATGGCCTCCCCATCTGCATTTTCAGCTTATTCTTGATATCGGCGATTGGAAAGGAGATTATCCTGGTGTCTGTAAATTTTCTGAGCGGGAGACATGGCTGCAGAATTCACCCGATCCGGAAAGGATCTTACAGATGAACAGGTCTATTGGCAGGTGATGGATCGTTGATCGTGAAAGTCGTATGCTCGCCGGATTGTTAAATGAACGACCGCACTTACGCGGCGCCGCCGGATATGGGCCTGATCGCTTAGCTGAACAATATTGGCAGGAGCCTGAAGTGAAATGGATCATCAGGTTTACTCAGCCAGCAGCCATCAAAGCTCGGGCATCAGCTATCAAACTTCTATCAAGCGGATTTCCCTAATTTTACGCCATGGCGAATTCAAATTTAAATCCGGAGAAAGGTGGGCTAAGTGCAACAGACAAGGAGTTTGAGAACAATATCAGGCCTTCCCATTTAAATGATTTCGCCGGACAGCCTCAGGTGATAGAGAACCTTCGCATTTTTATCAAAGCTGCGAAAATAAGGGGAGAAGCGCTCGACCATGTGCTTTTTCACGGACCTCCCGGATTGGGAAAAACAACGCTTTCCCGCATCGTGGCACATGAGCTTGGAGTGAATATCAAAGAAACATCCGGCCCCGTTATAGAAAAGGCGGGTGACCTTGCCGGATTGCTTACCAGCCTTGAGCCGCATGATGTTCTTTTCATTGACGAGATACATCGCCTGAGTACTGTAGTAGAAGAATATCTCTATGCTGCGATGGAAGATTACCGGATTGATATTATGATCGATTCGGGACCCAATGCCAGAAGTATACAGCTAAGCCTCAACCCCTTTACTCTTATCGGCGCAACAACCAGAAGCGGATTGCTTTCAGCCCCATTGCTGTCGAGGTTTGCGATCAAGTCGCGACTCGAATACTATTCAGCCGCCACCTTGCACAAGATCATCCATCGCTCTGCCGGTATCCTTGGCGTCGGGATCTCAGATGAAGCGATCAGCGAAATAGCCAGGCGCAGCCGTGCCACACCGCGGATTGCTAACGGTTTGCTCAGACGCGTTCGTGATTTTGCTCAGGTACTGAATGATGGAGAGATCGATCTGGGCATCACCCAGCACGCACTTCGTGCGCTCAATGTGGACGAACATGGCCTTGATGACATGGATAACCGCATTCTCAGCACGATCATCGATAAGTTCAAAGGTGGACCCGTCGGGATCACTACCATTGCAACGGCTGTGGGCGAAGAGCCGGGCACACTCGAAGAAGTATATGAGCCATTCCTGATACAGGAAGGGTTTATTCAGCGTACACCCCGTGGAAGGGAGGTGACGAGAAAAGCCTATGAGCATTTGGGAAAAACATATAACCCCGGCGGCAATACCAATCTTCTTTTCTCCTGATCGGTACAATGATCAGGTACAATTGTCCGGATGTGCCAGATTAATAAATGGATCCGTTGAAATATCCAAACACGATCCTTGCTTTAATCCACCCGGCCATGATATCCGTATCGCCGGTCAACCCCGGTGGTGGATAACCATAAGGCTGAGATCCTCGGGTATTCAGGGCATTGCACGTCTTCTACTTATTTCTTTCCCTTAACCATACCGGCTAATTTACCGGAAGGGAATAAGTTGCGGAAGATGATTTTCATTCGATTATCGGAATAGACAATAGAGATCGCATACCCAGCCAGGCGGCGACGGGAAAAATCCATGATTCAAAGTGACATAGCTCACAGGAGCAGCGTTACTGGTTGGACTGCGGGAGACGGGTAGTGCGCTTGTATAGTATTGGTGCACTGGCCGGCCGTATCGCTAGCGGATCGCAGAGTATTGGCACATTATAAAATTTCATAACGATGATCCGTCACGATATAACGATACCGATCAAGTGCCCGCGGGGCAAGCGAGTACTTATTGCGCAGGTTTGACTTGCCTTACGGACGCGACGATGCGTTCGCATTTATGGCGTTGAATGACAAGCTGAAATTCATTTTTGTATTTTGTGTTCATCTATCTCATTTTCTTTCTTTTTTAAAATACCAGCAATACAAATAAAAAAAGCGCCGTCCCTTCAGGACTGCCCTCCACCACCAGTCCTGAAGATGACGGCGACTAAGAAATTTCTCTGTTGTAAATATCGCTGCAACCTCAAGTCGAAGCAAAGGGAAAACACAATATCTCAAGAGAAAATAACGGTGATAATCTGTGGGAAAATGCAGTCAGATTTGTTGCAAAACTCAAAGTTTGTTGGCTTGTATGAGTTCGTTTAGTCGTGGCGGCCAGATATAAATGAAAAAGCCGGCTTACATAGAGCAAGCCGGCTTTTCATTTATAACGAAGTGGTTATTGCACAACGAGTCTGAATCCATTACCGTGGATGTTCACGATCTCGATCTTCGGATCATCTTTCAGGTATTTACGAAGTTTCGCGATATACACATCCATACTTCTTCCATTGAAATAGGTATCGCTGCCCCAGATCTTTTTCAAGGCCTGGTCTCGTGGCAACAGATCATTCAGGTGTTCCGCCAGCATTTTCAGCAGCTCATTTTCTTTTGGAGAAAGTGTTTGCGTTACGCCTTTATGGGTAAGCTGACGAAGCTTCGGATTGAAGTGATAGGTAGAAAGGTCGAACTCCTTATTTTCTGTTTCCTTGTTGATCTCATCATTTCTTTTGAGGATCGCTTTGATTTTCAGGAGTAGTACTTCGCTATCAAAAGGCTTGGTGATATAATCATCCGCACCAAGTTTATAGCCCTGTATGATATCTTCTTTCATGGTTTTTGCGCTGAGGAAGAACAATGGAATATCGGGGTCAACATCCCTGATCTCTTCAGCCAGTGTAAAACCATCCATATTCGGCATCATCACATCCAACAGGCAGAGTTCAAATTTCTCACGTTGAAAAGCTGCAAGACCCAGCCGGCCATCTCTTTCCAGCGTCACGTCGTAATCATTCAGCTCCAGGTAATTTTTCAGCACGCTTCCCAGGTTCGGATCATCTTCACATAATAAGATTTTCGGTTTCTTTGGTTCCATGTTTATGCTAGTTTAATACTTATATAAGATGACAAATAAAAGTAAATCATTTGCCAAAGCTGGATGAAGGTAAATAATTATTTGTTAATCATTGATAGAGATCGAAGGGCGGTGGCCGAATCGTAATACGTGCAAATCGTCTGGCGAACGTCGTTTGCTGTGCGTTGGAGATATTGCGGCTTACAAGCCTGCTCCCATCGGCCATCAATCAATGGAGAAAGGATTGAAATCGCTAAATTTGCTGCCAATTTCGAACCTATGGCCATGCACATTACACCTGATAACCGCCTCAAAAAACTTATCGTCATTGGCGATCGCTTGTTAATAAAGCCGACAAAGCAGCATGAGCAGACGGCCAGTGGACTGTACCTCCCTCCCGGCATGCAGGAAAAGGAAAAAGTGCAACAGGGATATGTTATCAAAACGGGACCCGGATATGCCATCCCCGCGCCGATCGAAGAGGAAACATGGAAAGGCGAGGAGGAAAAAGTAAAGTATATGCCTTTGCAGGCAAAGGAAGGAGATCTTGCGATTTTCCTGGTTAGTGGTGCGACGGAAGTCATGTACCAGCATGAAAGATATTTCATCGTGCCGCAGGGAGCTGTGCTGATGCTGGAACGGGAAGAGGACCTCTAACGATTGATAAGTTCATTAATTTTTGTGATCTTCCCCGTTCAGATACTGGGATTATCACCGGGCTGCCCGCAATAACATCACCGTATCCTTTACAAGTATTTTCTTTTTTCATTAAGATCTTCCCGGGTTGTGCATTCAAGCTTAACCGGGATAACGCGACAATATATCTCCAACATACCCCACTCAATCATTACCGACTGCAACAGGTATCCAATGGAGAAAAGATCTGATGAACGCGCATCCGTTAATTTCTTCAACAAAGATACTCTCATTGTCGATGTCGATCAATACGCATAAAGGCTGTAATTGGAATAGTAATGCAATGCTGCCGATCACGCTGAAAATATATCCAGCTATGATCATTGCCTTATAATGGCTTTTTGTTGTGCTGATCAGCAACTCTCCGCGCTCACCATGTTTTTCAGTATCGATTTGAAGCAGGTCTTATCTCCGGCAAATAATAATGTTGTTTCCCGGAAAAATCATTGACGCTGACCTCATCAGGCAGGTACAGTCCTGTGAAGCCGAGATAGTATGTACGTTTTTAGCAAACGATCACGGTATTTATTGATAAACAATAAATATCGTGGTCGTTCTGACCAGCTTTTTTTGCCTTGTTTGTTCACACGCCAATCTTTTCCCTTCCCGGCGCATCAAATCTCTCAATCCTGTAACTTTCCCTCAAATTTTCTATATGGCTGATGCAAAGCAGTTTCTCGATACGATTAGATCGGGTTATACATTTAAAGGCGAAAGTTTCAAACTGGGTGTTGCGATGGTGGATGGACAGGCAGTAGACGGTGCCGACGTAATGGTTCCGTTCCGTACCCTGAACCGGCACGGATTGATTGCAGGCGCTACGGGAACCGGCAAAACGAAAACCCTTCAGGTACTGGCAGAAAGCCTCAGTGATGCCAGTATTCCCGTTCTGCTGATGGATATTAAAGGCGATCTGAGCGGAATAGCAGCCGAAGGCGTGACCAATGACAAGATCAGGGAGCGCTATCAGAAACTGAACATGGAGTATAAACCTTCAGCCTATCCTGCCGATCTGCTTACCCTTAGCCAGCAAAAAGGAGTACGCCTCCGCGCGACAGTCAGCGAGTTCGGACCGGTTCTTTTGTCCAAGATCCTCGGATTAAATGATACACAGGGCGGCCTTGTCGCAATGATCTTCAAATATTGTGATGACACTAAACTTCCACTACTTGACCTGAAAGATTTCACCAAAGTGCTTCAATACGTCAGCAATGAAGGAAAGGCTGAACTGGAAAAAATCTATGGCAAGATATCCACTACTTCTACGGGCACTATCCTTCGGAAAGTGATCGAACTGCAACAGCAAGGCGCGGATGTATTCTTTGGGGAAAGAAGTTTTGAAGTGGATGATCTTATGCGTATCAGTGATGATGGTCGTGGTGTGGTATCCATTGTGAAAGTGACAGATCTGCAAGACAGGCCGAAACTCTTCTCCACTTTCATGCTGCAATTACTTGCAGAGCTATATGCAACTTCACCTGAAGAAGGAGACCTGGATAAACCCAAACTGGTATTGTTCATCGATGAAGCTCATCTCATCTTCCAGGAAGCAAGCGCTGCGCTTTTGCAACAGATAGAAACGATCGTAAAGCTTATCCGTTCGAAAGGCATAGGGATTTACTTCTGCACACAAAACCCGATGGATGTACCGCCATCTGTGCTCGCACAATTAGGTCTGAAGGTCCAGCATGCACTGCGCGCTTTTACTGCGGCAGACAGAAAAGTGATCAAACAGACGGCAGAGAACTATCCCGAAACAGCATTTTATAAAACGGAAGACCTCATCACTCAGCTTGGGATTGGAGAAGCATTGGTGACTATTCTGAATGAAAAGGGTATCCCTACACCACTGGTACATTGCATGCTCACATCGCCAAGAAGCCGGATGGATATTTTGACGGAGGCAGAGATCGATACCGTCGTCAGCAGATCGAAAATTGCCGCGAAATACAACCAGGTGATCGATAGTCATAGCGCCTATGAGATCCTGACCGACAAACTGAATGAGGCGGCTGCGAGATCAGAAGAAGTAAAGAAAGAGGCAGAGAAGGTCCGCGAAGAGAAGAAAAAACCAGCACAAAAGGAAAAAGGCTTCTTTGATGATCCTACAGTGAAAAGTATGACACGTACTGCGGGCAATACCATCATCCGTGGTCTACTTGGCGCACTGGGCCTTGGCGGACGCAGTAAAAAACGGAGTTTCTTTTAGGCACGAACAACAAACCGGCTCCCGCTCTGCCTGTTTTCCTTTACCGTCTTACAGCATCAAGTTAAACCGTTAAAGCTGTAAGACGGTAATCAGGATTTTATCAGCCGTTGTTGACAGAAATACATTTTGCATGCTCACAAAGATCGTGGGGTAGTTATCATTTATTTTTCCCGATCACTGCCGGTAACAGGTATTCATGCATGATCTTTTTTACCTGCGGGTGAGCGTAAGGCCTGTTATAAGCAGTTGCTGTGATAACGATAACCAGCGGCAGATCTTTAAATACATACACTTTGTTGCCCCCGTTACCGCTGCAACCAAAAGCTTCGAAAGTTTTGCCATTCAGTTCAAAGATTTCTTTCCAGAACAGATATCCATACCCTGTTAGATTATCATTGTCCGGGAAATAGTTGGTAAAGCTTTTGGTGATCCATTCCTTCGGGATAAGTTGCCTGCCATTCCAGTCTCCGTTGTTCTTATACAATTGACCGTATTTCGCGAGATCGAGCGAACGTAATCCGAGACCGCCTGCTGTATTTGCCACTTTCTGCGGCGTGTATAGCCACTTGTAGTGTTTAATGCCCATCGGTTCAAACAGGCGGATCGCTGCATATTTTTCCAGGCCACCCGGAACATTTTTATGAAGTATGTCTCCTAAAAGAACAACGCCCGCGGTGAAGTAATCCCACTGTTCGCCATTTTTTTTGCTGGAGTCCATTGAAAGATCCAGCGCAAATTTTACCCAGTTGTCTGTAGGATACATGTTCTCTTCATTACCGGGCGAGTTTTCATTTTGATCAGAGCCGTTGAAGCCCGAGCTCATGGTCAGCAGATTTTTAAGTGTCACACTATCTTTCAAGGATGAATAGTTGCCAAATTCTCTGAGCCGGTAGAAGTTGGCAAGCGGTTGGTTTTCGTCTTTGATATAGCCGTCTTCTATAGCCGCACCCATAAGCGTGGAAGCAAATGATTTACCGACTGATCTTGTGTTATGCAGTGTGTTCCTGTTTGCAGTATTAAAATATTCTTCCAGTAATAATT
>JBEVKW010000300.1:0-11480 GCA_040509495.1 Chitinophagaceae bacterium | reverse complement strand
CTGCTGGTCATTTTTTTTATAGGTCAGGTGTTGAATTATCCGGTTACCAATGTTCCCACTTTTTCGCCTGTTACCACCCGACGCAAATTCCCTTCTTTATTCATATTAAAGACGATGATAGGCAGGTTGTTTTCCATGCAGAGGGTAAAGGCTGTCATATCCATTACACGGAGATTTTTCGAAAGGCATTCCTGGAATGTAACGGTGTTGTATTTGGTAGCAGTGGGATCTTTCTCGGGGTCAGCGGTGTAGATTCCGTCGACGCGGGTTCCTTTGAGTATCACGTCGGCACTGATCTCGATGGCACGGAGTGATCCGGCTGTATCGGTTGTAAAGTATGGGTTTCCGGTACCTGCACCGAAGATCACGACACGTCCTTTTTCGACGTGGCGGATAGCGCGGCGACGGATATACGGTTCTGCGATCTGCTCCATTTTAATGGCGCTCTGTAAACGGGTATAAACGCCGACTTTTTCGAGGCCTGCCTGCAGTGCCATGCCATTGATCACGGTTGCCAGCATGCCCATATAGTCGCCATGTGCTCTTTCTATCCCCGTTTCCGCCTCATTCATTCCCCGGTAGATATTGCCTCCTCCGATCACGATCGCAACCTGCACGCCAAGGTCGGTAATAGACTTAATGTCTTGTGCATATTGGGAAATAACGGATGAATCCATTCCGAAATTTTTGTCACCCATTAAAGATTCACCAGAAAGTTTCAGCAGAATACGTTTGTACTTAGGGAGCATGAAGTAAAGTTTAGCGCTGCGAAGATAGGGGAATTAATACTGGGTTGAAAGACAGATATCACTGGCAAGCTACTGCGAATAGAAGTAAGCCGTTTGACAGTGTAAACGATGCTGTGTTGACCAGGGATCGTAATGCTGGTCTTCATCTTCCGCGAGAGATCTTCCTGTTATAAGCAGGTATCGTCATCGTTTACCATCCTGGCTGTATTGCGGGCGCTGCATGAAAACAGGTTAAAGATCTTTGAAGTGTGCGGAGATTAAAGAGGTGGGTGATCCGAATTTAATCCCTTCCAGGTAAGATATTTTTTTGAAGGGGAGCAGGGTAGCACAAAAGTAATCCGGGAAGTATTTCAGTTGGGACGTTGCTGTTGGAAGTGAGTGTGGCGGGTGTAGTGAATAGAGGTGGAGATGGGGTAGTATGCTGAAGGAGGAAATTTTTGTAGGTGGTGTAGTGGGAAGATTTCGCCCCGGCGGCCCTTCCCACCTCGCGCCCACCCTGTGGGCTCCCTCCCCCGCCTCCAACCTACCGATGTTTTTGAGGCGATTTTTGAGATCGCCAAATATCTCCACCTGCCGAAGCGCTGATCGCTCCCGCATATCCACACCATCCCCATTAGGTATTCAGCCAGTCATCCGCAATCCCTGATCAATCATCTGTATAAAGATCGATCAGCAGCAGAACTTAGCCTTGTGAAAAAAAACGAAATCAGCGGGAAAATTCTGAAAAATAAGGAGGAAAAAACGGAAGTTATCCTGGTTTAATTTTGCAACCAACGGTTCTTATGTGCCAGCGTAATGATCTGTGCACGCGAATTGACATGCAGCTTGTCATAAATATTGGCAATATGCTTGCGGACGGTGAGCACGCTCAGGTGAAGTTCCGAAGCGATCCGCTTTGCATCCCAACCGTTGACCATCAACTGCAGGATCTGTTTTTCCCGTTCCGTAATATTTACCGGGATCGATGAGGTTTCTGTGGTATCCGACGCGGCTGACTCGCTTGAACGGCTCAATAGCACCAGTGCTTTACGGGCAATAGCAGGGCTCATTGGAGCGCCTCCCGTTTCCAACACTTCTACCACGGCGTTTTCCAGCACGGCTGCTGACTCATGTTTCAACAGGTAGCCGGACGCGCCGGCTTTGATCGCTTCAAATATCTTCTCATCATCATCGAAAACCGTCAGCACGATGAAATGTATCTGCGGGTAAAGCGCTTTTGCAATCCGAATGGTTTCAATGCCATTCAGATCAGGCATTTCAAGGTCCATGAACAGTACCTGCGGAATGAGTCCATGCGGCAGTCCTTTTAATTCGGACAAACACTCATTGCCATTTGCTGCGGCAAAGATCAACTCCATCCGTCCAGAAACTTTTATTTTCTGAAGGAAGGTATTCCTGTTTACGGCATTATCCTCTGCCATTGCAATTTTAAAAAGCATAGACACAAAATTCGGGTTCGGTAAAATGATCACCTATAACTAATTTGTAGTACCGGGTTCTTCGGCGGGTTCAATTACTACCCGCGTTCCGGGTGTTGCCGCTTCCCAATACAAATTCCAGCCGGCAGCTTTGGCCCGGTTCCGCATATTGATCAACCCGTTTCGCCCCATCCCATTCAAAGCAGGATCCGTCTTCATGCCAGCGCCATTATCGGTAATACTGACCCGCCAGTCACTTATCGTTTCAAGCAGGATTTTCACATTTGTTCCGCCACTATGTTTCATGGCATTTACGACCGCTTCCTGTATTACCTGGAACAAATGAAATGCCTGTGTTGGCGGAAGTGAAATATCATCTGAAATCTTCTCTTCAATGTCTATATCCGTATGGGGATAGCTGGGTTTCATTCTTCTTGCAAAGATCTTCAACCGGTCGCTGATCGCCGTCAGTGTCAATGCATCTTTATTCAAGGCCCAGATCGTATCATCCAGCTGGGAGACGATCGCTTTCGAATTACTGTGCAGCTCCTGCAATGCTACGGCTTCCTGGCCGCTTTTATTGTCTTTCGGGATAAAATCCAGGTTTGAAGCAATAGATGCGGCATAAGCTCCAAGGTTATCGTGCAGATCCGCCGCAATTCTTTTTCGCTCCTTTTCTTCCGCTTCGGCGACGGCTTTTGTGCCTATCTCTTTCTCTCTTTCAAGCATCAGCTGGACTTTGAGTTTTTCGCGGCGGCGGTATCCTGTAAAAACAAGGTAGGTGACCGCTGCAACAAATAAAAGTCCTGCCAACGTAAGATAAAATCTGATATTACTCCTGGCAATATTCAGTTGTTGCTGGACGATCGTATTCTCCCGCTTCTGCACTTCGTATTTCGTTTGTACTTCTGCCAGTGCCTCTGCTGAATTGGTTTGGTAGAATGAATCTTTAGCAGCTATGATATCTTCGAGCATCCGTTGATACAGATCATTTTTGCCGGCGATCTTGTAACATTTCGCCAGCATCTCATAATATCCGAGGCGGAGATTTACACTATTGGTGTATACTTTCCCGGTAACTTTTTCATTTGGCCCGGCTCTTCTCAGCGCGTCCTGGCAAAAAGCAATTGCCTTATCTATTTGTTTTGTTTCGATATAAAAATCAATAAGGGCGAGGTTCTCGTCCACCCACATTCCTTCATCATTCGTTTGTTTTCTTACATCGATGATCTCTTTCAGCTTTTCTTCAGCTTTGTCAAATTTTCCGGCGTGAAGATAAATGGTTGACTGTTTTTGCAGGGAGATGGCCAGGCCTGAAAGATTTTGCAATTCGCGGAACAGGACAACTCCTTTCTCACTATAATATTCCGCTGAGTCATATTTCGTGAGCTGGCTGTACGCATCGCCCATATTTGCATATACACCGGCAAGTACGGGCTTATACCGTTCATCACCGGTCGAATACGCAAGTGCTTCCTGCAACCACTCCAACGCTACCCGGGGAGCACCACGTTGCAACCAGACAGACCCTATGGTATTCTTATTCGTTCCGACAATAATGGTATCCCGGTACCTGTCGGCATTCGCAACCAACTGGTACAGGACAGAAAGGGCTTCGGGATATCTTGATTTTCCGCCGAGATAAAGTGCTTTCTGGCGAGCCATTTTGTAATGAAGCTCACGTGTTGCCGGATCAGTTACCGGGTTTCTTGCCAGGACGGGATCAAGCAGGATCAATGCACTATCGGACGCTCCCCATCGATTATAGGTGTTCGCCATAGCGAGCGCTGCCATATCCCGGCTTCGCCGGTCTCCTGCTTTCCCGGCCAGTTGCATGGTAATTCCAGCATAAAAATCCAGTGTATCCCTATCCAAACTCCGGTGTTCTTCACATAGATCCAGCATTGCTTTCAATCTTTCCTTGTCGGTGCGGGCAGTGTAAATATGTTGTTTCAAACTGTCTATCAGCTTCGTTTGCGACCAGGCGGAAAAACCTGTCAACATCCATAAACAAATTATCAGGTGGCGGCACATGATCCTAAAATAAAGAATAAGCCGCGCCCGGACTATTTTTGACGCAGTTTTTCTAGCCAACTACATCAAATTGAGTAGGGATAATGCGGCGCGCGTTGATCATTACATCCGCACAGTATAGCATCTCAAACCGAAAACGGACAACGAACCCCAAACCGATCACACCCCGCAGAAATTCACTTCGATACCCAATTCCTGCAAGGCAGCGGCTTTAACACGGCACGCTCTCGCGGCATCATCGGCATAGACCACGTGAATGTGATTCGCCTGATGCTTCGCCATCAACTGATCTCTTCCCACGCCATCCAGGATGGCATGCATGATCGGCCATTGGGGAGTTGTTCCCTGCCAGCGTCTGTTCGTTTCTTCTTCGGGCAGGTTTACCACTGTGCCTGTTCCGATGTCGCAATACAACTTTTCATTTTGTACATAGATCCGGCTCCATACGATCGCTCCGGGTTTACTTACTCCTTTCAATGTACCTCCACCCAGGCGGAAATACATCGGTGTTTGACGGTCACTCTGTGCGCCTTTGTATCCTCCCACAAAATGCGCAGGAGGCGCAGCGCCCGAGATCAGGAATACCCAAACAAATCCATCTACACCGTTCCCTTTATAATATTCACCCCATCTTATATCGTGCAATGTATTCTCGCCACTCATTCCCAGTTCATTCCAAAGACGGTAGGTAACCAGGGCATCGATGCCGGCACATTCATCTACTTCATTGAAATGCGGAAGAGCCTGGCCAGCGTACAACTCGCGCCCCCTGTCATCAAATACGGGTGGACGATCGGTATTGTTAAGCAAGCCCTCGACCAGATCACTTGCGGGCACAAGATCTTTTAATCCCTGCTGATACTGTATACCGATCGTATCACAACCAAACTCATCGGCCATACGAACCGCGGCTATATACATTTTGCACTGAAGAAGCGTCTGTTGCCTGGTAAGCTCTGTGTCTTCTATCTTTCCCCAGTTAAATGTCATTCCTTTATCACACAACCACAGAATGATCGCCTCAGCTTCCGCATCTTGTACGGTCAGCATTTCAGCATACAGTGCAGATTGGCTTAGCCGCTCTTTGAAAATCCCTGTTGCGTGTAATAGCTGATCGGGCACGATTGCATTGTACATGCCCATACAGCCTTCGTCGAACACTCCCATGATCGCTTTCGCCTGCCGTAGTTTTCTTGCGAATGCTATACCCGTTCTTTCGTCCTCCTCATTCAGGTTCACGTCAGTATACTTTTTCACATGCCGAAGATCATGTTCAACAATGCCTTCCGTTAACCATTTCCGCAGGCCGTCTAAAAAGAAAACGTCATCAAATTTCTCACTCCATAAAGTACTATAGCGGATACCTGCTTTGGTAAGCGATCCATTGATATTTAGCATGCCAACCAATCCAGGCCACTGACCACTCCAATTCGCGACCGTCAGCACCGGTCCGGTATGTGTCGTCAGCCCTGCCAGCACATGATGGGTATACTGCCAAACACTTTCCGCAACGATCAATGGCACATCCGGTGGAATGTTTTTAAAAACTGCTATTCCCATTTTTTGCGAATCAATAAAGCCATGCTTTTTAACCGGATCATAGTCGTGCCCGCGGCGGACTTTCCAGCCCGCTTCTTCAATCGCCCCGATCAACAATTTTTCCATGGCTGCCTGCGCCTCCCAGCAAAGTTGATTCGCTGCAATCCGCAGATCACCACTGGCAACAAGCCAGACGTCTTTGGTTTCTGACATAATTGAATGATTGATTTCAATAAATGAACAATGGGTAAAAGCGGATCGCATATTGACCTGCGCATCGCAGTAGGATCTATCCCCAACAGTAATATTGAAGATCGATTAACAACTGCATCGTGTTCTTCAGTTCAATGGCAGGCCCTGCTACCGGGTTTCAAATATCGACCAGTGCTCCAGGGATTTCTTTCAGGTTGTTAGCAATAAAGTATACGATCTTGCCATCCCGGGATAGTATTTCAAAACGGATAATTTATCTTTCAAATGAAAGATTGCGCATATGAAACCCCATTTCCATAAGATCACTACCTTACCTCAGAACTCATTCTCCGTGCGGCATGACCGGCAACCAAATTTTGGTCGCGTTTGGCATTTTCATCCGGAACTGGAATTACACTATATTATAAAAGGCGATGGCGTTCGCTTTATTGGCGATAACGTAAGTAATTTTTCAGAAGGAGAATTGATCCTGATCGGTGAAAACCTGCCTCATACATGGAGATGTCACGACAAATATTATCAGCAACAGGAAAGTGTTTATGTAGAAGCGATTGTTATGCAATTCCGGCCAGACTGCCTGGGTAAAGAGTTATTCAATTTACCGGAAGCCTATTTAATTCCGCAATTATTTGAGAAAGCAAAAAAGGGAATGAATATCGGTGGAATGACGAAAGAAAAGATCCTCCACTTTATGCAGCAATCGGTACATGCTGGAAACTTCGAACGGATCATCCTGTTGATGCAAATATTAAAAACCCTTTCCGAAACAGTAGAATATTCGCAGATCGCATCAGCTCACGCGTTCTATAAACCGAATGAATCTGAAACATTGCGGCTGAACAAGATCTGCACCTATACACTTTCCAATTACAGGAAGGAAATTTCACTGGAAGAAATTGCAGGTGTCAGTAACCTGAGTATTACTTCGTTCTGCCGTTACTTCAAAATGATGACACGAAAAACGTACGTCGACTTCCTTGTTGAGATCCGAGTAAGCCATGCCTGCAGAATGCTTGTAGAAGACAATTACCCGATCGGAATCGTTTGTTTTGAATGTGGCTTTAATAATCTTTCCAACTTTTACAGGCATTTCAAAAAAGTAACAGGCATGAAACCTTTCGAATACAAAAGGAAATATTTACAGGAATCTGCTGCATAATATCGAACACAGCATGTCGCAGCGGCATTGCTTGACGGCATCAAAGCCCGTCCACTCCATCCGCTAAGCATTCACATCGCCGACTTTCTTCAAAAGAAACAGCTGAAGCCACTTTTCATTGTTTACCTGCATATATCTGTTGTAACATAACATCTTTCCGTCGTAACTCCAGTTAACCGCGCCGACCGGCTTCGATTCGTCATTGGATCTTTCAGTAACACGATCGGCCTCCAGTGTAGAAACATTTGTTACAAAGACACTATTATCCGCCGCATAGGCGATGAATTGTCCATCCGGGCTGAAGTTAAAAGCTCCCTGAATGGAGAAATCAAAACGGGTAAGCTGTTCGGGTTCGCCTCCTGTTGGCGCAATGCTGAACAGTTGAACAAATCCTTTTTCGTCTTCGGCAAGAAAGGCGATCCGCGAGCCATCAGCATTAGACCGCAACCAGTGGCGCGGTGTACTACTCACCCCTTTTTGGGTATGGCTGATGCGTCGCTGAACCAATCCGGGAGGAAGAGGAAGCCTGCCCTGACTTGTCGCGTGGAAAGACATGCTTTCCGCAGACATTAAAATATCTTCGGGAATATCCACGACAAAGATCTCTGTCTTTGCCTGGCCGTTCTGTTCTCTTAAATTGCCCTGGAAAGCAATGGCCCTTCGCTGCCAGCTTCCATCTGCTTTCCGATAACCACGATTGCCGATCCAGGTTTCATCAAATGCTTTTTCTATTTCGTCAGATCCGTTAACGGGATCCTCCATAACAACGGCGACAGGAATGGAGAACATTTCTCCGTTATTATTCTCCATTCCATTCCCGGGAACAATCACTGGCCGCGGCACCATGATGCCGATTGTCCGCAAGTCCTTTATCTTTTCATTTGCTTTCGCGGCCTGTTCAAGCAAATAGTCATTGTAAGTGAAGCTGATCCATTGGCCATCTGCCGTCCATGTATGAGCATGTGTGCCGCCTCTTAATGCGCCATTCGTGAAAGGAGGTATAATGTTTCTTGCGTCCATAAAAACCGGCATTTGCGGGTTGTTGATGTCAATCGCCACGCCTGTCCGTCGCGTTATACTGTACGGACGCTCCTCTGATGCGTTGCGTATTCCATGGATAAATAAGACACGATCAGCCACCGGAGAAAAAGTAGCGGCACCAACGCCAGGTCCGAATTCCGTTTGATCAGTTGTGTGATATAATTGCCTGATTGCGCCCGAAGCAGTATGCACCATCGATATCGCCGCTGTACTGCCAATCTGCGTATCGTCATTACGGCCGTCATAAACGATCCACTGGCCGTCTGCGGAAAAACACTGGGTCGAGTTCAGACAGTGCCCGTTTGAATCCGCTGTTAATTGAATCTCTTCAAATTTCATCACCAACAAGATATTGATTTATGATAAATGACCAACAAATCTCCAAGGCCAAAACAGCATCAGGCAGGCCAACCCTTGATTGTTTTTATACCTAGCTGCTCCAGCAGTTGGTCATAATCATGGCTGAGCTGTGTCAATCGCTGTTTGGCTGATTCGGTCAGATCGCCTACTGTCCTGCGTGTGGCGGTATCCATCTTCAATCCTCGTAAGCCAAGAAAGTATTTGGCAGCTGTAGGATAAACATCATGCATAACAGGCATCGAATCTGTTAAGAACTGTTGTGCTGCCATAACCTGCTCTTTTTTAGAGGAGTCGGCAAAATGGTATGTGATCCAACTGATCAATTCCGGAACAAAATTACCCTGTATACAAGAAAGCCCGGCACAGCCCGCTTGAAGAGAGGCAACAGCGTTTACCATATACGCGTCATAGAGTTCAAAAGAAGGATTACAGGAATTGAGTTGCAGTTTTTCTGTTACGGCTGCAAGATCAAGGCTTGTATCTTTATAATATACCACACGACCTGTCTGCACGATACGGTGAAGACTTTCGGGAGACAGCACTCGTTTATAAGGCACAGGGCATTCATAAAACCCAAAAGGAATATTCCCTGTGTAAGAGAACAACTCTTCGACGCGGGCAATCAACACGTCATCCGCTTCGTGTTCAGAAGCAAGTATACTTGTGATCGCCACTACTCCATCAACACCAGTATCATGAATTCGCCTGGAGAAATCTGCCTGTTGTTGAATAGAACCGCCGAAAGTGCCCGTGCTGAACACAGGTATAACTCCGGCTGCCTCTTTTACAACGAATGCTGTTATATCCACACGTTCTTGTTCAAGCAGTTCATACATTTCGCTCGACAGGCAATTGGCAAATAAACCTGTAGCGCCGGCCTCGATATAATATGCTGTCAATTTTGCGAGCGTGGTATAATCTATTTTCCCGTTCCTGTCAAAGGGTGTTAACATAACAGGAACGAATTTCCCTTTAGCTGACATGATATTGTTTATTAAGATTAGATAATGTAGCCGTAAGGCGGCAGACATCAGGTTTGAGCATTACTCAAACAATTATGGATTGATCTCCTTCGCTGCAGCTTGCTTTTTCCCGCCCAGAAAAGTACCAACAAGAAAGATCGTCAGTGTTCCGATCACGATCGTCAGGTTCTTATGTAAAGGGTTTCTCAGGCCGGCATATTCTTCTGGCATCATCGGGGAAAGTGACAACCAGACGATCACCAGCAATCCAATAATGGCAGCGATCAATGCCTGCTGATTACCTGCTTTCTTACTGATGATCCCCAAGAGAAAAATACCAAGCATGCCGGCTGCAAAAATGCCGGACAACTCCCACCAGATATCAAGTATACTTTTTGCTCCGATCATGGCGATGCCGGCTCCCATTCCCAGTAAGCCAAATACGATCGTGCCCGTGTAAAGGATCTTCATCTTCTGCCTGTCTGTTGCATTCCTGTTGAAGTATCTTTTATAAATATCCTCGGAAAAAACGGTCGCGGACGAATTCATTCCTGAGCTGATCGTACTCATCGCCGCGGAAAGAATTGCGGACACGATCAATCCGACCAACCCTGTCGGAATACTTGTCACCATAAAATGCGGCATCACTTTATCGCCATAATCAGCCGGCTCTAACCTTGATGCTAATGCTTTGACCTCTGCTATATCCGCCGATAAACCCAGCCGCTCCAATGCTACCTGTTCTTTAACGGCACTCAGCAACTCCGGGTGCACATCATAATAAGCGTACAAACAAGATCCGATAACAAAGAACAAAAGAGAGGCTGGAACATAGATGTACACGCAAAGCCACACGGAAGACGCTGCGGCTTTAGCCGATTTCGCGGCATGGTAACGTTGTACATAGTTCTGATCCATTCCAAAATTATTCAGGTTGATAAAGAACCCGTATAACAATACTACCCAGAAGGTTGACTTTGTCAGATCTGGAGAAAGGCTTCCCAGACTGAACTTGTCTTCCGCCTTTCCTATTTCAATGATCTTATTTATTCCGCCAGGCATTCCTTTTACGATCAGATAGATGATCAACAGTGCGCCAAGTGTTTTAATAATGCCCTGCACCACTTCAGTCCAGATCACCGCTTCTATTCCACCCATCACCGTGTAAATAATGATACAAAGCCCGGTAACGATCATTACAGTCGCCATTGGTAATCCTGTCAGCGCCTGAAGGCTCAAGGCGATACCGAAGAAGATAGATCCCATCCGTGCAAGCTGGGTCAGTAAAAAGCAGATCACGGCATATGTTCTTGCCCATGGACCGAACCGGTGTTCGAGATGTGTGTATGCAGACACTTCACCTGTTGCTCTGTAAAATGGTACAAAGAACTTTGATGCCACCCAGGCTGCAATCGGCATAGAGAGGCTGAATACAAACGGATTCCAGTTGGCCCCGAATGCTTTTCCGGGCACGCCGAGAAAAGTGTTGCTGCTAAGGAAAGTGGCATAGATAGACAGCCCGATTGCCCAACCAGGGATCAGTCCACCCGCTTTGGTAAACTGTTCGGCCCCTTTGCTTTTCCGTGAAAAGTAAATGCCGACCATTATCATACCCAGCAGGTAAATGGCGATCACAATCAGATCTATGACAGGCAAGTTTTTCATCAATCGTATTTAACCCGGTTCGCCGGGCAGGCGTTACAAAAGTATTTACTGAAAGAAAGGACAATTTGACACTTTTTCGCAAAAAAGTGTACGATGCTACCATAAATGTTCAGATCAAGGAATGAAATGCGCGAGGAGATGGCAGATGACCGATGACCGATGGCAGATGGCCGATGGCAGATGGCCGATGGCAGATGGCCGATGGCCGAAATAGAAACATCTATTATCCGAAATAACCTGGACCCATTAGCAACAATAGCTTCAATCTAAATGCGGCAACCGGCCATCTGCCATCGGTCATCGGCCATCGGTTATAAAACAGAAAGGCCGCTTCTCTCGA
>JBEVKW010000299.1:0-4438 GCA_040509495.1 Chitinophagaceae bacterium | reverse complement strand
AAGTAAAAAGTAAAAAGTAAAAAGTAAAAAGTAAAAAGTAAAAAGTAAAAAGTAAAAAGTAAAAAGTAATTTTTTTTACCATTCCCTATGAACACTTACTGTCTGAATCTTTTTAATTTTGACTTTTGATTTTTTAATTACCCAATGTTAGTACTATTCTACATACTCGTCCTCTTCGGCACATTCATCGCAATGGAGGGTGTAACCTGGCTTACACACCGGTTTGTGATGCATGGCTTTTTGTGGTATCTGCATAAGGATCATCACCAGGTGCAGCCTGGTTTTTTTGAGAAGAATGATGCGTTCTTTATCATCTTTGCGATACCCAGCATCTTTTTGATATTTAAAGGTACATATGATCATATCTGGTGGATGCAGGCGATCGGGTTTGGGATTATGGCATATGGGTTTGCTTATTTTCTTGTGCATGATGTGATCATTCATCAGCGTTTTAAATGGTTTACCCGGAGCAACAATACTTATGTCCGTGCCATCCGCTGGGCACATAAAATGCATCACAAACATCTCGGTAAGCAGGAAGGAGAGAGCTTCGGCATGCTTTGGGTCGCAAAAAAATACTGGGATAAGATCCGCAGGGATAAGCGCCTTATGGCCGGCAACCGCAAAGTGCAGTACGCTCCGGAAACTGAATAATATGTCCTTTGTTGACTATCCACTCTAAATATGACTTCGTAATTGCAGGTGCGGGATGCGCTGGATTGAGCCTGCTTTTGCGGATGCTCAAAAGTGAAAAATTTACTGACAAAAAAATCCTGCTTATCGACCGCGATCAGGTGAAAACCAATGACCGCACCTGGTGTTTCTGGGAGCAATCGCCCGGTTTTTTTGAACAGCTTGTATACAGGGAATGGTCGAATCTCGACTTTTTCGGAGAAGGATTTTCCGCTACACTGGACGTTTCCCCCTATCAATATAAAATGATCCGCGGTGTTGATTTTTATGCATATTGCTTTGGTGAGATCGCGAAGTATCCACAGGTTGACAGGGTTTTTGGAGAAGTAAAGAACATTTCCAGCAAAGAGGGAGAAGTGATCCTGCATATCGATGATCGCGAATTTCGTCCTGGCAACCCGATCGTGTTCAATTCATTGCTGAAAGAAAAGAAGTCGAAGAATGATATTGTATTGCTTCAGCATTTCAAGGGTTGGGTGATAGAAGTGGACCGGCCTGCTTTTGACCCCCGGCAGGCAACGTTGATGGACTTCAGGGTCGATCAGCAACATGGAACCAGCTTCGTATACGTGCTTCCATTTACAGAGCATGCTGCTCTCGTGGAATACACATTGTTCACTCCAGCACTGCTGAAAGAGGAGCAGTATGATGAGGGGTTGAAGAACTATATAAACGAATATCTGAACATCAGTACTTTCCGGGTAAAAGAGCAGGAGTTTGGGATTATCCCGATGAGTAATCGTAAGCATCAGTTTTATAACGAAGGAATATACAACATCGGTACTGCCGGTGGGCAGACGAAGGCTTCCACCGGTTATACATTCAGATTCATTCAGAAACAGTCCGAACAGATCGTTCAGGCCCTGATCGATGGGTGCCCTCTTTCTTCCATTCCGAAGTCTCCGTCAAGATTCCGCTTTTACGATAATACACTGCTGCATATACTCTATCATGATCAGTTGCCCGGCAAACAGATCTTCTCTACACTTTTTCGCAAGAACGATCCGCGCCGTGTATTGAGGTTTTTAGATAATGAAAGTACACTGGCAGATGAATGGAAGATCACTTCTTCTTTACCAACATGGCCTTTCCTGAAGGCGGCGATCAAAAGCTGGTAACTACTGGTCGCCATCCAACTGCATAAACTCCCTCTTTACTGCTTTTAGCATGCTGAATAATTGAGCTACCTGGATGAGTAACATCACCACCAGTGCAAGTAGTACATACCAGGGCAGTTTGACCTTGTCTATATTGGTTATGTGCTGGAATTTCTCCAGTTGCCAGCCGGCAAGTGCAGCGCCAAATGCCATTCCTACAAGCAGGAAAGACAGCAGGGAATAGATCACTTTTCTGAACATGATCTTCATCGTAGAATAGCCGACCTTGAAATTTTCAAAAATTGCAGCGGGAATGATCAGCACTAGGGTGATCCAACTCCAGTTATTTCGGAACCAGCTGTCGCTGAGTGAAAGATTCAACGCCAGGATAAGTATGATGGACAGTAATCCCCAGGGAAATAAAAGGAAAGAAGATGTTTTTTGTTTGTCGGGTGTTGGCATAATTGAAAATTATAGAAGGGAAGTTAAGGATTTTTGGGTGTATGGATAGCTATGGCTGCGGAAGCCCGTCGCAAGTCTTTATACCATGGGTTAAGCCATGATGGATCGGGGGAAATCGTTTCCGTAGATCGTTCCTTCAGCACACGCTATAAATCTTGTTTTTGTCAAAAAAACCGTCAACCTTTATCCCTTATTTTAAACAGTAAAATATAGAAGAATGGCGGCATCGCGTGTATTGGAAGGCAAGGTGATCGTGGTTACGGGAGGAACGGGTATACTTGGGTATAGCATGAATAAAGCACTGGCAGCTGCCGGCGCGTCTGTCGTGATCATCGGACGAAATGAAGCAACGGCAAAAGAGAGAGCTGCTGAAATTACGGGGGAAGGCGGAACCGCGATCGGTCTCAGCGCTGATGTATTACAGGAGAGCCAGTTGCTCGATGCAAAAAAAATAATTATCGATCAGTTCGGTAAAATAGATGGCCTGGTAAATGCCGCAGGGGGAAATATGCCCGGGGCAGTGGTTCAGCCGGATGAAGACCTGTTTTCTTTGGATATGTCGGCCTTACAGCAAGTGATGAACCTGAATCTTTTCGGTACGTTGCTGCCTGTGCAGATATTCGGAAAAGCAATCGCAGAAACAAGTAAGTCCGGTGCGATCGTTAACATATCTTCTGTATCAGCAAAAACGGTACTCACAAAAGTACTTGGTTACAGTTTGGCAAAAGCAGCGATTGAAAACTATACAAAATGGTTTGCCGTCGAGCTGGCAAAAAGACACCAGGGCCATATCAGGATGAACGCCATTGTTCCCGGTTTTTTTCTGACGGAGCAAAACCGTTCACTGCTTACCAACACAGATGGAACATTTACGAAAAGAGGCAATGACGTTATCAATAATACCCCTCTCGGAAGATTCGGTGAACCAAAGGAATTGAACTCCGCACTTACATGGTTACTCAGTGAAGAGTCTTCATTCGTGATCGGCTCTACCGTAGTGATCGATGGAGGTTTTACTGTATTCAGCGGCGTTTAACATACAAAGAACCCGTTAATCAGTTTGTTGAACGTTCGGGCAAGGCTTAATGCAAACACGGTTATTTTCCTTTCAGTGTTTCATCAATGACCTTAAGCAAATACTCTTTCGGGTCTGCAGAATATTCCCAGAACATCACTCCGCCCAGCTTGTTGTTTTCAACGTATTTGCATTTCAGTTTTATCGATTCTTCATCATCATAGGAGATAAAGTGTTTGGTGTTTTCATTGAAGAGGTAAGGAGCTTTCGCTTTATCATCCCAATACCGTACAAAGCCGTTCAGTCCGATCATGCTGTCCTTTAGAAAAGTATAACCACCCGCCTTCGCAGGGCTAACGATCTTCTGGTTCAGCCCATTCTCTTTGGTACTTTCCACGATGCCTGCTCGTCCATAAAATGCAAGGCCGACCACAAGTTTGGAGGCCGGCACACCTGCCGCCATAAAATCTTTTACTGCTTTGTCTGCGGAATGCTCATTCGGATTTTCTGTTGATGCAAAGAGGTTGGTATGATGACCGGCCAATCCCCAGCTATAATCATATGTCATCAGGTTTGCATAATCAAGGTATTCCTGCGCTTTGGCCATTTCTGTTTGTTGAATAAATCCGGCGAAGCCGCCTACGGCGGTAGTGAGTTGATACCGCTGACCGGTAATGGATGTGATGCTGTCTAACGCCTGCCGGAGTGCTGCAAACATCAATGTATAGTTCTGTTTGTCTTCCGGTCTGAATACGTTCCCGTCACCACGCATGTTAGGATATTCCCAATCTATGTCTACTCCATCTAATTGATGCTGATGAATGATCGCGGCGGCACTCGCGGCAAATGCTTTCCTGGAAGTATCTGTCAAGACAGCATCGGAAAAATTCTTGCTCCATGACCATCCGCCGATGGAGATCATGATCCGTAAATCACGATTGATCTTTTTTAGTTGATTCAATAAGCGGAAGTTTGTTGTATCCGTTTTTTCATGATGCAGCCAGGCCCGGTTATCCTTTATATCCACAAATGCATAGTTGATATGCGTTAATTTGGAAACGTCAATTGATTCGGGTTTGATCATTCCTTTATATCCCGCCACGTAGCCAATCACGGCATATGGATGCGCTGGGGTAGATGGATTTTTTGCCGTCTTTTTAGTTGCGCAAGC
>JBEVKW010000298.1:0-7681 GCA_040509495.1 Chitinophagaceae bacterium | reverse complement strand
AGCTACTGTTCACAGCAGGATGTTGTTTCAGTGCGATCGCACATGCTTTCAGAACGAGGTCGTTGAAAGAGATCTTCACTTTGCTTACCTCATTCAGTTTTGCACGGCTGGCAACTGCTGCATCCATATCGATAGCAACGGTCACATAGAAGTGAGGAGCGGTGAATTTGCTTTCCGCAAGACGTTTCGCAATCACTTTGCGCATTTGCGATACAGGAACTTCGTCAAAGCTGACTGTTCCGCCAGCAGTTGCTGCAGGTGCTGCTTTACCGCTTGCTGTTGCGACCGGTGCGGAAGCGGCCGGTTTGTAATTATCGATATCTGATCTTACAATTCTTCCTCCGTCTCCGCTTCCGTTCACTTTGCTGATATCGATACCTTTATCGGCAGCCAGTTTTTTGGCAAGTGGAGAAGCCTTAACGCGTCCGTCGGAAGAAGACGCTGAAGATGCTGAAGAATCGGTAGCTGCGGGTTGTGCTTCTTCTTTTTTTTCATCTGAAGCAGCAGGAGCGGGCGCTCCACCACCACCTTTGACGGCGGCAACGATCGCATCAACATCAACCTTTCCTTCTTCACCGATAATGCAAAGAAGATCGTTCACCGCGATCTTTTCGCCTTTTTTTGCACCCTGGTAAAGAAGTTTACCGTTTTTATAGCTTTCAAGCTCCATAGTGGCTTTATCCGTTTCGATCTCAGCCAGTACATCGCCTTTTTTAACTGTGTCGCCTACATTTTTATTCCAGCCAGCGATCACACCTTCGGTCATTGTGTCGCTCAGGCGGGGCATCAGCACCACTTCTTCCATTTTAGAAACATCCATCGATTTCCCTCCGGAAGCGGATTTGTTTTCTGCGGGAGCTGGTTTGCTTTCTGCGGGAGCGGGTTTTGCTTCCTCTTTGGCGGCGGGTGCGGCTTCCTGTTTAGGAGCAGATGCAGCGCTGCCTCCACCTTTTACCAGTGCAGAGATATCTTCGCCGGCATTACCGATGATCGCGAGCAGGTCATTTACCTGGAGCTTTCCACCCTTTTCGGTTCCGATATGCAGCAACGTACCATCTTTATAGCTTTCAAGCTCCATGGTTGCCTTGTCGGTTTCCACTTCAGCCAGCAAGTCTCCTTTTTTTACGGTGTCGCCCACTTTTTTGTGCCATGCAGCGATAACGCCTTCTGTCATCGTGTCACTCAGGCGGGGCATCAATATCTCTTCAGCCATGTAGGATTAAATTTTCGCCGAAATTAAGATAAAATGACGAATAACGGGATCATGAAAACTGGTAGGGAGACAATGTTTTATGAATCGGGGAAGGTTGGAGCTGCGGCCATTCGGTTTTGTCCGAAACCTGCGGGGTAGGAGTATCGCAAAGGGCGCAAAGGGATCGCAAAGGGCGCAAAGGGATCGCAAAGAGCGCAAAGGGACCGCAAAGCGCAAAGAAGAAATTAGCGGCCTTTGCGGGATCTTTGCGCGCTTTGCGATACTCTTTTACGCTTCCATAAATGTCAAAAGTTCCAAAGCCAGGTTCGACAGACCCAAACTTTAGAACTTTTAAACTATTAAACCTTTAAACTTTCTAAACCCTCACCCCTCCTCTAAAAATCCAGATCCAGCTTCAACCTATCCCTCAACTCTTTCACCAGTGGATACTGTTTCGCCATCTTGAGAAACTGCTGCTTGGAGTTAAGTGGCGCTTCTATTGGCGGCCTGTCTGTTTCCAGCGACTCTACCACTACCACCTGGAATTGAAGTAACCTGTTTTTAAGTCTGCGTTGAAGAAAGTCGAATAAGTTATTTCTTTCCGCCTCAATAAATTTCTGTTCGATATTATTGGCCGTCTCCACTTCGAATACGTTGTCGGTCTTCACAACGAGCCTGGCAAGCCCGAATGGGGCAGCGGCCGGGTTTTTCTGTTCTCTCAGTTTCTCAATGTATTCTTCCCAGCTTAATTTCAGCAATTCTTCATTCAAGGGCTGGTTGACATTGGTGCCGGGAAGAGCGGTTCCTTTGAATTTATCGCGGATGGCATTCAGTCCCGAAATCTTCCCTGCTCCCGCGGCTGGAGCGGTTGCTACAGGTTTGGCAACCGGTTGAACGGTCGCTTTTGGCGGCGGGGCTTCCTGGCGGGCGGTTGTTTTTGCCGGGCTGGCAGCAGGGGTTTCAATGATCAGTTTTGCCTCTGTCTGGCCGGATGACGCAGTCTCCTTAAGTTCGAACGGGGTTATTTGGCGAAAGGCAACAGGTTTTGCCGTCTCAATCAGTTTTTTTTTACTTAACCCGGTTGATTCCGCGCTTAAATTGATCGCCTGCTGAAGGTAACAGAGCTTGATCAGCACCAGTTCCACATGCAATCGTTTATTCCGGGCAGCTTTGAAATTGATCTCGGCTTCATTCAAAATATTCAGCGTACTGATCAAGATCGCAGCAGAAACCTTTTTCGCGGTTTCTACATACTTATCTCGGAAGCTTTCCACTACTTCCAGCAGGTCTGCCGCTTTTTCGTCTTTACATACCAGCAGGTTGCGTGAAAATTCAGCAAAGCCGTTCAATACCAGATCGCCTTCGAAGCCTTTGCGGTTGATGCCGTCATACAGTACAAGGGCACCGGCAAGATCCTGCTGCAGCATGGCGTCCAGCAGTTTGAAATAGTAATCCGCATCCAGGATATTCAGGTGTTCGAGTGTATTCGTATAGTTGAGCTGACCACCGGTAAAGCTGACGATCTTATCCATGATGCTCAGTGCATCACGCATACAACCTTCGCTCTTCTGTGCGATGATCTGCAGCGCGGCTTTATCTGCCGATACTTCTTCCTTGGTACAGATCTCCTGCAAATGTTCAACGGTATCATTGGTCGTGATCCGTTTGAAGTCGAAGATCTGGCAACGGCTTAGGATCGTCGGAAGGATCTTATGTTTTTCTGTTGTAGCAAGAATGAAGATTGCATAGGGGGGCGGTTCTTCCAGCGTTTTCAGAAATGCATTGAACGCTGAAGAGCTGAGCATGTGCACCTCATCGATAATGTACACTTTGTATTTCCCGGCCTGTGGTGCAAATCGTACCTGTTCCACAAGTGTACGGATATCATCTACAGAGTTATTGCTCGCCGCATCAAGCTCGTGTATATTCAACGAAATGCCGTCATTAAAAGAAACGCAGGAATTGCAGGTATTACAGGCTTCTCCTTCTGGTGTTTTACTCTCGCAGTTGATCGTCTTCGCAAGGATCCTTGCGCAGGTGGTTTTACCTACACCTCTGGGACCGCAAAAGAGGAAGGCATGCGCCAACTGGTTATTGCGGATCGCATTTTTTAAAGTGGTCGTGATATGCGACTGGCCCACAACGGTATCGAACGTCTGGGGTCTGTACTTTCTGGCTGAAACAATGAATTTATCCATAATACCGAACGGCTAAATTAGGGAAAATGTCTGTAACCGCCGGAGTCATCCGGTGAGGGCACGCTTCATCACCGCTAATGTACAGCCTGTCCTTTTTTTAACGGATCGCATTCGGGGGATGTATTATTTTCATGCCGCGAAATGCAAAGGAAATGCACATCAGATTATTATTTATTGTAACGCTTGGAATTATTGGGTCATCCTTCTCCGGCACCGCACAAACAACAGAGCGATTGGTTGAAAAGGTGAATGGGTTCATCGGGTTGCAGGTTGGTCTTCCTGCACGTTATATGCAACCTGCCATCAGGAACAATATGGGCAATACCGGTTTTGGGATCGGCGGCATGGTGCTGTCCAATCCCTTTTCGTGGGGCCGCAACAAGCGGAACAGTGCGCTGAGGATCGGCGCTGAATTGGGCTATACTTACTACGGAAGATTCATCACCAAAGTGGATATAAGAGGATACCGGGGCGATTACAAGACAAGCTATGGAATCCTGAACCTGAATGGCGTATTGCAGTTGCGCCCTTTTGCAGAGGCTCCGCTCAGACCGTTTTTTGAAATTATTGCCGGGGGAAGTTTTTACATTTCACAGATCAGGGAGAATCTTGATGCGATTGAGACTGCACTTGGTATTCCAGCTTTTGAACTGGAAGCTTATTCAAGCGCGAGTTTCAATAAAGGAGCAGCGGTTGGTTTTTCTTTTGGTAAACGGCGTGATGGAAGAGGTTGCCTGACGGTCCGCGGTTCGTACAATATCGGCTCTGATATAAAGTATATCGTCAGGAACTCTTTGCAGTATAATTCAGCCAATGGATACATGGAGTATGCTGTGGGGAAAGCGCCGGTGCGATATTTTCTGGTGCAGGCGGGGATAGGGTTTTGAACTTTCCCTGGAGCTGACTGGCGGATCAGTAACGCGGCGGACGCAACGATACGCGACGAGCGCGGAGAAATACAATACTTTCCATGGCTGTTCCGCCGCGTCCGTTGCGTATCGTTGGGTCCGCCGCGTTACTGATACACAAACTTAAAAGAGATATTACACAAGCGGATGAGGATGATACTCTCTCGTTCTGTCAAACTGGTAACGATACGTAGTCAGGATCCTGCTTCTGTAAGTTCCCAAAGCCTCGGCAACATTCACCATCTTTGGATTGAACTCGCCGATCCATTGCATTTCATAATCTTTATAAATGGGCTTTCCCATTTCGTAAACCCCATTTTCCACTTTCAGATTCTGGATCACCCTTGCGCCTTCAACGATCATATAGCTGTCGATCCCCTTTCCCTGCCATTCCGGTACAACGCCAAAGATGATGCCTACGAATTTTTCGATCCTGCGAGTCTTTTTCAACCAGAGAAATTTGAGCTTATGCAACAGATCAAATTTTCCGTTGAGATGTTTGAACCATTGATTGAGGTCAGGAAGATTGATCCATACGGCAACAGGATCTTCATTATGATAAACAAACCAGCATAGTCTTTCATCCAGTACCGGCTTCATTGATTTGAACATCGCGCGGACCACTTTTTCTTCTATCTGCTTTAAGCCGCCATGGCCCGCCCATGCTTTATTGTACACAGTGGCGAAATCTTTCGCAAATTTATCCAGTTCGTTTATTTTGATATGCTTTGCAGAGATACCCGGCATGCGCGCGCATTCGGCATGGCGGTGGTAAAATTTCTCCTGCAATCTTGCCCCTACATCAAGTCCGAAACAGATCTGGTTAAAGAATGGTTTGAACCCATACGATTCAAAAAGTTGCTTATAATAAGGCGGGTTATAATTGAGGCAGTAAACCGGAGGCTTGAATCCACTCACCAGTAAACCCCACCAACGGTCACGCTCGCCGAAGTTGATCGGGCCATCCATTCCCTGCACGCCCCGTTGCATGAGCCAGTGTTTGGCTACATCGAACAACATATCAGCAGCCTCCTGATCATCGGGACAATCAAAAAAGCCAACGCCGCCAACAGGAAATTCATCACCCTTGTTCTTATATTTCTTATTGATAAAAGCGGCAATGCGACCAATAGCTGTACCGTATTTATCTAAAAGTATCCAACGGGTCGCTTCTCCATGACGGAATGCCTTATTCTTTTTAGGATCAAATACCTGTTCGATGTCTTTATCAAGAGGCCTGATATAATTAGGATCCTGGTTATTGATAAAAAAATTTACTTCCAGGAACTTTTTTGCAGTAACAGTATCCTTAACCTCTTCCAGCTTGAACATAGTGAATGATTAGTAGGCAAATGTAAGTGGTTAAGGAAAAAGTCAAAAGTAAAAAGTCAAAAGTAAAAATTCCCCCCGCCAGGAAAGCATTCCAACCGTCAGTGTGATATTTTGACTTTTTACTTTTGACTTAATCACCCTTTCCCCAAACCAACAGGCCCACACCTGGAGATCTTATCTTCCAACAGCTTTTGTTCAGCGGCTGAGGAGGTGAGATGCAGGGCTTTCTGAAAACTTTCCCTGGCTTTCTGTTTGTGTTGCATCTCAAAATAGATTTCACCGATAGTGGCAAAATAAAGATGATGTTTTTCAAGGCCCTCTATTCGGTTCAATTCATCCAGTGCATTTTGATGACTGATCGCGTAAGCCGAGGCGATCGCTTTGTTCAGTGCCACAAAAGGGTTGGGTTGCAACTGATAAAGAATTTCGTATAAGTGATAGATCGACTTCCAGTCTGTTCTTTCAAAAGATGGCGCCGCCGCATGCAGTGACGCGATCCCTGCTTCGAGATGATACGGTGATACTTCAAACGGCTCGGCTGCCCTCTCCAGTTGCTCAAAACCTTTTTGAATGAGTGATCGATCCCACCGGGTGCGATCCTGGTCCGTCAGTAAGACGATCGCTCCGTTACTGTCCAGCCGGCAATTAAGTCGCGAGGACTGAAAATAAAACAGCGAAAGCAATGCGTGTGTACGGGGAAAGTTTGTCAATGGATGTTTGGCGAGCATATCACAAAGCCGTATCGCTTCTTCGCAGAGGTCATTGCGTATAAGCAGGTCAGGGTGTGATGAGTTGTAGCCTTCGTTGAATAGCAGATAGAGCGTTTTTAAAACGACATCTACCCGTTGTGCCATTTCATTCCCTTCAGGGATGTCGAGTCCGATCGCTTCTGATCTGATCTTTTCCTTTGCCCGGTAGATCCGTTTGCTGATCGTTTCTTCGGTGCATAAGAAAGCTCTTGAGATCTCTGCAGTACTGAGCCCGCAAAGTGTTTTCAGCGTGAAAGGGATTCTTGATTCGGCCGGAATAGAAGGGTGGCAGGCGGCGAAGATCATTTGCAGCTGGCTGTCCTTTATTTCATTGTCAAGAAAGAGTTGCTGAACGGTGGGCGCGAGTGTCCATTCCGATTCCAGCAGCCTGGCATATTCAGGACTGATCTGCCGGAATCGTTTTTCGCGTCTGAGGAGATCGATGGCTTTATTGCGTGCAACACGATGCAGCCATGCTGCCGGTTGGTCGGGTATTTTTCCATAAGACCAGCTGTTCATCGCCTGCAGCAGTGTGTCCTGTACAATGTCTTCTGCGGCGCTCAGATTCTGCAGCCCAAGAAGGCGCGACAAGACGGCGATCATCTTTCCCGATTCGTGCCGGAAAAGATGATCGATGAGCCGCGAGATTTCATGCTGGGTGTTCATAAACGAGGGAGGAAGTGGAAGTAAAAAGTAAAAAGTCAAAAGTAAAAAGTAAAAAAACACTCGGGTAAAATTGTTCTCCTCTGCCGGGTGTTTTTTACTTTTAAATTTTGACTTTTTACTTTGAAAATCACATTTCTATTTTCAGCACCTGTCTTACCTGAATGGCTCCACCGTATTCAAAGTCCGGATACCCGTCCGTGAGTGTGACAGCTTCGTCATAATCTTTTGCGTTAATAATAAAGTAACCGCCTACAACTTCTTTGCCTTCCGTATAAGGTCCGTCCGTTACCACTTTTCCTTTGGTATTGCCGGTAACCAGTCTTCCGCCGGGAAGCAGCGGTTCGCCTGAATCGTACTTGCCGGACCTGGTAAGTTGCTCTACCCAGGCCATCCATTTACCCATATTGGCCTGCATCTCTTCGGGACTCGCATCATGGCTTACGCCGCCATGGAAGATGAACATGAACTTTTCCATACAAAATAGTTTTAAATGAAGAATGGGTTTATTGTATGACGAATAGGGAAGCGGGTTCCGGACAGGGGGAAGTCAAAAGTCAAAATTAAAAAGTAAAAATATCGCCCTGCCAGTAGAAATGTTTTCCGAAATGGCAGGTGATATTTTTACTTTTTAATTTT
>JBEVKW010000297.1:0-15719 GCA_040509495.1 Chitinophagaceae bacterium | reverse complement strand
AACTTTGCGATACTAACTGTTCGTACAATTCTAATGGCTGACCGTTTGGGTCGTAAAAGAATACGAATTTCTTTCCTGTCCATTCATCCACCCGAACATCCTGCACCTCTACTCCTTTTGCTTTCAACTCTTCCGCGGCTGCCGCAACGTCGTCCACCAGGAAGGCCAGATGTCTTAATCCTTTTGCTTCCGGAAAAGAAGCGCGTTCCCTGTAGTCAGGAAAAGAGAACAGCTCAATCTGATAAAGACCATTGATGGCAAGATCAAGTTTGTAGGAGTTTCTTTGTTCCCGGTACACTTCACTGATAATAGTAAAGCCCAGCACATCTGTATAAAATGCTTTGCTTTTCTCGTAATCATCCGTCAGTATGGCGATATGGTGAATGGCTTTGATATTCATATTAAACTGCAGCAGATTCAGCGGCGGCATTTTCTGCTTTTGCGGCGCCGGCAAGTTTGATATCAAAGTCTTTCCATGTCTTGGTGGTATCTCCTGTTACGTCGATCTTTCCTTCACTTATCAACGTCCGGATACGCCACATAATGAAAATATCACCGGTTTTGATCTTCATCCGGTTGAGCGTATTGCTCAGAACGCGGCTGGCTTTCTGCCATTCGCCTGTAAGGTTTTTTACGATCTCCTGATCATAAAAATCATCGCCTTTGCCGGCGATCTTCTTACCTCCTTCCAGCATTCTTACCACGGCATTTTCTTCCACCAGTTTCTTCCATTCATCGGGATCTACTTCGAATTCACTAAGCGTAACAGGCCTGGCCAGTTTTTTCGCTTTAGAAAATTCTTTAGGCTGGATCTCACTGAGCCATGATGGATAAAAGATCTGTCCTTTCTCATTGATGAACGGAAGGTTATTCATGTATAATACCATCACGCGTCCCTGGAATTCACGGAGCTGGGGCATCAGCCAGTAATAGCCCGTCACATCATGCTGGTTCTGGCCCATCCAGATCCAGATCTCTTCCGTTGGGTTCTCCGTGAGCTTTTCTTTTAGTTTCTGTACCGTTTTCCGGTCGTCAAAACTGCCAACCAGGTCATCAGCATAAGGCGAACCCTGCGAAAGTGCTTTCCACCATTCAAGGCGCGCATTCCATCCTTCTTCCGTATCAAGATCTGCAAGTGGTCCAACTGCAAAATCATCACGGATTATTTCCACTTCGCCGGCAAGTGTTTCATCCTGCTCCATTACTTTCTGCATGAGCTCCACTTCTACACCGTTAAAAACTACATGTATCATACTTTCTAAAGTCGTTTATAGTTGTAAAATCCTATTGAAGTAAAAAGTAAAAATTCAAAAGTTAACAGTAAAAAAACTGCTGGTCGGGAATGTCCTCCTCCTTATCAGAAACTGATATTTTTACTTTTGAATTTGACTTTTTACTTTTTACTAAGCAGCGTCCGCTTTATCAAGTTCCACTTTCAGGTTGTTAATGATAAACTCCTGCCTGTCCATGGTATTTTTTCCCATGTAATATTCGAGCAGTGCCTGGATATGATCGCCTTGTTCGAGGCGCATCAATTGCTTGCGCATGTCTGCGCCAATGAAGCGGGCAAATTCATCAGGACTGATCTCTCCCAGCCCTTTAAACCGGGTGATCTCCGGTTTGCCACCGAGTTTTTTGATAGCGGCCTGTTTTTCCCCTTCATCATAACAGTAGATCGTTTCCTGTTTGTTTCTTACGCGGAACAAAGGCGTTTCGAGCACGTATACCTTTTCATGCTTTACGAGATCCGGGAAGAACTGAAGGAAGAATGTCATCAGTAGCAAACGGATATGCATACCATCCACATCGGCATCGGTTGCGATCACAATGTTGTTGAAACGCAGCCCTTCCATCCCTTCTTCTATGTTCAGCGCATGCTGGAGCAGGTTGAACTCTTCGTTTTCGTATACCACTTTTTTGGTGAGTCCGAAACAGTTCAGCGGTTTACCGCGCAAGCTGAATACAGCTTGTGTATCTACGTTGCGGGATTTCGTTATCGATCCACTCGCACTATCTCCTTCCGTGATAAAGATGGTCGTTTCCTGCTGGCGTGCGATATAGTCCTCCTTACTTTTTGCAGGTGGTTCGTCATTGAAGTGAACTCGGCAATCGCGCAATTTTTTGTTATGCAGGTTTGCTTTTTTCGCGCGTTCGTTAGCCAGTTTTTTGATACCAGCCATTTCTTTACGTTCACGCTCACTCTGTTCAATTCTTTTTTTCAGGGCATCCGCAACGGCGCTGTTCTTGTGAAGAAAGTTGTCAAGCTCTTTCGCGAAGAAATCATTGACAAACTGTTTCATCGTTGGCCCGTTGATGTCAACGTTCAGCGAACCCAGCTTTGTTTTCGTTTGTGATTCGAATACAGGTTCAACCACCCGGACGGATACCGCGGCAACAATACCTGTACGGATATCAGACGCATCATAATCTTTCTTGAAGAATTCGCGGATCGTTTTTACATACGCTTCGCGGAATGCCTGCTGGTGCGTACCGCCTTGCGTTGTATGCTGTCCGTTCACGAAGCTGTAGATATCTTCCCCGTAGTCATTATTATGCGTGATCGCCACTTCTATATCATCACCTTTCAGGTGCACAATGGGATAGCGGATCTCATCTTCATTGGTCTTACGTTGCAGGAGATCGAGCAAACCGTTCTTACTGATGAATGTTTTTCCGTTGAAGATGATCTTCAGACCGGCATTCAGGAAGCAGTAATTCCAGATCTGGCTTTCCAGGTACTCATAATGGAACTTGAACTGGCGAAATACGGTATCATCCGGGATGAATGTGACCATTGTTCCGTTCTGCTCGCTGGTCTTTGCTTCTTTATGTTCTTTTTTAAGCTCGCCTCTTTCAAATTCAGCAGTCTTTTCTTTTCCGTCACGGACTGCCGTTACCTTGAAATAGTTGCTGAGTGCATTCACGGCTTTTGTACCCACGCCGTTAAGCCCTACAGATTTCTGAAAGGCTTTACTATCGTATTTCGCACCGGTGTTGATCTTGCTCACCACGTCCACTACTTTTCCGAGCGGAATACCGCGGCCATAGTCGCGGATCGTGACCTGTTTTCCCTCGATCGTGATCTCCACAGCCTTTCCGTGGCCCATGGTATATTCATCGATACAGTTATCAAGCACTTCTTTGACGAGTACATAAATACCATCATCGGGAGCAGATCCATCCCCCAACTTTCCGATATACATCCCGGGACGAAGCCGGATATGCTCTTTCCAGTCGAGGCTTTTGATACTGTCTTCCGTATAATCAAAAAGATTGCTGTCTTTTTCTTTAGCCATATACACTAATTTTTTTACGCGGATTCCGCCAATAAAGGGCCTACAGTTGAACGCCGTTTCTGCATCGGATTATGCAAATAATTACTTTATAAATCAGAATTCCTGTGACGAATTGAAGGGAAAATTTCCAATCATTCAAAATTCATTCTATGGGTTTCTATCTATTTAGCTGTCTTTCTTTTATCAGATTCTAATTCGCGGAATTCGCGTTGCTCAATCAGCGTTACTGTAAGTGGGCAAATATAAAGAATCGGGATCGCCCTTGTTAATTTGGAGTTATTCACAACTGGGGATAATAAAACCAGGAATTTATTGCGCCAGACATGAATAATTTTTTGTTTCTATATGTAAGGGAAAATGGGCATTTTATCTATTAAATATTCAACAAAATGCGGTTAAATGCCGATTTTGGGGGGTAGATTACGGTCAGGATTAGACAGCCATATTAGAAAGGCTGTTATCTTTGTATGAAATTTCTAATCCCGGAATCATGGTTTTATAATGACGGGATTGTTACTACGCTAACCGTGCATATGAATTGCTGATCAAGGAGAAAGACACCAATTATTGCGGGTCGATCAAAAAGGAGTGCAACAAACGAGTTGAACATTCCATGGAATATGATTGTTGACAATTCCGATCAACCGAACGAGATTAGTTATTAACTCTGATTTAAATTATAACCAACCACCGTCCAATGCCTGAAGTGAGCAATACGACTATAAAGCACTTGAAGCTAGGCGATCTTTTGGAGATGACAGGCCAGGTTCCTCAACACAGCGGGCTGCATGTATTTTCAAAGACGCCAAAGAAGAAGGAGCATGGCGGTCACCACATCGATTACCCTTTCCGGGTGGATGCTTTTTTTATTATTATCGTTACAGATTCTTCCCTTCACATAAAGCTTAACCTGACGGACTATCATCTGAAGAAAAATGATGTGCTGGTGGTTGGGCCGAATACTGTTCGCCAGTTTATCGACGCCGGAGAAGGCTGCAGCCTGACCGGTATAATGTTCACACCAGATTTCCTGATGGAGGCTGGCATCAGCAAAAAGTATTATGGTGCATTCGACTTTTTTGCGGCAAGCGGGAGTCCTTCTATGCGGATGGACCAGGCAGAAGCTGACGAACTGATGGAACTGATCAGTATGCTGTATAAAAAGAATCAGATAGGCGGAGCTATTGGCGGCGAATACCAGGAAGAGGTGATTAGGCACCATTTCCTGGCATTCATGTTTGAATTGGCCTCGCTGTACCGGAAGTCGCATGCGGAAGAAAAGATCAGGCTGACGCGAAAGGAAGAGCTGATGAAACGCTTCCTGAAACTTTTGCCGGAACATGCCCGCCAGCAACGGGGACTACAGTTTTATGCAGACCACCTGTTCGTAACTCCGAAATACCTTTCACAAACGGTGAAAGAATTATCCGGGAAAACTGCGGGAGCATTTATAGATGAATTAGTTATGGTCGAGGCAAAAGTATTGCTGGGTGATTTATCTTTGTCCGTGGCTCAGGTCGCGGAACAACTGTTTTTCAGTGATCAGTTCTTTTTCAGCAAGTTTTTTAAGAACCATGCTGGAATTACTCCCACAGGTTACAGGAAAACTTTTTAAATTGGGAGGTGGACAAGGGGGAATGGGCTTGTGAAAGAGGCAATTAGACATAACAAAACGCGTTTTAGACATAGGCAGGACCGAGAACAATGTTCAACTTTGCGTAATTTCACGCGAATGGGGTCCTTGCTATTAACTGCAATGGAATACTTGGAAAAAAATGCATAAAAAACTACAGCAAAAGGTCGCATCATTTCAGGATGCAGAGAAAATCAGGCAGGCAGGAGTTTACCCTTATTTCCGCGTGATACAATCGGGACAGGACACAGAAGTGATGCTCGATGGACGGAAAGTATTGATGTTTGGCTCGAACTCTTATCTGGGTCTGACCAACCACCCAAAGATCGTTGAAGCGGGTAAGTTGGCTGCAGATAGATATGGTAGCGGCTGTGCCGGTTCCAGGTTTTTGAACGGAACACTGGACATCCACATCGAGCTGGAACAAAAACTTGCTGCATACACAGGCAAAGAAGCAGCTGTGTTGTTCAGCACTGGTTTCCAGGCTAATCTGGGCGCCCTTTCAAGTTTTACAGGAAGACATGATTACCTGATCATTGACGAATACGACCACGCTTCCATCATTGATGGCTGCCGTCTTTCATTTTCAAAAGTGATCAAGTATGCGCATAATAACATGGCAGATCTGGAAGCAAAGCTTGCTCCCCTGCCGGCAGATGCCATGAAGCTGATCGCGGTAGACGGGATCTTCAGCATGGAAGGCGATATCGTAAAACTGCCGGAGATCGTTCAACTCGCCAATAAATACGGCGCAAACATCATGGTAGATGATGCACACAGTCTTGGTGTGATCGGCGATAAAGGAGCAGGAACTGCTTCTCACTTCGGACTTACTCAGGACGTGGATCTGATCATGGGAACGTTCAGTAAATCACTCGCTTCCCTTGGAGGATTCATCGCAGGTAATGCAGATGTGATCGATTACCTCAAGCACAAAGCACGCTCTTTGATATTCAGCGCAAGCATGACGCCAGCATCTGCAGCCAGCGTGATCGCCGCTCTCGACCTGATCCAGCAGGAGCCTGAACGCATCGACAATCTCTGGGCAAATACAAATTATGCCCTTCAGTTACTGAAAGATTGCGGCTTCTATACAGGTATCACCGAAAGCCCGATCATTCCGGTTTATATCAGAGACAATCATAAAACATTTCTGCTGACGCGTATGCTCCAGGAAGAAGGCATCTTTGTGAACCCTGTGGTTTCACCGGCGGTACCTTCCGATTCCTCACTGATCCGATTCTCCCTGATGGCTACGCATACATTCAGCCAGATCGACTTTGCAGTTGAACAACTGAACAAAGCCGCTATCAAACTGGATATAAAAACGGCTCTTCAAAATCAGGAATTATGATCGGTATCGTGGAGGTTAAATCCGGAAAACAACTAAAGACTTTTATCGATTTCCAGCACGATCTTTATAAAGGCGATAGTAATTATGTACCAGAATTGTTTATCGCCCAACGGGATCTGTTAAGTCCGGGGAAACACCCTTTTCACGAACACTCTACACTACAGGCTTTCCTGGCGTATCGTAACGATCAGGTCGTAGGCCGCATTGCCGCTGTTATAAATAATAATCATAACAGCTTTAATCAGGCAAATGACGGCTTCTTTGGCTTCTTTGATGTGATCGATGACCAGGAAGTGGCGAACGAACTCTTTGCGGCTGCAACGAAATGGCTGAAGCAACAGGGAGCTGCAACGATCGTTGGCCCGACCAATCCCACCACCAATGATACCTGCGGGCTGCTCGTTAAGGGGTTTGATATGCCTCCTGTGGCGATGATGACCTACAACAAGCCTTATTACAGCAAGCTGATCGAAGGCGCCGGCCTGAAAAAGCAGGTCGACCTGCTGGCGTATGACCTGCCTACCAGCACAGCCAACGAACGGACCGTCAGGTTGCGGCAAGCACTCGAAGCCCGTCTGAAAACCAAGGGAATTACGATCCGCCCGATCAATATGAAGGATTTTAAGAACGAAGTGCGGAAAGTTAAAGAAGTATATAACTCAGCCTGGGATAAAAACCTCGGCTTTGTTCCGGCCACAGATGCAGAATTTGCATACCTGGCCAAGGACATGAAAATGATTCTCGACCCGGATTTTTGTTTGGTCGCCGAACATAATGGGGCATTCGTCGGTTTCGCATTGGGGATTCCCGATATCAACGAGATCTTGCGCACCATACCGCGCGGCCGTTTGCTGCCATTTGGCATCTTCAAACTGCTGTTCGGGGTGAAAAAGATCAAATACCTGCGGGTATTGGCACTGGGAGTGGTGGATGGCTATAGAAAACTTGGCATCGAAGCGTGCTTTTACGCCAGGATCATAGAAAGTGCTAAGAAAAAGAACATGCGCGGAGCAGAAGCCTCCTGGATACTCGAGCATAATGAGATGATGAAGAAAGGAATTGAAGACATCAACGGCACAGCATATAAGACGTACAGGATCTACGAGAGACCGATATGATGAAGGAAAAAGTATGGATGACCAGCGCCAGCGGCTTTATCGGGTTCCACCTGATCGAAGCGGCACTTGAAATGGGACTTGACCTGGTTGCGGCAATGCGCCGTAACAGTGAGGTTCGACATCTCCGGGGTTCACAATAGTCAATACGGTTATCCCGACTTTTCTGATATAGCGTGTCTTATGAACGAACTGAAAAAGATCTATCGTTTCACGGAAAGCAGTGCCTGCATTGGACCGTGAGCAGCTCAATGAGCTGACAGCGATCAACTGGAAAGTAAATATCGGCAAGGCAAAAAACGAACTGGGCTTCTACCCTGCTGATGATCTTGTACAGGGAGTATATAAAACAATGGCCTGGTACAGATACAACAATTGGATATAACATTTTACATACTGTATTAAAAACACAACCAAACATGAGTCAGCAAATACGGAAAGCAGAAGGGAAACTGGGGATTCTGACCCCCGGAATGGGCGCCGTGGCCACAACGTTTATGGCCGGTGTGATCGCTATTAACAAAGGTCTGGCAAAGCCGATCGGCTCGGTAAGCCAGATGGGCAATATTCGCCTGGGTAAAAGAACGGAGAACCGCAACCCACTTATCAAAGATTTCGTACCTCTTGCAAACCTGCAGGATATCGTTTTCGGTGGCTGGGATCTTTATGAAGATAACGTGTACCAGGCAGCTATGCATGCAAAAGTACTTGACGCGAACATGCTGTTCCAGATCAAAGCTGAACTCGAGGCTATCCGCCCGATGAAGGCAGTGTTTGACAGAACATTTGTAAAAAACCTCGACGGTACTTATATCAAAACAGGTACTGACAAAATGGACCTGGCTAAACAGGTGATGGATGATATCGAGAACTTCAAGGAAGCAAATGACCTGGACCGTGTAGTAATGGTATGGTGCGGATCAACAGAGATCTATTTCGAAGCATCTGAAGTACACAACTCTATCGAAGCATTCGAACAGGGCCTGAAAGACAACGATCCGAACATCTCTCCCAGCATGATCTATGCTTACGCAGCGATCAAATTGGGTGTGCCTTTCGCAAATGGTGCGCCTAACCTGACCTGCGATATCCCTGCACTGGTTGAATTGTCTAAACAAACCAGCACTCCTATCGCTGGTAAAGACTTCAAAACCGGTCAGACATTGATGAAAACGATCCTTGCTCCAGGCTTGTATGCGCGTGCACTGGGTGTATCAGGATGGTTCTCTACAAATATCCTCGGTAACCGCGATGGTCTGGTACTGGATGATCCGGATAACTTCAAAACGAAGGAAGTATCTAAACTCGGTGTGTTGGAAGATATCTTCAAACCGGAAGATAATCCCGAACTGTATGGTGATATCTATCATAAAGTACGTATCAACTATTATCCTCCTCATGGTGACAATAAAGAAAGCTGGGATAATATCGACATCTTCGGTTGGATGGGCTACCAGATGCAGATCAAGGTGAACTTCCTTTGCCGTGATTCTATCCTGGCTGCGCCGATCGTACTTGACCTCGCGTTGTTCATCGATCTGGCAAAACGTGCAGATATGTCTGGTATCCAGGAGTGGTTGTCTTTCTACCTGAAATCACCACAAACTGCAGAAGGCCTGCGCCCTGAACATGATATTTTCAAACAACTGATCAAAATGCAAAATACACTTCGCCATTTAATGGGCGAAGACCTGATCACGCACCTGGGTCTTGATTACTACCAGGAGCTGGTTGACGAAATTTTATGATCAAACTGGCAAAAGCCATTGCCACCTGTGGCATCGGATACATGGGGAAAGGTGGCGGAAGCGTAGCTGCCGCCGCTTATTGCGTGGTTTGGCTGTTGATTGCCGGTAACACTACGACAGTATGGTCAATCGTTTTGGCATTGGCCATACTGTTCTCAGGTGTTTGGAGTTCAAATAATGTTGAGAAGGAATGGGGGCATGACAGCAGTAAAGTTGTAATAGATGAAGTGGCGGGAATGATGATCACGCTGGCATGGGCTCCGGTTGAATTGATATATGCTTTGATAGGATTTGTGCTATTCCGCTTTTTTGATATACTTAAGCCGTTAGGTGTCAGAAAAGCTGAAGATCTGCCTGGAGGATGGGGCGTAATGGGAGATGATGTGCTCGCCGGAATATACGCATTCATCGTTCTTCAGGTGGTGATCTACCTGGCCAACGGCAAATTGTCCGGTCTGATATGAAAATTTTTCTGAAGGCTAATGTAGCTTCCCTGATTGCTTCCCTGATTGATTACCTGATCACTATTATGCTTGTCCAGTTATTCCATGCCGATGTGGTATGGGCTGGAGTAACAGGAACCGTATGCGGTGGCGTGATCAATTTTATGATCGGAAGAAGTTGGGTGTTCAAAGCGACAGAAGGCCAGGCACGAAAACAGGCATGGAAGTACTTGTTGGTTTGGCTGGGAAACCTGATCTTGAATGCAGGTGGCCTGTACTTGCTCACAAAGCAGTTAGGCATCCATTATATATTGGCAAAGGTGGTCACTTCATTAATAGTGGCCGTAGGCTGGAATTATCCCTTACAGAAAAGATTTGTTTTTTTGAATAATACTAAGTAAAGATGAAGCGGATGAGACTCAAGGAGGTGTGGTTTCTTTTTTTATTGACATTCACGATTACCCTGTTGCAGGCGCAACCGGTCACAACCGTCACCGGCGTAATACGGGATGCATCCACAGGTTCTCCATTACCCTTTGTAAGTGTTTACTTCAAAGGTGCAAAAGGTGTGATCAGCGGAGAGAACGGAAGTTACTCGCTTTCCACAACCAATCCAAAATTAACGGTCATAACTTTTTCTTACGGCGGTTATAAAACCGTTGAACGAACTATTCAGTCCGGTAAAGAACAGGAACTAAATATCGAACTGGAGATCTCCGAAATGAGCGGCGTTACTGTTCGTAATACCAAACGTGGTAAATACAGCAATCGAAATAATCCTGCTGTTGACCTGATCCGTTTGATCGTCGAACATAAAAAGGAAAACCGCATTTCTTCGTACGACTATGTGCAATACCAGCAGTATGAAAAAATAGAGTTGTCGCTTACCAATAAGCCAGAGAAATTATTAAAGAACAAACTCTTTAAAAACTTCCAGTTTCTTCTCGATAACTCAGACTCTTCCAAGATAGAAGGCAAAGCACTGCTCCCTATTTATCTCGAAGAAAAGCTGTCTGACAAATACTTCCGGAAAGATCCGTCTAAAGAAAAGACCTATGTGCTTGCCCAAAAGAAAGTGAATCTTGGTGAGTTCATCGATAATGATGGTATCAGCCGTTACCTGAACAGTATGTATGCGGATATCGATATCTATCAGAATAATATCGGCATATTGGGTAACCAGTTTCTCAGTCCGATTGCTGACGGTGCCCCTACCTTCTACCGTTTTTATATCCGCGATACAGTTGAACTCGATGGGATCAAACTGATCCAGCTGGCATTTACACCACGGAACCTGAACGACCTGCTTTTCCGTGGTTCATTGTTCGTGACCCTTGATGGCAACTATGCAGTACAGAAGATCACGATGGCAGTGAGCAAGAATGCAAACCTGAACTGGTCAAGGGAACTTCGCATCAACCAGGACTTCGAAAGAGGTACCGATGGCCGCTACCATGTGATCATGAGCAATATGCTTTCTGAATTTGCCTTGAGCAAAAAAGCGGATGGTGGTATCCTCGGGGAACGGACAGTTTCCTTCAAGGGTTTTACGATCAATCAGCCCGCAGCAGATTCCGTATACCAGGGAAGGGATCTGATCGTAGCAAGGGATAATACACAGCTAAGTGATAGCTTCTGGGTCACCAACAGGCACAAGCCTCTCAGTGAAACGGAATCGACAGTTTACACCAATATGGACAGCCTGGTAAAAATGAAGTCTTACCGCAGGCTGATGGACTGGGCGACCTTATTACTTGCCGGCTATAAATCATTCGGCATATTTGAAGTGGGTCCGGTGAATGCATTTTACAGCTTCAACCCCGTGGAGGGCTTCCGTTTAAGAGCGGGCGGCCGTACAACGACCAAGCTGAGCCCCAATCTTTATTTTGAGAACTACGTAGCCTATGGTTTCAAGGATAAAAAATGGAAATACTATTTATCCGGCACGTATTCATTTAATCATAAATCGATCTATTCTTTCCCGCTGAATTATCTGCGTCTCAGTTATCAGTATGATACAAAGATCCCGGGACAGGAATTACAGTTTGTATCTGAAGACAATTTCCTGCTTTCTTTCAAACGGGGAGATAACAATAAGTGGCTGTACAATAAGATCGCCAAGGCGGAGTATGTGCGGGAATTCGGCAAGAACGTGTCTTACACATTTGGATTCAAGCGCTGGGAACAGATCGCTGCTGGTAATATCATTTATGATAAGCCTAACAGCGCGGGAACCGGTTTCGACACCATTCCAGGACTCACAACATCCGAATTGTCGGCAGAGATCCGCTGGGCACCCAACGAACAGTTCTACCAGGGTAAGAATTACAGGATCCCCATCTTTAATAAGTACCCGATCTTCCGGGCGAGGTTCATTGCCGGCGTGAAAGGAATGCTGGGCGGACAATATAACTATCAGAATATCACGACAAGCGCATTCAAAAGGTTTTATCTGTCACAGTTCGGCTTTGCGGACATTGTGGTGGAAGGAGGTTATACCTTTGGAAAAGTGCCCTATCCCCTGCTGAGTATTCACCGCGCCAACCAAAGCTATTCCTACCAGTTCTACTCCTTCAATATGATGAATTTCATGGAATTTGTTAGTGACCGGTATGTATCAGTGAACACGGAATACTATTTTAATGGGTTTATTTTTAATAAGATCCCATTGTTGAAAAAGCTCAAGCTTCGTGAGGTGGCCAGCTTCAAATTCCTTTACGGCGGCATGCGTAATGAAAACGATCCAAAAACGAATTCCAATACACTCCGTTTTCCAACGGATGATTTAGGTAATCCTACTACCTTTACGCTTGACGGTAAACCATATATGGAGGCGAGTGCAGGTATCGGCAATATCTTCAAATTGCTCAGACTTGATGTGGTGCGGAGGTTAAGTTATATGGAGCATCCGGATGTACCGAAATGGGGGATCCGTGGCCGTGTAAGATTTGAATTCTAACGATCCAAAACCAACTAAACAATGCCCAGCACAAGGGACCGATTGCAGAAAGGAATTTATGTTATCATCAACCCATTGGTGAAAGGACTGATCAAGATTGGATTTACCCCCAATAAGGTGACGATCACCGGCCTGATCCTGAATATCGGGGTAGCGATCATATTTATCGAAGGCGGTGAAAAAGGGCATCGTGGCGACCTGTCGTATGTTGGCTGGGCTGGCGGGCTGATACTTTTTGCCGGCTTATTTGATATGCTCGATGGCCAGGTGGCAAGGTTAGGAAACATGAGCTCGAAATTCGGAGCCCTGTTCGATTCAGTGCTTGACCGCTATAGTGAGTGTATCATGTTCCTCGGGATCTGTTACTACCTGGTGGCTCATCACTATTTTCTCAGTTCGATCTTCGCGTTTATCGCACTGATCGGATCAATGATGGTGAGTTATACCAGGGCAAGAAGTGAAGGGCTTGGGGTGGAAAATAAGGGCGGGCTGATGCAGCGGCCAGAGCGTGTTGTGCTCACCGGTGTATCTGCTATTGCATGTGGAATCACAGGCGGAATTATCGGTGGCAATTACAGGATCACCGTCGACTGGTTGCCTATCCCAGTGTTCGAGACAATGTCTGTTTTCACCATTCCTATTACCATAATGGCTGTACTGACCAATATTACGGCGATCAAGAGATTACTGGACGCGCAGAAAGCGCTGGATGGAATTAAGTAAAAAGTCAAAATTAAAAAGCAAAAATGTCCGGCCTGAACAAACCTTCGAAGCCGGAAATTGTAAAAGAACAGGTTGTTTGGACATGCCAAATGGCTGTTTTTTTTAATTTTTACCTTTGACTTTTTAATTCGAAGAGCGGAAATATTACAATAAAAGGATATAATCATGTTACGTAAAAAGGGCCTTCTAGCCCTGTTCATTTGCTGGGGATTTTTAGCATCGGCGCAGGAAGGTTTTCCAACTCCCCCGGCAAGCACTGACCAGATGTTCTACTTACAACGGACACCGAACACAAATACAATCATTTGTGATGTAAATACAGCGAATGGCAAGCTGGATGAAGATGACCCGATCCACGTATACTGGATTCGTTATGGAGAAAAAGGACAAAAAGAGGAGCTAAGCTTTATACAACGTAAATTTGCCTACGGTATCAAGGCGAAAAAGACGGATGATGGTAAGTACAAGCTTAATTTTGTGTCTTATTCCAAGTATGCGATGTATCTCATTAAGGCGGCTGACGGAAAGTATCATGTATTTGCGCCGATCAATGAGAAAATGGTGATTTTGAACAGTATTTTTATCAAGATCAATAAAGGAGGAACGTTCTGGTCGCCCAATATCGAGTATTTTGAAGTAAAAGGAACAGATCCTGCCACGGGTGCTGAAGTGATCGAAAGGAAGAAAGTGCTGAAGTAAGCCCGGGCTGTAAAATAAAACTGATCATGAAGAAGAACTATATCTCTAATTCCAGCGAATCCATCCGGATGTTCAAAAGTAGCTTTATGGAAAGCCTTTCCAAAGTTCACTTTTCTGTGCCGTTGTTTGTGTACGTTCCTGTAATAATTTACGTATCGTACCTGTCTTTGACGCAACCGCAGATGAATATCGGCATGTTTGCCCTTTGCTTCCTCGGCGGTCTCGGTATCTGGACCATCACGGAATATGTATTACACAGGTGGGTGTTCCATTTTGTGCCGAAGTCGAAATGGGGTCTTCGTCTTCATTTCATTTTTCACGGCGTTCATCATGATTATCCGAAGGATGCCAAACGTCTGGTGATGCCTCCCTCTGCAAGCATTCCGCTGGCTGTTGGCTTTTACTTTCTGTTCATGCTGTTCTTTAAAGACAAGGCGTATCTGTGGGCATTCTTTCCCGGCTTTCTGACCGGCTATTTGGTCTACGATATGATGCATTACGCAATGCATCACTATAATTTCAAAAGCTCCCTGATGAAAAGGGTAAAGCAGCATCACATGCTGCATCATTATGATGATTCATCAAAAGGCTATGGTGTGAGCACCTCCCTTTGGGATGAAATATTCCGTTCAGGTTTTCCGAAGAAGAAGCAAAAAGCATGAAGAATATCCAGGGGAAGCCGGGTTTATTCACCCCCAGGGACCTGTTGATCACCACACTCCTTTCCGCAGCATATCTTTTGTTATCTGCAATACTTGTTGGGTTTAAATCCGACCAGGTATTTCTCGTCGTGTTATTCAATGGCCTGTATTATGCTTCCGGGTATACAAGAAAGTTCATCATCGGCTTTTCGGTTTTTATCGTTTACTGGATCCTGTTTGACTACATGAAAGCATTCCCCAATTATCTTTTTGCGGACGTGCATACCGGTAGTCTCCATGCCGCGGAAAAAGCTTTATTCGGGATCCATTACGGGAATGAAATACTGACTCCCAACGAATTTTTCCTTCTGCATACCAACAACGCGCTGGATATCATGAGCGGGTTGTTCTATCTCTGCTGGATCCCTGTGCCGCTGGCATTCGGGACCTATCTGTTCTTCACCAACCGCCGGCTCTTCCTCCAGTTCAGTTTTGCATTTGTGATAGTGAACCTTGTAGGATTTATCGGCTACTATACCTACCCTGCCGCCCCGCCGTGGTATATACAGGAACATGGATTGATCGCCGATCTGGATACGCCGGGCAGCACTGCCGGTCTTGACCGTTTTGATGACTATTTTGATGTGAACATCTTTCAGTCGATCTATGCCAAGAGTTCTAATGTGTTTGCAGCAATGCCTTCTCTCCACTCAGCGTATCCGCTGATCGTGGTGTATTATGGTTTCAAAAAGAAGATCGGTTATTTCAACCTGGTTTTTATGGCCGTAACGGTTGGGATCTGGTTTGCTGCGGTATATACAAGTCATCATTATGTGCTGGACGTTATAGCAGGTATTCTGTGTGCCGTAATCGGTTTGCTCCTGTTCGATAAACTGATCATGAAAACCCGGGGTTTTAACCGGTTTGTGGACGCATACTACAAAAAGATCAGCTGAGCTGCACAGGGCTATGCAATGCAATGTCTTTTGGTTAAGCAGATAACATGAGTCATCCCGGCCACTCAATGTCATTAAGGAATCTTCATTTTTTCGGGTAGTGCGTGAAGTCAGGTTGGCGTAAGGCCCCCTCTAAATCTCCCCCTTCAGGC
>JBEVKW010000296.1:0-8752 GCA_040509495.1 Chitinophagaceae bacterium | reverse complement strand
CATCGTCGCGCCGGTTGGTAATCATACTGCACAGGTTCCATTGCTGCTCGGATCAGATCCGGAAGATCAACCTGCCACCGGATCATTGAGCGGCAAAACGATCCGTATAGCCAGTGTGCCTGCCAATGGGAACTTATATTATAATGGAGGACTGCTGGCAGCCGGTGCACTCATCCCTGCATATGATCCGGCATTGTTGCAGGTAGATCCGGACAATCTTATTACGCAACTTTCATTTTCGTATGAGTACCTGGATGCTGCGGGCATAGCCAGTAACCTTTCCACCGTTACCATGGATTTCCGTTATGAAACGATCACCGGGCATGTTTATCATGATCCGAACGGTGTGACGGACGCAGGAGGCGGGTTGGTGAGTGGCACTCCGTTATCATCAGTAGGAGCAGACCCGTTGTATGTGAGCCTGATCGATCCGGAAAATGCAGGAACGATCCTCGCTACTGCTGCCGTTCAGTCAAATGGTGCTTACAGTTTCAACAGCATCGTGCCGGCGGGAGATTTAAAACTCGCGCTGCACACCATACCGGGCGACTATACCAGTGGCGGTTCGTTAGATGCAACGCTGCCCTCCGGCTGGTCCTATGCCGGAAAACAACGGGGAACAACCGCGGGAGTGAATATTGATCTGCCTGTGAACGGAAACTTCCCGCTGAGTGTGGTGGCCAGTCCTTTTGCCAATGTGAACTTTGCGGTAGAGCAAACACCACAGGCGGATAGTAAGATCTATTTTATTACGCAGCCTTCGGTAAACCAGGTTATCACACTGAATGGTAGTGCGACAGGCACGGCTATACCGCCAAACCAGTTAACCGGTAGCGATCCCGAGGATGCACCTGCTGCACAGGGATTGAATGGAGATAACGCGAATCGCCGCGTTCAACTCGTTTCCATTCCTGCAAACGGAGAGTTGAGGTATAACGGCTCTGCTGTGGCAGCCGGCGATATTATCACCCAATACGATAAAGGGCTGTTAAGTGTTGCGCTGACAGGTACGGGTTATACAGGGATCAGTTTCAGCTATGTATACCTTGATGCAGCTAACGTTGCTTCCAATACGGCAACCTATGCCATCAATTGGGGTAGTCCTTTGCCGGTGACCTGGTTAAGCTTTACCGCAACGGAAGAAAACCAGTCGGTACTGCTTGAATGGAAAACAGCTACGGAAACGAATAATGCCGGTTTCTATATCGAGCGCAGCACGGATGCGCGTACCTGGGAAACAATTGCTTTCGTGGCATCTGCTTACGCTGATGGCAATGCTGCACAGGTAACGTCCTACCGTCATACTGATCAATCTCCTGTGACTGGAACTAATTACTACCGCCTGAAGCAAACAGACAGGAACGGTCGTTTTGAGTACAGTGTAACAAGGTCGGCAGTGATCCGGAAAACAGCGCTGTCATTCTCCCCGAACCCCGTTAAATCGGTCCTGCGTGTTACGGGATGTGAGAGTGGCGATCAGTTGCAGATCGTATCGCTTGACGGAAAAATATTGATGAGCCAGCGCTCAAGTGGTAATACGATGCTGCTTAGCGTGGCGCGTCTGCCAGCAGGAACCTATATTGTTAAGGTACATTCTTCGGGCCGCCTGGTCAGTTCAATGAAATTTGTAAAAGAATAGAGAGAGGATATTAAAAAGGAAAAGAGCCGGTGTTATCACCGGCTCTTTTTTTATGCAGGGAACTGCAAGAAACTTATAGCGTAAGGAGGATGACCGCAAGCAGCAGGCATTTTATTCGTTGTACTGATCGCTGGAGAATGTCTGCCGCGTTTCCGTTCTCATCCTTTGAACTTGCCTTGCGATACTTCTTTGATAAATCTTCCTAATTCCCGGAAGTAGTTGCCCGTGTCATCCCACATAGGAAAATGCGCTCCTTCAGGGCAGAGATAGACGCGTACTTTCGTATTTGTCATCTGTTTTTTAAGTTCATCATATCTTTCGTTATGCAAAAAATCGTACCGGGAGCCAAGCAATAATACCGGCTTGTCGATCTTACGAAGCATAGCCGCATAATCCACTTCAAATATATTGAAGGTATATTTTCCGCCACCGGGTAGTGAATAATGCTTTGTACTTCTCGCAAGCGGATCGGGGATCTTACCTGGTTTGCGGTAATACATCGTTCTTCCAAAAAGGCTGTCATTCACTTTCCGGTATTCCTTTCGCAATTTCGAAAATAATGCGCTATCAGACAGTGATTGCCCCCTGCTGATCGAATCGATCTGTTCCCGGTGAGCGGCAAACCGGGGGAGCTGAACTGTTTTCAATCTTACAACATTTTCCATGCTGTCGAGGACGGCATCAAAATAATCGGTGTCATTGGCCGGAAAGCCCGGAATGTTTGAAAGGATCAACCCTTTCAAATGCTGTCCATACTTTGCCGCATACACTTCTCCCAGCATGCCACCCCAGGAATGACCAAGAAGAAAGAATTGATCGATTCCCAATCCCTGTCTGACTTCTTCCACTTCTGCTGCGAAACGATCAACATGCCAGATCGAAGAATCATCCGGCTGGTCGGAGAAGTAGTTGCCCAACTGTTCGTACATATAAATGGTAACATCAGCCCCTGCAAGATGCTCTGCAAAATTCTCAAAATACTCGTGCGACTCACCCGGGCCGCCACTCAATAGCAGCAGGCTGTTGCGCCCGCTGCCGATCTTCTGCGTAAATACTTTGTACTTACCGCCGTTCACGGGTACAAACCGAACGCCCGGCGAGGCAATTTTTACTTGATAGATGCTGTCTTTTTTCTCTTGGGAAAATGCCGACATTGTCAGCAGGATAAGTACAAGATTCAGAAAAGGCTTTTTCATTGTTCCAGAAAGTATGGTAATGGTTTTTTAGAAAGGGAATACTGAAATTACCGTTTTTACATGAACACAGGTCATGGATCATTGAAAAGTTTATTACCCGCACATGAAGTGAACTGAACATAAATTGAACGGCGAATGAAAGTAAACGTGTACGCCGGCCGGTTGGTGGACGGAAAAATGCAGGAGAAGAAGTGGTGTAACAAATGATCCGCACGAGGGCGTTGAATGACTCACCAAGCTGCGTATCTCGGTTCATGGCTCAATGCTCCATGATCTCATCCAGTATTTCTTCCGGCGTGTTTCCTCCATTCAGTTCAATGCCTTTGTCGATCAATTGACGCCTGATGACTTCTTTATCGAAGTTCAAATGATCTGCCAGGAAGGAATGCCGCAAGTCGAACAACGTGAATATATCATCCCATGAATAAGCATAGATCTCGTAATTGTGTGCAGCTTTTACCAGGAAGCGGCGGTTCTTTTCTTTCATAGACTCATACTGGCCTTTGACATATTCATCCACGTTATTTCCAACAATGATAAACTTCCATAAGCGTTTTTGCGAATTGAAGGCATCGTCCGTACGGATGATCTCCATGTAATCTTCTATCTGGCGGACCTGCTCAACACCGATATCAACGAGCGGTCGCTTTAATTCCACGATGATGTTCTCTTCCATCTGAAGCTCATGATCAAGCGTATCCGGCACTGCACGTTTCCTGCAAAGAAACAGATCGGGACGCCTGGGCGACATGATCTTACCGTCCTTCCGGCTACCGCCTTTCGAGAGATGACCATTCAGGAAGTCGACATATTTATCATAAAGCTGGTTGAATGCTTCATTGGCCGAAACCAGGTGATATTGTTCGCCAAACAACCAGTAGTTTTCCTCTATCGCCTTCTGAAGATGGCGGATCTCAGAGGTAAACTTTTTCTGATCATATACAAGCGATTTAAGCAGTAAAACGATTTTGTAACGTTCCTCGATCAGCGAAACCATTTTCGTGATATTGGCCATGGTCGTCTTCTGCAGGATCTGGGATAACTCGTTTCTTTCAACGGCAGTCATGGAAATAATGCGGCCGATGAGATCAAGGATCGTATCCCGTTCATCTTTTTCCAACAGGATATTGATAAGACCGACGCTGATCTTCTGTTGCTCTTTATTAAGACCCTGGAACAACTTTGGCTCAATGCAATAGATCGCTTTTACAACGTTGACCAGGTCTGCCTTTCGTGCCTGATCATACTTATTCGTTTTGAACGGTGGGATCACACCTGACCTTTCATATCCTTCGATCAGTTGTGACGCTGCCTGTTCATTCACAAAGCTCTTTTGTTTTTCTCTCAAGAGCTTTTGCAGTCTTGCCGTCAGACTTTTGAATACGGGAGAAGATTTCGTGGAAGAGCCGTCCAGCGTAAGCGACTGTTCTTTGTCATTCGGATTGAAGTTGTCAAAGAAGGCTGATTCTACGTAGACGCTATGGTTAAATCCGAGTGCATTATTGTTGAATGACGTTAGTTCTTTAAATACCTCTGTTTGCCGGCCATTCAGGAAATAGAAATAGAATTTATCGCCGATCTTTTCCTGCCAGCGGACGAAGGTGATGCGGAATATCGCAAGCTTTTCATCTTTGTTTACAGCAAACCTGATCGCATCGCTTTCCGCGATCAGTGTTTGATAGGAGACAGGCTCACCATTGATCAAGATCCTGAATTGTTTCTCTTTGTTCAATAGCAGGAACCATCCAAATTCCTTTGCGAGGTAGTTGATGAACTCCGGTTTGGAAAAGGAGTAGGCCGTTACGTTGAAAAGTTCATACAGCCGGACATTGGTGCCGGTTTCTTTATTTTTTGAAATATGCCTGTTGCCGGTTACATATTTGTTCTTGCTGTTGCCATGGATATCGATCGTGTAATCCAGCAATCTGTCCGACTCGGTATCTCTGAATGTTGTTTCCCATCTGGCCGAACTGGCAAAAGCCGCGAAGGAGAACCGTCCTTTACCCTTATTGCCCCGAACCGAGGAAGATGATTTCCGGAAAGAGGATTTCTTAAGCGAATCCATAAAGTTGCCGAAGGTCTGGTTGATCGTATCAAGTTCAATTCCCTGGCCATTGTCGGCGATGGTAAGAGAAGAGATAAAGTCGAGACTGTTGGCGGTAAACTGGATATCGACCTGCGTTGCATTGGCGTCAAAGGCATTCCAGATGAATTCCCCCACGGCAGCCATATAATCTGTCGGTAAACCTGCCGAATCAATACCGGTGTTATTCACGGATACTTGTTGTTCCATACTACACTCACCTTTAAAATTGAATAATAAAGATACTAAAATATTTAGCATTTCCTGGGGCAGGGATTCTTTCGCGGGGTGGAATGGTAAATTACTCAAAGTCAATGGCATATAACGGCGAAATGATCAAGGACCGGCCAAGATACATCCGTTGCAGGACACCCGGTGAACAGGACTGATCCTGCGACAACCGCATGCCTTGGCGCTGATGGGACGACATCAGCCTGTCCACGGCCGTTTTTTTCTCAACGGAACTGTGGTAAACATGACTGATTTACAGCACCGTTATTAAAACCTGCACTAATTATTTACAAAACCCGGGTGTTCTTTCCGTTCACGGGCAGGATCTTTAAGGAAGGATGCGGGAGGGAGATCTGGTGTAACATGCCAGGCCATCGTCAGCACGCGAAGAATTTAGATAACAAATTGAAACGATTCCTGTCAAAAATGATCTTAGCAATGCCCGCACGCTGCTGGACGTTAATAAAACGCAGCAGGCGTGCATGCTGTCTTCGGAAAGGTACAGTAGTCCGTTGGGGATGGTTGATGATCCTGTTGATGCTATCTGGTGAGAGCGAAGCGCAGAACCCGATTGGTCCTGAGGGAACTTTTATGGCAGATCCAACAGCGAGGGTCTGGCCTGATGGCAGGCTTTACCTGTACGGGTCGACTGATGAGAATCATCAATACTGGTGTTCTTACCGGCATGATGTATTGCATTCCGATGACCTGCTGACCTGGAAACTTACTACGAACATTTTTACCTCAAAGGGAAAACAGGATTCTCTTCCACAGGGCGACCCTTTGCTGTTTGCTCCCGACGCTATCTACCGGAATGGAAAGTACTATCTCTTTTTCTGCACTCCCGACACGATGTTGAGCGAGGGCGTCGCTGTTGCAGATCGTCCCGAAGGCCCATTCGGACAGGCAAAGGCGATCAATACCGGGCGGTATAAAGAAATTGATCCGACAGTATTTATAGATGATGATGGACAGGCATATTATTACTGGGGGCAATATTCCCTAAAAGGAGCAAAGCTGAAGGCGGGCATGACGGAGATCGACACAACTTCCGTTCATCAAAACCTGCTCAGCCGCAAAGAACATTTCTTTCATGAGGGATCATTCGTTTTTAAGCGGAATGGCATTTACTACGCGGTATTTGCGGATGAAAGCCGGCGTGACCGAAGGCCGACCTGTCTTGGTTATGCAACAGCTTCCTCGCCATTAGGCCCTTTTACTTATCGCGGTATCATCATCGATAACTATGGTTGTGATCCGGAGACCTGGAACAATCATGGATCTGTTGCGGAATACAAAGGCCAATGGTATGTATTTTATCATCGTTCTTCCCAGGGCACGCAGGTAATGCGCCGCGCCTGCATGGAACCAATTTCGTTTAATGAAGACGGTACTATCAATGAAGTTGAAATGACCTCCCAGGGAGCAGGGAAGCCGTTGTCAGCTTTTCAGCCCATAGAAGCTGAACGGGCCTGCCTGCTCGAAGGGTACTGCCGGATCAGGCCGCATAAAAATGCCGCCGGCACTATTGCAGATATCAAGAACGGAGACAAAGCCGCCTTTAAATACATAGATTTCGGCAAAGGAGCCACTTCATTCAGCGTCTCCGCATTTGCTCAGAATGGCGGTGAAATCCTGCTGCATGATGGAACAGCTGATGGTCCCGTCATCGGAAAACTCACTATTCCTCCGCCCGCCAGATCGGAGGCGATGGAGTACAGGCCTTATAAAGCAAAAGTTTCGATATCAGCCGGCGTGAACGCATTATGGCTGGAATTCAGGGGATTGGGAAACGGCGAGCGCTTGTTCAACATGGATAAGTTCTGGTTCGAATAGTAATGCGTTCTTTTTATATTCCGCGTTCGCCGCGTATCGCCGTGTCCGCTGCGTTCCTGTAACGCCGATGAAAGATCGATGCCCCTTTACGATCACAGTTTTACAAAAACCGGGTCATTCATTTAGAATAGACGGCCCTGTTTTCCGCATCATCATCAGAACTTTAATCTTATATCAAACGTAAGGCTCCGGCCTGTCACCTTCAATTACAACGATGCTAAAAAGATTGTTTGCCACAGGCCTCGTCCTGTTATTCCTGCTACCATTGCGTGCGCAATGGAACTATGCGTCAGAAGACTGCGAGAACGCAACCCGTAAATATCAACCGCTTCCAGCGGATGCGAGAACCATCACCACCAATTTTAACGGGCAACCGCTCGATCCGGACAATGACAACTCGGGCATTCAACCGATTGGATTTGAATTTCCCTTTAATGGCCGGGTCTTCAGCAGCTTTGTTCTGAACACAAACGGCTTTATCAAGTTGGGTAACACAGCACCTTCCTCTGTCATGATCGCCTATACACAGGCCGTCGGCACGGGTCATTCCGCTATTACTGCACCAGACAGTAACCTGCTTTATCCATTCAACCGGAATATGATCGCCACGAAGGAGACGTCCTATAAATTGCTGACATCTGGTAAAGAAGGTCAGCGCGTTTGTACGATCGGGTTCTCAAGGCTTGCCGACAATGTTTCCCCGGCACAGTTCAGCAGCATCAGTTTCCAGCTAAAGTTGTATGAAACAACCGGCATTATTGAATTCATATATGGAGAATGGGAATCATCCGGAGAAACAGATGCATTGACTGTTGCAGCAGTTGGCATTAAAGGAAATGCAACAAGCTCATCGGTGAATGTTATGAAAGGATCAGTGGTGCCATGGGATATTCCCATGTCTGTCAGTAGCGCAAACCCTTACTTATTCATAGACGGAAATTACAATGTCAAAGGTCCAAACTTCGGAGTGCGCAATACCATCTTGCCTGATAAGGGACGTACCTACCGGTTTATTCCTGTCAGAAAAAAAGAATAGATAAGTGTTCTTGGGTTTGGGGTGAACAGACCCGGTTACTGGAACCCGGCTCATACGGAAATGATTAACCGGAGCCGGGTATTTTAAACAAATCAATCTCCTGTTATAATGATTCGAAAAAAACTGCTGTTGAGGTTACTATCCATTACTGTATGGATGGCAAACAGCTTCTGCATAAGTGCGCAACTTCATCCCGAAGAGTATACCGAAAAAGTGATGTCACGCACAGTGAAGTATAACGAAAATAAATACCTGCCCTGGAATGAATTCAAAACACGGACAATAGCTACGTTGAACGGATTTGACAGCGCCGGTGTGATCCCGCAGGATAAATATGGTGGAAGATCAGATAAGCAATTTAAGAGAACGGGGTTTTATTACGCGATAAAAGAAAAGGGCCGCTGGTGGACGGTTGATCCGGATGGCAATGCCTATATCAATCTCGGCGTGGTGGCAACCTTACCGGGTGAATCAGATAAGCAACGTCTATTCACTAAAGAAAAATTCGGCAGTGATGAAAAATGGGCTGAATCCACCCAACAGCTATTATTAAACAATGGGTTTAATGCATTGGGTGCCTGGAGTAAAAACATTCTTTTCGCCAATAATCCACAACAACAGAAAAATCCGCTTTCCTATACGATCATCAAAGATTTTATGAGCAGCTATGGAAAAAAACGCGGAGGCACTTACCAGGAACCCGGACACATTGGTTATCCTGACCGGACGAT
>JBEVKW010000295.1:0-7459 GCA_040509495.1 Chitinophagaceae bacterium | reverse complement strand
GAACCGATTGCCGATGCCATTGTAGAATCCATGCAAAGAGCGTTCCTTGCACCAATGGGTTCGCTAGGCGATGAAAGAATCAAGTACTTTAGGGATCCGTTCAAGCTGGTTCCTGTTAATTCAATCGCTGAGATTGCCGACAAGTTCACTCGTAATGAGATTCTTACCGCTAATGAGATTCGAACATTCATGGGCATCAAGCCCGCTGATGATCCGAAGGCTGATCAGCTTGTCAACAGTAACATGCCACAACCGGAAGATCCGAAAGCATTGGCGAAAACTCCTGAGCCTCTAGCTTTGGAAAGGGCTAGTCAAAATGGAACCTGATTTCAGTGGTTACGCAACCAAGGCAGGGCTCAAGTGCTCTGATGGGCGAACTATCTTGCCTGGCGCATTCAAGCACCAAGACAAGGCCCGTGTTCCTCTCGTCTGGCAGCACGGTCATACCGACCCGGAGAACGTTCTCGGTCATGCCATTCTGGAGAACCGAAACGACGGCGTCTATGCCTATGGCTACTTCAACGAGACAGCCAAGGCAACACATGCCAAGGGACTCCTAACTCATGGCGACATCAACCAGCTGTCAATCTGGGCGAATGAACTCATCGAGCGTTCCGGACGAGTTCTTCACGGGTCCATTCGTGAGGTCAGTCTCGTTCTGTCTGGTGCCAATCCAGGTGCGCTCATCGAGAACGTCACGATCCGTCATGGTGCTGATGGTGACGAGGACCTCGAAGATGAAGCAATCATCTACACTGGTCTAGAGCTTGAACACGCCGACGACGAAGAAGATGATACTGGCGATGATGAGGGTGGCGAGACTCTTCAAGATGTTTATGACACAATGAATGATAAGCAGAAGCAAGTACTTCATTACATGCTGGGGCAAGCTCTCGAAGAGGGCGGAAAAGAAGACCTGCAACAAGATAATCTTGATGACAAGAACGATGGAAAGAACGATAAGGAAGGGACCGGAATGACCCGTAACGTCTTTGAGTCTGGCTCGCAGAAGGAAGCTGGTAATCCAGTTCTCTCTCATGCCGACATCCAGGGAATCGTTGCTGATGCGACCAAGACAGGCTCTCTGAAGGCAGCGGTTGAGGGTTACGCGCTTTCGCACGGCATCAACCAAATCGACACGCTCTTCCCAGAGGCTACGGCACTTACGAACGCTCCGGAATTCTGGACCCGTCGGACTGAGTGGGTCAACTCCGTTCTCAACGGTGCCCGCAAGACCCCCTTCAGCCGAGTCAAGACCCACTGGGCCGATCTCACGTACGATGACGCCAGGGCCAAGGGTTACATCACTGGGGCAGAGAAGCAAGAAGAGTTCTACGGCATGGCGCGGCGGGAAACGAGCCCGCAGACCATCTACAAGAAGCAGCAGCTCGATCGGGACGACATCCTGGACGTCACCGACTTTGACGTGGTCGCCTGGATGAAGGGCGAGATGCGTCTCATGCTCGACGAGGAGCTGGCGCGAGCGATTCTTCTCGGCGATGGTCGTACCCTCGGCACAGATCCAGACAAGATCTTGGAGGATCGCATCCGTCCGATCGCCAAGGACGATCCGCTCTTCGTGATCACCGTATTGTGCGATTTGGCAGCGGGTGACATCTCCGACTTCGTCGACGCGGTCATTCAGTACCGTGCGCAGTACCGAGGAACCGGTAGTCCGACGATGTACACGAGCGAAACGCTCATCTCCCAGATCATGCTTCTCAAGGATACTCTCGGTCGTCGCATCTACACTTCGGTTGAGCAGTTCGCTTCCGAAATTCGGGTCTCTTCTGTTGTTCCGGTTGACATCTTCGACCCCGCGGCCGGAAGTCCGTTGGCCATCATCGTCAACATGAACGACTACGTCATCGGCGCGGACAAGGGTGGGCAAGTCAGTCTGTTCGACGACTTCGACATCGACTTCAACCAGTACAAGTACCTGATTGAGACTCGAGTCTCTGGCGCGCTGGTCAAGCTGAAGTCCGCTCTCATCGTCAAGCAGGGAACTTTCGTGCCTCCGCCTAACGGTACTCCTCACGTCATCGTTCCCGAGCCCCCGAATGCTCGGCAGAGCGTTCCTCCTGTGCACGGGTCTCTTCCTCCTGAAGACACCACTCCTCTTGCCACCCAAGCCCCTGAAGGAAGATCTTCTCGGGGACAGCGGCCTTCTGAGTAACTTCTAAAAGGAGTATCAGTGGCGAAATTCCATGGAGAAGTTGGATATGGGAATACGGTAGAGACTCCTCCTGATTCTGGCATTTGGATCGATGATATTCAAGAAAAGCAATATTATGGTGATGTCATACGAAATACCAGAAGAGCTGAGCCAGGAGAAAGTCTGAATGACGATCTTGTGGTCAATAATTCAATAGCTATAGTCGCCGATCAATATGCCATTGATCACTTCTTTAAGATCAAGTATGTACGATGGATGTCGACGCTTTGGGTTGTAACGAATGTTGAAGTCAAGACTCCTCGTCTAGTACTCAGTCTAGGGAGCGTTTATAATGGCCCTACGCCTTGATTTGCAACTGCTTTTTCGAGGTATATTGGGGTCTGATAATGTATATTTCCAACCTCCACCAACAGTAAAGATGGAATATCCATGTATCGTTTATAGACGCGATTACGAGTTGGCTGATCATGCCGACGATTTACCATATAGGCGTACAAAGCGATATTTAGTGACGGTAATTGACCGAAACCCAGATAGCGATATTCCAGATAGAGTTGCGGCTTTGCCTTTATGCACTTATGATCGATTTTACACAGCCGATAACCTAAACCACGACGTTTACAAGCTGTTCTTCTAAGGAGCAAAGCAATGGCAGCACTTGTTTGGGATCTTGTCGGTGAACGATTCTACGAAACCGGCATTGATCATGGCGTTCTCTACATGCCCGACGAGTCGGGTGTCTATGCGACTGGTGTCGCGTGGAATGGGCTTACCAGTGTCTCGGAAACTCCTACTGGAGCTGAGGCCAACGCTCAGTACGCCGACAACATCAAGTACCTGAACCTCATCTCGGTCGAGGAGTTCGGTGCGACGCTCGAGGCGTTCACCTATCCGGATGAGTTCGCTCAGTTCGACGGCCTCGGCGTTCCTTCGCCAGGCGTCTTCGTGGGTCAACAACCTCGCAAGACGTTCGGTCTGTCGTACAGGACTCGAATCGGTAACGATCTCGAGGGTGACGGGTTCGGATACAAGCTTCATCTCGTCTATGGCTGCATCGCCAGTCCATCCGAGAAGGCGTACAACACCATCAACGACTCTCCCGAAGCCATTACCTTCAGCTGGGAGATCTCAACCACACCGGTTCCTGTTACCGGCTTCAAGCCGACTTCACTCATCGTCGTCGATTCAAGTGACGTAGATGCATCTATGTTGGCGAACTTGGAGACGCAGTTGTACGGTGGGGCATCGCTCGAGCCGACACTTCCTCTTCCTGACGACGTGATTGCTATCTTCGGAGGTGGTGGTGCTCCGTTGGCTACTGGAGCAACTGCAGGAATTCCTGGGACGTGGACTCCTGGCGGATCTACTCCGCCTTCAGACGTGGCCAGCTTGATTGCCTCTTCGATCACGGCCACTCCAAATACTGCCTGGACAACAGGTCAGTTTGTTCAGACCGGAACGGCCGGTGCCCCTGGTCAAGGTTACTGGAATGGGACCGCTTGGGTTGCTGGGACCGCTTCGTAATTGATGGAGGTGGGGAGGATGCTCAAGCTTATAGTGATTGGATCTGAATACTTTGACAATGATACTCAAACGTTCGAAACGGTTGGTACCGTTGAATTAGAGCTTGAGCATTCTCTTCTTTCTCTGTCAAAATGGGAGTCAAAACACCAGAAACCATTCTTGAGTAATTTGGGAAGATCGACAGAAGAAGTTTTAGATTATATAGAAGCGATGATTATGACTCCTGATTACCCGCAGGACATAATCGGGAGACTGGATCAAGGCAATTTAGATGCAATTAACAAGTACATTGAGTCAAAAGAATCGGCAACCACGTTTGGCTCCATGCCAGAGAGGCGTGGAAGAGGCGAAGTAATCACCGCCGAGTTGATTTACTATTGGATGGTAGCTTTTAACATTCCGTTCGAATGTGAGCGATGGCATCTTAATAGACTATTTGCTCTTATCCGTATATGTAACATTAAGAATTCGAAACCAACCAAGATCTCTCGCCACGAAATGATGGCTCGAAATCGTGAGCTGAATGAGAAGAGAAAAGCAGAGTTTAACACCAAAGGATGATTGGAGGTTAAATGGCCACACTCGTCTGGGACGAAACCACAAAACGGTTCTATGAAACTGGCATTAGCAAATGTGTCTTTTATGATGATGAGGGCCATGGAGTTGCTTGGAATGGCCTTACCTCCCTAGAAGAATCTATCTCGGATCAAGTACAGGCTGTTCATTTCGACGGATTGAAATTCAACGACCTTCTGACGGTTGGAGATTTTTCAGCCGTTATGAGGGCATGGACTTATCCAGATGAATTCTTGCCCTACGAAGGAATTCTAGAAGAACAAAAAGGTTTCTTCGTATGTCATCAACCAAGAAGTAAGTTCGGGCTGTCGTACCAAACCAGAATTGGAAACGACATTGAAGGTCTTGAGCTTGGGTATAAGATCCATATTTTGTATAATTTGACAGCTCTTCCATCACAAAAGGAATACCAAACTCTTTCTTCAGATACTGAGCCATTGGAGTTTGAATGGACTGTAACTGGTATTCCAGAATACATGGAGAATTATAGACCAACAGCACACATTATTTTCGACAGCAGAAGATTAGATCCATGGCTGTTGGAAGATATTGAAAGTATTATTTATGGGGATGAAGATAACGATGCCTATCTTCCTCCGTTGAAGGGCCTTGGTACTTTCATTCGCAAGTGGGATCGCCTTATCATCACGGATCACGGCGATGGAACTTGGAGTGCAGAAACTCCTCGCGATGGAATTATTGTTATGCTTGATGACACCACTTTCGAAATCACCGCCGAAACTGTTAACTATTTGGACCCAGAAACTTACGAGATTTGGAGTAGCGACAAGAACGAGGAGGATATATGGCAAAGGTAACAGGCTTTACCGCAGAACGAATGCTTGTAATCGAGAACGAAACTGTCGTTGATGGTGAAGTTCAGGGCGACAATCTTATTCTCCTCACAAGAGAAGGAACGCCAATCGACGCGGGCAACGTTCGTGGTCCGCAAGGTATTCAGGGTCCTCCTGGTGCTGCTAGTGGTGTTAGCTCTGTTAACGATCAATCTGGGGCTGTCTATGCTCCTAGAATATTCGTATCAAAAGCAGCGCTAGATGCTAACTGGGCAGCTGCTCCAGTTGGATCAATGGCAGTTACTACGGATACCGAAACCGTTTGGGAAAAGAACGCCACAACTTGGGTTGTAACGAATGCGTTTCGAGTTTTTACTAATGCTGCTGATCGAGATTCTCGATGGGTAAACCCTCCAAGGGGCGCCACCGCCATTATTCAGGATTTTGATTCTCTAACTTACAAGAGTTCTGCCGGATGGAATAGTAGCGATGGAGTTCGGTCATTCGCTACCGTGACAGAACGTAACGCTCGTTGGCCTTCTCCTCCGCAAGGCGCGATATGCATAACTATAGATACGTATACTCTTTGGAAGTATACAAGTAGTGGTTGGCTAGCTGTTCTACCTGCAGTCCAAGGTCAACCAGGAACAGCCATTCGTTTCGGAAGTGTTCCTATTCCGAACATAAACCAAGTTGGAAACTACGTTTTCGATGTTGTCGCCGCTGAAGGCGGTTTGACTTATCCTTATAGAACTTTGGTTAACGTTTCATCTGATTTGTATGCCGGTTATGGGGCTGCCGAGGGTCTTGGGCAGACGGATATCGTTGCGTATTTTGTAGGTGGCGCAGTTGCAACGTCAGCAACGGTTGGAATACCTGGTGCACGATACATGCCGTTTCCATTGAGTGCGGCATGGTATCCTAATACAGGACAAGACTGCGGCTTCAAAGTTCGATTTTATAACCATTCAACAACAAACTTCCATACCGCAGGTCAACTCACCTGGACAATATTCGCCGCTTACTAAGAAAGGAACACATGTCATACAACACCATAAACCGATGCGCAAACGACATGGCATTTCAAAACCGTGTAACAGCGTGCTGCGCGCAAGAAGGAAAGACCGAACCACAGCCAGTGTCTTGGATGTACAAGGTTGTTTGGGGCGTTGCTTGTGCCTCGGACATCGAAGCTGCATACGCTTCTGCCCTTGCTGCTGAGAATCCGAACCCAGGAGGAGACGAATCTGTCATCACAGATCAGATGATTCTTGGTAATGTCCAAAGGGAACTCTCCGAGCTTCCTGAAGTTCTCACGACGTTAATGCCTCCCCCAACTGGGGTCTGATGTTCAAAGCCACTACTACAGGAGACTTCACAAAGACCACCAAGTTCTTAAAGTTCCTGCAGAGCGGCGACTTGTACAACGGCCTCAGCACTTATGGTCGGAGAGGGGTCGACGCTTTGTCCAGTGCGACTCCTATCGAGACTGGGGAAACGGCTCAGTCCTGGGGTTTCCAGCTCGGCCGTCAAAATGGAAGGTATTCCATAAGTTGGTTCAATACTCACGTTGAGGACGGCGTGAACATTGCGGTGATTATTCAGTATGGGCACGGAACTGGAACCGGCGGATGGGTAGAAGGCCGGGACTACATCAATCCAGCAATTCAACCGATCTTTGACAAGATCCTAGACGATATTTGGAGGCAGGTGAAGAATGGCTAGTGTAGACGATCGCATTGTCAGGATGGAGTTTGACAATGCCGCGTTCGAACGTAAGATCGCTACGACTCTCGCCAGCCTTGAAAAGCTGGATAAGGCTTTAAAGTTAGATGGAGCCGCCAAGGGTCTTACTGACGTTTCTGATGCTGCTGGAAAATTTCATCTTGGAAACGTCGGATCTGCCCTTGAGGGCGTCGGTAAGGGTTTCCTAGCCCTAAGTACAATCGGTATCACAGCGCTTGCTAATCTTACAACTGCTGCGATGCACGCAGGTATCAACATAGCAAAAGGCCTTCTCGATCCAATCAAAGATGGCTTTCGAGAGTATGAAACAAACCTGAACTCGATCCAAACCATTCTAGCCAATACGGCTAGCAAAGGTACAACGATGGATCAAGTGACAGAGGCTCTCGATAAGCTTAATGCGTATTCTGACAAGACGATCTACAACTTCGGTCAGATGGCCAAGAACATCGGTACCTTCACGGCTGCCGGTGTGGATCTGGATACCTCGGTAAATGCCATCAAGGGTATTGCAAACCTTGCGGCTATGTCCGGTTCAAATGCTGACCAAGCGTCTGCGGCCATGTACCAGCTTTCTCAGGCCATGGCGTCTGGATCCTTGAAGGCTCAGGACTGGATCTCTGTTGTAAACTCTGGTATGGCT
>JBEVKW010000294.1:0-9423 GCA_040509495.1 Chitinophagaceae bacterium | reverse complement strand
ACAAATATCTATTATCCGCAATAACCTATACCCGTTGACAGCAATAGCTTCAATTTAAATGCGGCATTCGGCCAACGGCCATCGGTCATCGGCCATCGGTCATCGGCCAACGGTCAACGGCCAACGGTCATCGTCCATCGGTACAGTGAAGAAACTTCCAGTAGTAGTAATCAACAATAACAGTCATAAACAAAAAACCCTCGCAAATCTGGAGACCAAATTTTACGAGGGTTTTAAGTGCCCAAGACTGGATTCGAACCAGCACGCCGTTTCCAGCGCTACCACCTCAAGGTAGTGCGTCTACCAATTTCGCCACCTGGGCATCTAAGAGGGATGCAAATATAGGGAAGACGGATGAAAAATCACCAATTTAACAAGCAAATTTCATGAATTGACGGGGTGATAAATCCCGTGTTTATATACGGTTTAAGATGACCCGGAACGTGGTCCCCTTTCCTATTTCGGATTGCTTTACAAAGATCTCCCCTTTATGATACTGTGAAATAATGCGCTTCGACAGGCTGAGTCCCAACCCCCAACCCCGCTTCTTTGTCGTAAAGCCGGGTTTGAAAACACTGCTGACATGCTGGCTGGAGATCCCTTTTCCTGTATCTGTAACGTCTATCACGATCTGTTGCTTTTCCTCCAGCAGGCTCACGTGGATCGCACCTTTGCCTTCCATGGCATCGAGTGCATTCTTCAGCAGGTTCTCGATCACCCAGTCGAACAGCGGAGGAGATACTAAGGCGAAGATCTGTTCGTGGCCATGTGTGTCAATAGAAAAGCCAACTTTTCCCGGAGCACGCTTGCGGATATATTCCACCATGGTCTTTACCTGCGCCACAAGGTCTGTTTTCTCCAGTTGCGGCGTGCTGCCAATTTTCCCAAAACGATCTGAAACCAACCGAAGACGGTTAACGTCCTTTGCCAGCTCGGTTACTATATTCTCATTGCCGGGCTTTTCTTTCATTACTTCCACCCAGCCTTCGAGGGAAGAAACAGGCGTACCCAACTGATGAGCCGTTTCTTTTGCCATCCCAGCCCAAACCTGGTTCTGTACCGACTGATAGCTACTGCGCAGCGCCAGCACTGTCACAATAATAAAAAGTCCGACGATCAGCAATTGCACGATCGGATAATACCTCACTTCATTCAATAGGCTGGTATGTCCGAAATAGTACCGGTTCACCTGGGTGGAATCAAGCGGATCAGTATAGGTGATCGGCTGATTGATCCCTTTAAGAGTTGCGAGTTTTTTTTTCAGATAAGATACATCTGATAAAACACGCGCAGAGTCTAAGTTCACATATGCGATGATACTATCCCGCTCATCCGTTTCTATGATCGGGATATCATGATTATCTGAAATGATCTTGAATGGAAGTCTTGTGTCAGAGATATTGGGATTGAGCAACGACTTGCCTGCTTCTACCCACTGCTCCACCTTTACCCGTTCTTCCCTTGCAATCTTGTTTGCGAGATATTGGGAATAGAAGATCGTACCCGTGACAATACAGATCGCGATCGCTGCAAGCCCCGTCCTCCAGTTTAAAAGTTGCTGAAACATGCCCGAATTTAGGGGATATCAGGGAAAGCAAGGGGCAACTTTGCCGGGCCATCTTTCAGTGATTTTGAAAACTTCGTAGCAGATCGCGCTCTGCCCGATAAACGCACGCGGCAACCCGGTCATTGATCGTCCATCTTACCTGAAAGAAAAGCCGGATACCGGTTATTTGGTATCGGTCAGCCGCCACAACCTCCTGATCCCCGAAATCACCTACTTTTGAACAAATTTTATTGCCCTTAAAATGACTGCTTCTCACGTAGCAATAGTAATTCTGAATTGGAATGGACGTGGTTTCCTTGAAAAATTTCTCCCATCAGTCTTGCAAACAACCTATACCAATTATGAAGTGATTGTGGCAGACAATGCTTCAACGGATGATTCCATTGATTTTCTCGAAAGAAAATTTCCGGGCATCCGCATCATCCGGTTGAAAGAAAATTATGGATTTGCGAAAGGATACAATGAAGCGCTGAAGCAGGTAGCTGCTGATTATTATATGTTACTGAATTCAGATGTTGAAGTAGAGGCCAACTGGCTTCAACCGATGGTTCAGCTTCTGGATAGCAACGACGAGATCGCTGCCTGTCAGCCTAAACTTCTTTCATTTGACAATAAAAAGATGTTTGAATACGCGGGTGCTGCCGGCGGATGGATCGATCATTATGGTTACCCATTTTCCAAAGGCCGTGTATTCGACACTTGCGAAGAAGATCATGGTCAATATGACCAGCAGGAAAGTGTTTTCTGGGCATCGGGCGCTGCTTTATTCATTCGGCCACGCGTCTTTCATGAGATGAAAGGCTTTGATGAGTATTTCTTTGCGCACATGGAAGAGATCGATCTTTGCTGGAGGATCCAATTAGCGGGTCATTATATATATAGCTGTCCGGCTTCCATTGCTTATCATGTTGGCGGAGGTACATTGCCTCAGGGAAATCCCAGGAAAACATTTCTTAATTTCCGAAACAATCATATCATGTTATATAAGAACCTCGACTGGTGGTCGAAGGTGCGCGTGATACCCTACCGGTTTTGCCTGGACGGAATAAGCGGCTGGAAAGGGCTGGTCAGTGGCAACCGAGCTTATTTGTTCGCGATCATTAAAGCACATTTCGCATTTGTCGGGTGGCTGTTCTTCCATCAGCGAAAAAGTGTTTTTCCTGCCATTAGAACCGGAAAGCCACGAGGAGTATTGAATGGCAACGTTGTATGGCAGTATTTTATAAAAAAGAAAACACGATTTTCTGAAATTGTTAGGCAATCTTTATAGTTTTTTATAACGAAACCTTATTTTTGCCCACACAAATTTTGTTATGGCATCTATCAATCAGGAATACCAGCAAGAACTGAAAAAAGTGCAAGACAAAGATTTCACTCATAACTGGGTGTCATCTTCAGGTTTTCTTTTTTATCTGCAAATATTCTGCATTCTCGCTTTCGTATTAGGTGGCTGCTATAAGCTGTCAACTAAACGTTTCGAAAAGCCTGAAGTAGTTGTTCAGGAGAGTACATTGTACACTCCTAAGTACAAATAATTTTTTCGAAAAAGTTTTGTTTTGCAAAGTAGTTTACCCTTATCTTTGCACCCCCAACAACGCAAAAGTTCTTTGATCCGGATAAATAATCCGGTAAAATACCGGAAGAAAAATCCGGAATACGTTAAGCGGAAGTAGCTCATTTGGTAGAGCACGACCTTGCCAAGGTCGGGGTGGCCGGTTCGAGCCCGGTCTTCCGCTCTGATCCTCTCCGCCAATAGCGGGGAGGATTTTTTTTATCTTCACGTTCCGCCCTGGTGGTGAAATTGGTAGACACGCAGGACTTAAAATCCTGTGGGCAGCAATGTCCGTATCGGTTCAAGTCCGATCCGGGGCACAAACAAAAAAGCCAGTCATTCGACTGGCTTTTTTGTTTCCTTCAAGCATCAGTGTATCACTGTGGATAGCCGTTGACCGATATCCTGATACCTGCAAGCTATATCACGGCAGCAGTATCAGTTGTCGAAATAATTTACAGCCTCCTCACTTTAACTACCAATCTTCCGATCGATTCCGAATCATTGAACAAACATACATTCTCCAGCGCGATCCATCTTACTTCGTTAGCCTCCTCATTCTCATCCAACTCTTCCCTGTCCATCTTCGCGGAAAATAAAAATCTCACATCGTAATGCTTGTGCTCAGGAACGCCTTTTCTCTCCGGGATCACATGCACATCCACATCCAAAACAGTTTCGTTTAATAAGGAAACTTCAAGGCCAGTTTCCTCGAACGCTTCTTTGGCGGCTACCGCCTGCACGTCCGGGTCTCCATCACAATGACCGCCGGGTTGAAACCATCGATCAAGTTTTTTATGATGCATCATGAGCGCGTGCGTCCGCTCAGGATTCACAATCCAGGCAGAGCCTGTTACATGACCGGTCAATAACTCCCGGCTAAAACAATTTTCATTTGCTTTTACGAACCGGATCGTCTCCTCTACCATTTCCTGCTCGGCTTTGTCCGTAGTTGTGTATGCTGATAACAGATCCAATAATTTAGAACGACTCATAATATTTTAATAATGGCTAGGCGACAAAGACCCCTTTCGAATAAACAGCAAAAGTCGCAATTATTTTTGAGTTGCCGGCTGTCACCCATCAACGCTTTACAACCGGTACAGTGTCCTTTGCAATTGGATCATGCTCATCCATAAGAAAAAGAAGGCTGCTCTGACAGCAACCTTCTTGTCACCTAAACTTAAACTTACACTTTAAACCTATACATTTAACTTCACTTCCTGTTCTGCAAGTACCTTTCAACCGACTCCCAGCCAATTGTTGAGAAAACGCCGATTGCCGCAATCATCAATAACAAGCCGCCTCCTGATCTTTCTCCTTCCACAAAAACCGTCATAAAACCCCAGAACGCAACTGTCGCACATACCATGTACCGGAAATATTTCCACCATGAAAAGAAATCATATCTCATATCAATGAATTTGATTACACAATAAGACAGTAAAGAGCGGCTCCGCCAACACAACTAGGTATTGCCAACCCGCAGGCGATCGAACAAATCCAGTCAGACCCACAAACATCAATGATCACACAGGTCATACAACTATTGAATTTCTTCTTAGAACAGTTTTCCGGATCACGTTCTGTCAATGAAGCGTTTTGTGCCGCATCAGACAGCTTCGGCATATCCTTCACAAACTTCCAGTTCCCCAACTGGTTCCGATTATTCAGGTCAAACTGATAATACAGTTCCCCTGTTGCCGACTGGATCTTACACGTGGTCTCTCCTCCTTCCTGCCGGATCTCAGAGAACCGGGTGATCAGTATTTTGTCCGGCCCGACATACACATTAAAATATTCACTCGATCTTTCTATCGCATCATCCTGCGAAATAATCGGAATGGTGATCAACGATGCATCCGTACTGTGCACATATGTTCTCCGGATCTGCGAAACGTCCATTTTCACTCCCGCAGTTACTTCTTCCCATCCTGCTGATGCTTTTATCTTTTCCATTATGGAATGATCAGCCCGGATGCCAGTCACCTTCTTTACATTTGCGCCGAGAAAAAGCTCCCCGGCCGTGTAACCAAGCCCATCGCTTTTGTCTTCAAACAATATCTCTTCCTGATCACCGGCATTGGCCCGGCCCTTTTCATTTTTGCTGCATCCGTATCCAAACACCATAAAACCTGCAGCAATAATTCCGAACACCAGTACACCACTCATTTTTGTTTTAGTCAGCATAATTGTTGATTTATTCTTTTGAAAAATAAACAACAGGGCCTTTAAGCTCAACCATCTTATTTCTACCCTGCACAATCCAGTCGCAATAATGGCAATGACCATTCCCCCAAGACCGGTACATGGTACCGGATGACCGGGAAACACTTCGCTGTTGTGCAAAAAACAGGATCACAAACAATATAAATAATACAGCACTTGCCGAAATAATATTATTGCAGTTCTTTACCCCATTTTTATCTGATAGTATATTAGTATGAACAGTAGGCATGTTGTTTCTATTGACGATCTAAAACTAGTCAATAGAGAAACCAGCACCATGGGGTTTACACGCCAGGAAAATGTTTTTTAACGATGATTGATGAGGCATTCACCGAAGAGGCGGTGAATCGAAAATTTTCGTGATAATAGAAGACTGTGCGATCTGTCAGGAGTAGTTGCATTTCTCCGATCGGTGAACTGCCATCACAACAGCAACTTTATGCAACTCATCCCGGTGCAGCATTATGGTTGGAAATCGAAAGCTAACTGTTCAAAAAAACAGGAGCTCATCATATCATCATACCCTCACTCCACTCCTTTCACGCGCATTTTGATCGTATAGATCGATTCTGAAGCGGTTATAAACAAGATATTTTTTTTCTTTCCTCCAAAGCATACATTCCCCACCCATTTTGAAGGTACAGGAATATAGCCGATCCTTTTGCCCTCTTTGCTGATGATCGTAACGCCATTGCCACTCAGATAAAGATTGCCCTGGTCATCCAGTGTGATCCCGTCTGCGCCCTGGTTGTAAAAGAGTTCTTTATCAGCCAGGATACCTGGAGCCTTGATCGTATAGCGGAAGATCTTTCCTGCGCCGATGTCTGCTACATACAGTAATTTTCCATCCGCACTTCCGACGATCCCATTGGGTCTCGTCATCTGATCTTCCAGCAACAAAGGCTGTTTAGCTCCTTTGGGCAGGTAATAGACTTTCATTCCGTCAAGCGCTGGTTGCTGGCGCGTCCAGTAATTCCGCTGATAATAGGGATCAGTAAAATAAATACCGCCATTTGCATCAAGCCAGAGATCATTCGGTCCGTTGAACTGTTTTCCATCCAGGTTATCCAGCAGAACGGATCGCTGGCCGCCAGGCGTTATCGACCATAATTCTCCTTTTTCATCCGCACAGGCAATAATATTTCCTGCCCGGTCGAAGTATAAACCATTTGAACGGCCGGTTTTATCCATAAACAGCGAAAGATTTCCTTTTACATCATATTTCCAGATCTTATCATTGGGTTGATCTGTAAAATAGATATCGCCTTTCTTATTGACCGCAGGACCTTCCGTAAAGCTGAATTGGCTGGAAATTTTTTGAAGTGTGGCATTCTTTGCGATCAAATGGAAAGAATCGGTCAAAACTTTTACGTCCTGCGTAAAACATTGCAGATATAAAAGACCCATCAAAAAAAGCAGCGCAATCCTTTTCATCCCTTACAAATTTCATCCAAGTTAAGAAAGAGTTTGCCTTCGCTCGGGATATGAGTAAAGAAAAACTCCACATCACCTGATTTATTCTCATTATCATCCGCCCGCGATAAATGTGCGCCGGAGATAGGGCGGTAAGAATACATCAGTTTGAAATCGGTCTGAAAAAATCCTCCCCGTGATAGTTTTCCCCTTTTGTATTTTTGAGCTTTAAACGATCTATGTAATGGCTACCGATATAAAATGCCCGAATTGCGGTCACCAGTTTGAACCGAATGACGCCATCCGGGAGGAAGTGGAGAAAGAGCTGCGCCTGAAAGCGGCCGACTGGCAACGGAAAAAGAACGAGGAATTCCAGGTAAAACTGGATGAGGAACGGAAACGCATGCAACAGCACATGGAAGAAAGCATCCGGAAAAGCGTGGCCGGTGATTTCGAGAATAAACTTCAGCTGCTGGAACAGAATAAAAAAGAGAACGAAGAGAAGCTGAAAACAGCCCGTCAAAAGGAATTGGAATATCTGAAGAAGGAGGTGGAACTGAAAACAAAAGAAGAAGAGCTGGACCTGACATTAGAGAAAAAAATCCGTGCAGAACGTGAAAAACATGCTGAAGAGCTCCGTAAAATAGATGAGCAAACAAAAAAAGAGAATGAGGAAGCGCTCAGGGCGGCGAGGCAAAAAGAAGTCGAATACCTGAAACTGGAACAGGAACTGAAAACCAAAGCAGAGGAACTTGATCTAACCGTTCAGAAAAAACTCCAGCAGGAACGTGAAAAGCTTTCTGAAGAACTCCGCAAAATTGAAGAGCAGAAGGTTGCTGCAAGAGAGAACGAATTCCAGCTTCGGGTAAAAGAACTGGAAAAGCAATTGGAGGATCAGAAAAAACTTGCTGATGAAATGCGCCGCAAGGCGGAGCAGGGCTCTACACAATTGCAGGGCGAGATCCAGGAGCTGGCCCTGGAAGAATTACTGCGGACCGCATTTCCATTTGACGTGATTGCTGAAGTGGGAAAAGGCGTGCGGGGTGCTGATTGTATCCAGGTAGTTAGAAGCAGTTCCGGGCAGGAATGCGGAAAGATCATTTACGAAAGTAAGCGGACCACCAATTTTGGTGGCGACTGGATAGAAAAGCTCAAGGCAGACATGCGCAGCCTCGGCGCAGACGTTGCCGTCATCGTTACACGCACGATGCCTCGTGACATGGATGGATTCGGCTTGAAAGATGGCGTCTGGATCTGCTCTTTCTCGGAAGTGAAGGCACTGGCGGTGGTACTCCGCGACAGTATCATGCGCATTTCAACTGCCGTCAGAAATAATGAAAATAAAGGCGAGAAGATGCACATGCTTTATGACTATCTCACCAGCAATGAATTCGCCGAGCAGTGGAAAGCCATCCGCGAAGGTTTTTTAAGCATGCGTATCTCGATACAAAAAGAACGGGACGCAATGGAAAAGCTGTGGAAGACAAGAGAAAAGCAACTCGAAAAAGTATTGCTGAATGCAACACATATCCGGGGTTCGATCGAAGGCATTGCGGGAATGGAATCAGCGGTAGACCTGCATTTGCTGGATGATGCAGCAGAGAACGAGGATGATATGGCGCATTAAACTATCAAGCACCCAGTTAAAGAATATTCCTCCCTGTTATCGCGCTACCGCTTGCAATAACCGGCAAGGCGATAACAGGGGAGATAATATATCACTCTGTTAGCTGCACCATTTTCCGGAATCGGAATGTGCCTAATCGGCTACCCAGGCCAGCACGATCTGATCCAGCATTTTGTAGTGGATCTGCAGCTCTTTTTCCTTCGGGGTAAAGAAACAGGTGATATATTCTTGCGACAGGTCCTGCCCCGTCAATTGAATATGCCCTTTAAAATCTACTTTCCCGATCCCATACCATTTGAATACGGCTTCCTTGGCGCTCCATAAAGCCGTCAGCTGGTTCAAATCACCTGTAACAAGCAGTTCCTGTTCTGCGGGGGAAAGGAATTTATCCCTGATCCGCTCGATCTTTTCGACCGGGATCTCAATATCCACTCCCACCCTTTTATTTTTACTGACGATCGCTGCCGCATAATCGCCACAATGCGAGATGGAGAAATGATACTCATCCCCGGGAAGATAGGGCTTGCGGGTATCCGCGACCTGCACCAGGTGATAGGGAAAATCGGCAAAAAGAAACTGGAGCAGAAAGCGCCCTGCGAGATGTTGTACCCGCTTATGCGGATGTGTCACATCCCGGTGAAGCGGCACATTCCCTTTGAAAAACGTTTCGTTTTCTTCAATTTTCCAGATCCCTAACCTGGTTGTCTCATCAATCGAATGTTGAAAAAAAATCGGCATCTAAAGCTGTTTCATCTGTATTTTGAAAGAACATCCATTATCCATCATCAAAAATAGAAAAGTAAATAGCCAAAAACTTAGTTTTGCGCCGCATCCGGTTATTTTTCACGTAAACCGGAATTTTACGCTTTGCCGGCATCGTTATTAAATATACAGTTATGATTCTTTCAGACAAGCGCATACTTGAAGAGATGGAAAAAGGGACCATCGGGCTAAAACCGTTCGATCGTGAATGCCTGGGCAGCAACTCTTATGACGTTCACCTCGGTAAATGGCTTGCCACTTACAAAGAACATA
>JBEVKW010000293.1:0-6454 GCA_040509495.1 Chitinophagaceae bacterium | reverse complement strand
AATGTGAACCGGTGAACGAAATCAAAACCTTAACCAATCAGCATTAATACAGGCTACTACGTCTTACGTCCAACATATCCCGATGTAAATGCCAATAGATAGAAACGAATTCACTTCTTCCGTTCAAACCCTGTCTTTAGCCCGGGCGGCGTATCAATCAGGCCTTCTTCCGACTTATTCCGTTTTCCATAACTAAACTCCTGCAACGCATTTGCCTGCGCACTTGCAGCCCCATCACGCTCCGTCGACCTGTTCGACCTCAGATACAGGCATGCTCTTTCCATTCCCGTGAGATACCTGACTTCCATGCTATAAGTAATTTTCTCCCGGTTGAAAGCGCCTGTTCTGACACGGCTTCCCCATTCACTCGTTCGTCCGCTTGACGCTTTTCCCCACCATTCGGTCTTGCCTTTGACCGGCGTAAGCGTCAGTTGATCACCCGCCAGTTTATACGTGCCCGTTTCATATGCAAAACGGATCTCCTTTGCAAAGTTCGACCAGTCCTTGGCGCGGTAGAGGTAAGTTCCATCCTGATAGAACTCATATTCTTTTCTGAAATAGCCGCCTGTTGTTAACGGCATCCCATTTATATATCCGGAGGTTTCATTGTTATAAGTTCCCCATAACCCGATGATGGAAGTTGCCTTAGTTTCGGCATTCGCGACTGCAGGATCAACCGTTGGCGCCGCCGGTTGACCCGGCAACTCCACCGACTGCGTCAGCTGAACAAACTCTTTCAGGTAAGATTCAGCCGTAGCATTGCACAAAAGACTGATACATGTCCTGCCATTGCTGAAAACAGTAAGAATAGTGGCAACCTCTGCGCCGTTGTATTGCCAGCTACCGCTTTTGCTTAACACGGTCCAGCCATTAAAAGTTTTTGCCACCGTCTTCTCTTCCTTTCCAACCGCGCGCAGTGACAGAACCACCGCTTCCCATTCCTTCTCCATATCGCTGTCGATATCGCCTTTGCTTGCCGTGCTTTTATAGATCGCAGCCTGGCCCCATGTACTGCCATTTTGCTTTGAATAAGCGACATAGCTTTCCTGAACATCTTCCGTCCAGCTTAAAGGCGACGTGTAAGTAACGATATCAAATGTTTTTTTCTGCGCCGGAAGATTCAGGTGAACGATCAGGGCCAGTATGGAATAGAAGACTTTCATTACGCGGTTTTTTGCAACGTGAAAATATACTGTTGCTCGGGGATCCTATTCCCCCGAAGGCGGGATATTTAAAACCGGTCGCGCCTGGTTGTATGTCCTCAACGGCTGATGATCCGGAGAATTTCCGAAGACATGATCGACATCACCCTTCGGACAATCTTCGCTCGAAATTGTATCTTCCTAAAGATTTCGCTCAGTTTTTCCTGTATAAAGCAGAAATCCTCCTACCTTATTACTCTCGCTCTGTGGAACTTCGAACCGTTATCCGATCATTTCCGGCAGGCTGCCGGCAGGTAAAAGGTCCGTGCATGCAGCGACCCGGAGGCGGCAGTATCGCTCAATACGGATAAGATTGTAAAAGTGGATAGCGATGTGCTCTACCGCATAAGTTAGTGACCGGCATCCTGAAAAAATACAACCGGCTCAGGTAGGCATGCGATTACAGCTGACCGCATCGCACTATGTAACGAATAACAGTCTGCTCGTATCTAAAATATTTTCTTACAAAACGATCCGGCCATGGCCATTCGTTTCCACCACTTAAACCAAAATCAACATGCCACAACTTACCCCCGTTGCCACGAAGGACAGAGAGCAGTTCATGGATGTGCTGCGTGGGATCGCCATTCTTGGGATCTTCATTGCTAACCTGAACGGGTTCTCCTGGTACGCTGAAAATCCGGCAAATACAGGTCCATGGCTATTACCGGAACAGGATCATACAATGGCTTTCCTGCATCATATGTTCATTGAAGGAAAATTCTATTCCATCTTCAGCCTGTTATTTGGCTGGGGGATCGCTTTGCAATTGAAGAGAGCGGCTGATAAGGGTATTGATGCTGTTCCGCTCGTAAGAAGAAGGTTGGTCTTCATGTTACTACTGGGCGCCATTCACCTGATGATCTGGCCTGGTGATATCGTCTTCTTTTATGCATTGCTGGGATTTATTTTATTGCGGATGCGAAAGCTATCCAATAAGGCCTTGATCATAACCGGCACCGCGCTGATCCTTTTACCGATCGCGCTGTATGCGGCAAAAGCGCACTGGCCCGTCCTGAATGCACCCGCCGGATTAATGTATGAAACAGGGGGGAAAGTTATGTATGCTATCTCGGGCGAATCGCTTAACAGCGACCGGGATTTTGCAACTTACCTGAAAAAGGCAAGCTGGAGCGAAGCCCTTCAGGCAAACACAGCGGGCTTCTTCTTTCGCTATGGTTACCTGTTTTTTGTAAGCAGGATACCCAAAGTACTCGGTATCTTTTTGATCGGATATGCCCTCGGCCGTTCAGGATTTTACAACAGGATCCGTCAGCACAAGCAGTTCCTGTATATTATCATTGCAGCAGGCCTGGTGATCGGCCTGCCGGCCAACTATCTGCTCGCTCACTACATGAGCTACAATATGGCTGATTACTGGCAGTTGAATACAAAAGGCCTTTATCAAACAGTCGCTTACGCATTCGGCGTTGCTCCGCTTGCACTGGCCTATGTGGCGGTGCTGATGCTTCTTTTTCAACGCAAGCGGGTAGCAAAACTGATGTCTGTTGTAGCACCGGTAGGAAAAATGGCATTCAGCAATTACCTGTTGCAAACGATCATCGGCAGTGTCGTTTTCCTGGGTGCAGGATTCAATTATATTGGCGAGGTTGGGCCGGTATATTATACCATTTTCGGAGTACTGGTGTTCATCGGGCAGATCATCATCAGCCATTTATGGCTACGCTATTTTAACTACGGACCGGTTGAATATTTGTGGCGCAGTGCGACGTATAAGAAATGGCAGAAGATGAGAAAGATACCCTATTCTGAATAAAATGTACCTTCATCACATGAGTGATGTATCGATCGCGATCGTTCCAAAAGTCTCGAGATACCCGAATCCTAAACAGAAGGCCCGGGAAATTTTAGAATGGTTAATTCAGTCGAATATTATTTCTGCTAAGACAAGTGGATGTACATTAGGTGGAGAGGGTTATGCAGTTCGGCCAGGTGCGGCAGCGGTAGTAGTCGATCCATTCTATCTGCCAGTTGATCTAAGTATAAACGGAATAGCGATAGTGACTGAGCGGCAGGTTTTCCACGCCGGTTCATTGGGCATGGGTAGCGTAACATGCCCTGTATGTAATGAAGATATAGCTAAAGGGGATCTGAACTTCGTTGATAAATGGACTGAAGGAGAAAGCGATAACGTAGTTTGTTCGAATTGCGATCATACAGCAGATATCAATCAATTTCATTTCGCAATCCCCTGGGGCTTTAGTGATCTTGGTTTTGTATGCTGGAATTGGCCTGAATTAACACCAGCGTTCGTCGAAGAATTCAGCAAGCGGTTGGCATGTGAAGTGAATATCATCTACAGCAAAATTTAGAAAGATCATATCGCATCAAATTCCATACAACTTCCTTTAAAACTCTATTAAACCATAGCACCATGGCAAAGCTTACAAAAATCAAAACGACCGAAACTGATGCCAGTGTAGACGACTTCGTTAATAAAATCACAGACGAAGAAAAACGTAAAGACACGCAAGCCATCATCAATATGATGGCAAAAGCCAGTAAGGCAAAACCCAAAATGTGGGGGCCTGCCATTATCGGCTTTGGTAACAAAGTTTATGTAAGTCCAACATCCGGCCGTGAAGTGGATTGGATGAGAATAGGATTTTCACCACGAAAAGCTAACCTGTCCCTGTACCTTCTTTCTGGTTTGCAAAATCACTCCGAAGCGCTTAACAAATTAGGGAAGTATACCACGGGAGTTGGCTGTCTTTATATCAAAAGACTGGCGGATGTAGATGTAAAAATCCTGGAAAAGATGATCCAGCAGGAAATGAAATGATATACCAGGCACTCGTTACTGAAAAGATCTGCGAAAAACATCTTTAATCCATAAACAATAAATTCACCTCACCATTTCCGATCTTCGACAATCTTGGAAAGAAGTTATTCGGCGTATAACCCGTTAATGCTTTGAAGTCCCTGATCATGTGCGACTGATCAAAATAATTCGCTAATGCGGAAAGGCGCGATAGTCCTGCCTGGAATTTTTCGGGGTGATAATGCTGCATTGCCCGCCTGAACCGAATGATCTTGCGGAATAATGAAGGCGTTTTACACAGATAACGTTCAAAATGGTGATGAAGGGTTTGCCGGCTGATCCCTTGAGCTTTGCAAATGGAGGCGATGCCTTGTTCATCCGGGTCATCCTGATACAGATGCTCCAGTACCGATGGCAGAAATGGATGCTGATAACCGTGATACTTTCCAAGCCAGTAAGTTTCAATTTCCTGAAGTTGCTTGTGTACGTCAGTTAACCGGTAGATGCCCGTCATCACATCCATAAAATCAGGATATGGATCAAACAAAGGAAAATGTCCCTGTGCCAGGTCTTTTAACGGAATCGGTAAAAATGCATTGATCGACAGTGGCCTGAAAAGTGTGGTGATCTCATGCACCGGGCCTTCATATCTTACACACACCACTCTCTGAAACCTGCCTACGATCCGGCTCTCCAGCACACCATTCGGCTCGTAGCGGATGATCACCGATTCATCTGTGATCTCACTCGTCGTGTTTGCGTACAGCGACACTACCTGCTGCGTACCGGGAAAAGTGAGATAGGTTGAAGGGGGAGCATTTTTACTTCGCGACAGCACATAAAAACATTCAATATGTTGTTTCAGCAAGGGCGACTGTGGGCGATATACCTCAATTTCCATTTTCTTTAACCAGTGCCTTGACATTTGTACAATCAACGCAATGGAAATTTACAGTTATTCGCTGAAAATACCGCGGTAATGATTCATCCTGTTTTGGCATCCATGTGCATAATGCTGTTCTCTTCCGTTATCTTGTGTGCACAGCCGGATAAAAAAAGTATTCATAAGATCAGCGGGCAACTGGAGAAGATGGCTATCAGCGATCACCTGAGCGGCGTGGTGCTGATCGCAAAAAACAACCAGGTGCTTTATCAAAAAGCATTTGGCTTCGCAAACAGGGCAGACCAGGTGCGTAATGAGATCACCACCCGCTTTAACATGGCCTCCATGACAAAAATGTTTACCGGTATGGCCATTCTTCAATTAGCGGAAAGCGGTAAACTTTCGACGGATGATCCTGTAGGAAGGTATCTGCCGGATTATCCCAATAAAACAGTTGCGGACAGTGTAACGATCCATCAATTGCTGACCCACACTGCCGGATTGGGAAATTTTTGGGAAGAGTTGGATAAGGTTCCAAAGGAACGATACCAATCCGTAGATGATTATCTCCGCCTGTTTGCCAGCAAACCACTTGTATTCAAGCCGGGAAGCCGCTATGCGTACAGCAATGCCGGATACATCCTGCTGGGTAAGATAATAGAACAGGCCAGTGGGCAAACCTATTTCGGTTTCGTGAAGGATCACATCCTGCTCCCTGCCGGCATGCAGGATACAGATGCGTTTGAGCTGGATGACGTCCAGCCGCGGATCGCAACCGGCTACACCATGTCACAGGAAAAAGCTGGTCACTGGAAAAGCAATAATTATGTAAATGTATTCAAGGGTGGGCCCGCAGGCGGTTATTATACGACAGCAACGGATCTTCTCCGGTTTTCAAAAGCGATCACCTCCAATCTTCTGCTGAATAAAAATTCGACAGATCTGTACATGAAAGGAAAAGTAAAATATGACAGAGGCTATTACGCATATGGCATGAGCACGGACACGCTTAATAGCTATGGTCTCACCGGACATACAGGAGGACATTTCGGCATTGCCAACGAATTTTTCATTTGCCCGGATCTAGGGTATACCGTGATCATTATGACCAATGGCGAAGTGGAAAATTACTGGGATGTGGCGAATCTCGTCAAATCGACTTTATTTGGAAACACCCCAGCTACGGATAATTATTATTTCACCAAAAAAGTGATCGCGGAAGCGACGAGTAAAGGAGAAGGATCCGCCTTTACACTTGCTACTGGAAGAGGTACATCGATACAACTGAGGGAAAGTGTGATAGATCGATCGGCCTATCACCTGATGTTTGACAAAAAGAACCAGCAGGCAATATCCCTGTTCCGATTGAATGTAAAATGCTTTCCCCAGTCGCCGGGTGCTTTATATAGTCTTGCAGAAGGCTATCGTTTAACAGGAGATAAAAAAAATGCGACCATAACTTATGAACAATATCTGCTGCAGGAGCCAGGCGATGCGGAAGTAAAAGAAAAACTACAGCAGTTAATGAAAGATCATCCTTCACCATAAATGGTTCCTCACTAACCCAATCTTTATAAAATCAAAAGG
>JBEVKW010000292.1:0-13630 GCA_040509495.1 Chitinophagaceae bacterium | reverse complement strand
TCTGTTTACTTTTTTTGCCTTGATGCAAAAAAAGTAACAAAAAAAGATCAAGGCTGAGGAAAAAATGGCTAAAAATGGGAGGGTGTCACCTGCACAAAAAAAAACTCGCCGGTAAGGTATGTTGATTGTGTGGCGTGCTGGCTCAGACAGTTTTGTTGTGCCTTCGCTTGCCTTCGGCGCTCAGACGGTGCCAGCCTCCCATTTTCTTAACGCCATTTTTTCCAAGGCCGGGCGGACTGAGATAGGCAGAATCGTTTGCGACGAAGATTCGTTTAAGTGCCACATCAAAATGGTATTGGAAGTTATGATTGCTTTCATTACTGCAATTGCTGATAGAAGAGATTACTCCTGCGGTGTTAGTAAGGCTACGAATGGTAGGACGAGTTCACTACCCGCTTTCAGAGGCCCGTGGCATAGCGCAAATGGCGTGAAGAAAATGGGAGGCTGGCACCGTCTGAGACACACCGAAGGTGTGCCGAAGGCACAAAAAAACTGTTTGAGCCAGCACGCCAGTCGACCTTAAACCCTCCGCGGGCGAGTTTTTTTTTGTGCAGGTGACACCCTCCCATTTTTAGCCATGTGCGCGTAGCCTTGATCTTTTTTTGTTACTTTTTTTGCATCAAGGCAAAAAAAGTAAATAGAGACTCCGAGGTTCTCACCTCGAAAAACCTATAACAAAAAAAAGCGCTTTGCCCGCCCGGCAAAAACATTATAATCTCGGTAACCACATTCCCCCCACCGCACCAAACACCCCTACAACCGTTGCAACCGTTAACAACAACAACAGCAACGAAAACAAATACTTTTTCAAAGCATCACCAGAAAACTTCGCTTTAAAATATAACGCAACGATCAGTTGCGGAAAAATGTAAACAAATACATCCAGCGTATACAGGAACGGGCCGGTGAATGTTTCCGGGTCAAACCCAACCGGCGCTCGGAAGACCACCATCCACAGCATAAAGAAAACCCTGAAGAACCACACACCGCTCATTGCTATAAGCAGATGTACGGCCCATTGATTATGCAAACGGATATTGCGTTGCTTTGCATGCCTTATACAAAAAAAGGCACACACGATAATGATGACGCCATTAATTGAAACAGTAGCTGTACTGAACGGCCCTCCAACTGCACCTCTCACCAATGCAAGATATAACCCGGCTGTACTGATCAGAAAAGCAGCGTAGATATAAATGCGGCCGCTGGCTCTGTGAAGCCGCGGCCATCTGCTCCGGATACTGTTGACCAGTTGCAGCGGCCCCAGGATCGTTACGATCGCCGCCAGCATCACATGCAGAGCGAAAAAAATATTGCCGGCGAGATCATCTTTCCTGTAAAAATGCGGATTGACCTTATTCCAGTTCTCGAACCGGGCCGAAGCGATGGAAGTCCAGTAGAACATAAGAATATAGCAGGCAAAGAACAACTGACCGAGATAGGTGATAATAAACCAAAAGCGGGTAGAATATTGAAAGAGACGGGTTGCTGCAGGTATTTGTTTCATATAGTGGTGAGCTAAGATATCTTTTGGCTCACCATCTCCACTTAACAATTGTTAAGAACTGATCTCACGCCTGATCCGGCTCAGGCTTTCTGCTTTTATTCCCAGATAGGACGCGATATATTTTAACGGTACATTCTGTATGATGCCGGGAGCATTGCTCATCAGTTTTACATATCGCTGCTCAGCGGTGAGTGTGGCAAGATCATCTATACGCCGCTTATCTTCCTCGAGTATTTGCTGGAACAAGCGGATAGTGTAATCCTTTTGCGTCAGACTCGTTTTTGCCGTTTGCTCTGCATCAGCCCGGCTGATCCTGAGTAATTCACAATCGGTGATGCATTGAAGAAATTCGTTGGAGACGGTCTGGTTAGCAAAATGCCAGTACGAAGTAAAAAACCTCGGCCCGTCGTTTAATTCTACCGTCACCTCTTCCCCTTTATCATTGACATAGAACTTGCGCATGAAGCCGGAGACAATAAAATTGTGGTATTGGGGGATCTTGCCCGGAACCTCAAGCAGGGTATCCCGTGATACAAAAAGCGGCTTGAACGTCTCCCGGCAACTGGCCCTGTCTGATTCCGGAATACTGATGGTCCGGGAAATATATCCGAAAAGTGTTTCGTAATAATGATCCATACCCCGCTGTTTAACATAAATATATATGCATTTTACCTATTTTGAGTCGGGTAAACCCTTTCTGTGCTCACAGCACCTGCAACATTTCCCGGCGCTTGTCATACATTGATTGCAGGAAAATCTTAACGAAATGTTTCTGATAAAAAAAGATCAGCATCCTGTGTAACCTTTTTCTCTTCAGACAGTATTCATCACAAACAGGACCAGAACAATTTGAAAAATCTAACAGACGAGGAGCTTATGAGCCGTGTAGCAGCCGGGGAACTGGACTGCATGCGTGTGCTCTTTGAGCGATACCAGGCCTGGATCTATAATTTCCTCCTGCAGATGGTTCAAAACAGGGATGTAAGCGAAGATCTGACACAATCCACCTTTTACAAGGTAATGAAACACAGATCTTCCTATAACGGCAGCAAATTCGCCTCCTGGATCTTCCAGATTGCAAGGAACCTGTGCATGGATCATTTCAGGGAAGCCAAACAGAAAATGGCGCCTATGGATGGCATTCCGGAAATAGCCGATACAGTGGAAGATGGAGATCAGCTGGTGGAGCTTAAAAAGGCCTTGCTAAAACTTCCCGAAGCTGATCGCGAGATCCTGATCATGAGCCGGTTTCATGGCATGAAATATTTGCAGATCGCGGAAGTACTAAACAGTACGGAAGCAGCTGTCAAAGTCAGGGTCCATCGGGCCGTAAAAAAATTAAGAACCGTTTACTTTGAATCCGTTGAGATATGAAATGTAATGATGTAGAAAACCTGATCCTTGATCACCTGGATAATGCATTATCAGCAGACGAAAAAAAACAGGTAGATCATCACCTGCGTGAATGCGCGAATTGCCAGTCGGCATTTGAGCAAAACAGATCGTTGTTGGAGATGATCGGCAAGATCCCGAAGGAAGCTCCATCGGAAAGACTTTCGCAATCATTCGAGGCAATGCTCGACACGGAGAAATCGTCAACGGTATCCCGGCCCGCAAAAGTGTTCAGGATCTCCTGGAAACCACTGCTAAGAGTTGCTGCTGCAGCAGCACTGTTGATCGCGGGAACTATCTACGGAACCTATCAGGCCAATCGTAAAACAGAACAACGGATCGGTCACCTGGAGTTGCAATACCAGGAAATGATGAAAGAAAGAACACTGGCGATGCTGGACAATAGTTCCGCGAGCAAACGTATTCAGGCGGTCAGTTACTCGGAAGAAATGGAACAACCGGATGAAAAAGTTCTGAAAGCGATCATTAACAGATTACACCACGACGAAAACGTAAACGTAAGGCTCGCCGCCGCTGAAGCACTGTGGAAATTCAAAGATGAAGAACTTGTTAAGCAGGCTTTGATCCAAGCACTTGATCTCGAATCCAGTCCCGACGTCCAGATCGCTATCATCGAATTCCTTATCGGCGCACGTGAAAAGCGTGCAGTAAAACCTATGCAAAAACTATTGAACGAACCCGCCGTTCCCGGCTTTGTCAAAGAACAGGTCAGGTATGGTCTTACACAGATCTAATTAAACAGAAATTTAACCGCATGAAATATTTTTTAATACTGCTATACCCCATTTTCCTCGCAGGCCTGAAAGCCAATGCACAAAAGGAATTCAAAAAAGCCCTCACCGGTATTTCCCGGGTAGAGATAGAAACCGAAACCAATATCCGCATTATCAAAAGCACTGGTAATGAAATAAAGATCACAGCCGGCTGCACTGACTGTGGCAATACCGGAGCGAACGTACGCTATGACGACACTCAGAAAGAGGAAGACGAAAAAGCCAAAGGCTTAAAGGCGATCTATCCTGGCGGCACTGATAATACAGGCGTAGGAATGTTACAACAACAGAACGGTGGGGTATTGAAATTGAAAGACCTGATGTCTCATCTTAAACGGGAAGGCCTTACCATCTCACTTCCAGCCTCTGTTGCCCTTTATCTTGATGCGGGCAGTCTCGGACATATCACCGTAGATGACTGGAGTGGGGAACTGGAATTAAAAACCAATGTTGGTGAGATCAAACTGAAAAAAGTAACAGGTCCCGTTACAGCTCATTCCGCTACCGGGGATATTGAAGCAGACTTCAGTACGCTTAACCAGGAAGCTCCCATATCACTGGCCTCGTCTACGGGGAATATTGAAGTGTTCCTTCCTTCCACCGTTAAAGCTTCGATAGAGATGAAGTCAACCATGGGTGGCGTATACTCAAACTTTGATCTCGTCAAACAACGTGAAGACGGGCTGAAGCCGGTCAGCGGGCATCGGGCTATTACCGGAGACATTAATAATGGCGGCGTTAAAGTCTCGCTGAAAGCATCCACCGGCAATATTTACCTGAAAAAGAAATAATCACTCAAACCTAAATCATCATAGCCATGAAAAAAATATTATTAGCTGTTTTAATTCTGTCGATCGCATTTACCGGCATCGCGCAAAGAAAAGTTGACGAAACCTTCCGGATCAACGGAGCGCAGAAAGTGAAACTGCACCTGAAGTTCGCCCGTGAGATCAAAATCGTTCAGGGTACGGGCAACGATATCCGGCTGACGGCCTACGTCAATATAGATGAGGGTGCAGGCAACAGCGTTTATCAGTTGAAAACAAGCGAGGCATCCGGCACCTTCCAGGTTGAAGACGATTACGGAGACTATTTTGAAAAAAAGCGTAAAGAGAGCAACGGTAAAAGTTACGGTACAAATATAGAAATCACCTACGTGGTCTATGTACCAGAGAATATATCGCTGATTGTTAAAAGCATTTCCGGGAACCTTATCACGGAAGACTTCAAAGGAGACCTGGAGACAGACCTTGTATCAGGCGATGTCGGCATCAAAGGGTATAAGGGAAAGCTGACCTTAAAAACAGTTTCAGGCAGCCTGGATGTGTCCATGAATACTGCAAACATAGACGCCAGAACAGTAACGGGCACCATCTATTCTGATCTTGATATCGACATTCAGAACAAAAAAGAAGGCAGCTACTCATCGCACATCAAAGGTTCTGTGAACGGAGGCAAGGATCTGGTGAAACTTGAAACTGTATCCGGAAATATCTACATGCGCAGGAAATAAACTTATGCGCCGAAGGTAACGTACAGACCGCATTCAAATGCCCAGGCCGTCTACCTACTTCGCCAACAGTTCATTCAATATAAAGACCAAAGACTGAATACATTTCCTGATCTTCCCGCCTTACCCGTGCAATAAAACGGCCGGCGGGAAGATCTGAAATGTAAATATGACCGGATCAAAGCTGTGACAATAAAGGTTGCCACAGTTAACGCCCGATAAAAGCCCTTGTGCCCATCCCCACACATCCGGTCGCCAGCCTATCACCTCACCAAAACAGCACAATCAAACATGAAATATTTAGTATTGCTGACAATGCTGCTATTGTGGCATTGCAGAAGTCACGGACAGGATTTGAAAGTAATAAACCAGGATTATCACAGAGCTCTCGAAGTAGCAACTGTAGAAAACAAATTGATATTTGTTGATTTTTATACCACCTGGTGCGTTCCGTGTAAACAACTGGATAAACTGGTTTTCCAGCATGACTCCGTCAAACAACAACTTGGCAACGAATTTATCCTGCTTAAATACGATGCCGAGAAAGACAGTGTTTTTCATTTATCAAAAAAACACCACGTAATGAGTTATCCAACCGGTTTGATCCTTGATAAAAACGGCTATGTGATCGAAAGAAAATATGGCTTCCCGGGTAACGACTTTCAATCATTAAGCAAAGCCGTTTTCGAGTTTACGAACAATGCACTGCAAGCAGTACGTTCAGGAAAAAAAATAAAGGGTTACGCTAACAGGATCGATGCCTCAAAGTATCCACGGTTCTATACAGATTATATAAACCGTACAAATACCCAGCTTGACACAGCAGCGCTTAAAAAATTCCTGAGCAAACAAAAAAGTCTATACGCTGAAGAATACTTTTCTGTGCTGATCTATTTCCACGGTGAACAACTTCCTGAGGCGATGCTCAAGCAACTTCTAAAAAACAAGTCCAGATATGAATCTCTTTTTGGTAACACGGACGTGGAAGTGCTCTTTTACTTTTTAAGCTCCGGAAAATTCGAAAAGGCTGTTGCAGAAAATAACGAAGCGATGTTCAAAAAAGCAATCGACTTCACAAGAACAGCTCTCGGGGAAAGTTATATCAGCAGCATGGTTCCTTACTATGAGAAAGAGCTCCTCATACATCAAAACAAGTGGAATGAAGTTTTTGAGATCAATGAGCAGTTGAAGAACAGCGGAAAATTCAACGAAGAAGCTGTGAATTATTTTTGCTGGGATGTTTACAGGAAATGTGAAGACCAGCAGGTAATTGCAAAATGCATACAATGGATGAAGGAGTTGACTGATCAAAAACCGGAATTTGCTTATCTGGACACTTATGCATTCCTTTTGTATAAATCTGGCAACAAAGAAGAAGCTAAAAGAATCGTTCCGCTGGCAATTGCAGCAGCAAAGCAGGAAAAGGAAAGCTCAAAGAAACTGGAAGAGTTGTTGCTGAAGTTGTAACCGGAAAGTGGCCACACTTCAGGAAGGTGGTACGCCGGCGTGCGTGTCTCACCATGTACAGGATCTGAGCGGAGAATTTCGTCAATCAAACTGGCATAGAATTAACGCAGAGGACTCAACGTATCGCAACAGGCGAAAAGATTTTTTTTTGTACCAGCAAAACCTTTGCGTCCTCTGCGGTACTTTGGGTTCTTTACGTTGCTTCTACGCCAGTTTTTTCATCAATAGTCCGGCAATATTGGTCAGGTTGGCGACTAAGGTGGCATATCAGTGGCGGCCAACGATCCTCACGCCGCCATATTATTCGGATTGTTCTTCAGTAGATGCTTAAACCTGCTGAAGGTTTCAGGCTTGATATTTAGATAGGAAGCAAGATATTTTTGCGGCACTCTTCTCATCAACTCAGGGTTCTTATTTACAAAAGCAATAAATCTTTCACGCGGTGTCATTTTGATCATCTGCATTTGCCAGGTGTCACTAACGATCATCATGTGAGTGATCACGAGCCGGCCAAGGCGTTCCATCCGTTTGGACTGCGCGTAGAGTTCTTCGAGTTTATCATGCCGGATGGAGATGACTGTAGCGGGTTCAATGGCTTCCACAAAATATTCGGAAGGCTCGCGACTGAGAAAGGATTGCTGGCCCAGGATTACCTGTCCTTCGGTGGATATCTGAACGTTGGTTTCAACCTTGCTGGTTTTGTAATATTTACGGATGATCCCTTTGGAGATGAAGTTGAAGTAGTGTTCGATCTCGCCCTGTTTTACCAGGAATTCCTTTTTCCGGAATTTCCTTACTTTAAGTACAGGCTGGATGCTTTTTTCAAACTCCTCGTCTGTTATGGTCACAAACTTCCTCAGGAAATTCAGAAAGACCTTTACATTTTCCATATGCAGCGCCCATTTGTTTGTAGAAGTTAGGTAAAAAAACAGAATCCTGAAATAGTGAGCAGCCTATTTTTTTGGATTCCGGGAACGGTTGCGGAGAATCTGAGCGGATTTAGCCATGATATTTTGTAAATTCGCACCGCTCGCCTTTAGCGGGCAATGTCCGCCGGAGCTTTAGCGAAGGTGGAGGCGGAGAAAAATTAAACTTACAAAACCAAACTTTACTATGTCCCAAAAGATCAAAGTTGCAAATCCAGTAGTTGAGCTGGACGGAGATGAAATGACCCGCATTATCTGGAAGTTCATTAAAGACAAACTGATCCTCCCGTATGTGGATCTTGATATAAAATACTATGACCTGGGTGTGGAATACCGCGATCAGACGAATGACCAGGTGACCGTTGATGCGGCCAATGCTATCAGACAGTACGGTGTAGGTATCAAATGCGCTACCATCACTCCTGATGAAGACCGCGTAAAAGAGTTCAACCTGAAACAAATGTGGAAAAGCCCTAACGGCACTATCCGCAACATTCTCGACGGTACTGTATTCCGCGAACCCATCGTGATCAAAAATATCCCGCGCCTGGTAACTACCTGGGATCGCCCGATCATCGTGGGCCGTCACGCCTTTGGTGACCAGTACCGCGCAACAGACTTCGTAGTACCCGGAAAAGGTAAACTGACCATCAAATTCGTCGGTGAAGACGGACAGGTGATCGAACATGAAGTGTTTCAGTTCAAAGGCGGTGGCGTCTCCCTGTCTATGTACAACACGGACGAAAGCATCGCAGGCTTTGCGCGCAGTTGTATGAACATGGCACTTTCTAAAGGCTGGCCCCTCTACCTCTCTACCAAGAACACCATCCTGAAAAAATACGATGGACGTTTCAAAGATATCTTCCAGGACATCTACGAGAACGAGTTCAAAGCACAATTCGAAAAAGCAGGGATCGTTTACGAACACCGCCTGATCGATGACATGGTAGCAAGCGCCATGAAATGGAACGGTGGCTTTGTGTGGGCTTGTAAAAACTATGATGGTGATGTACAAAGTGATTCGGTTGCACAAGGCTTCGGTTCTCTCGGCCTGATGACATCGGTACTGGTTACGCCTGATGGCAAAACCCTCGAAGCTGAAGCGGCCCATGGTACTGTTACCCGCCACTATCGCGAACACCAGAAAGGGAATCCAACTTCCACCAACCCGATCGCTTCGATCTTTGCATGGACAAGAGGCCTGGCTTTCCGTGGTAAACTCGATGGCAACCAGCCGCTGATCGACTTCGCCAACGCCCTCGAAGCCGTTTGTATCGAAACGGTTGAAGAAGGAAAAATGACAAAAGATCTGGCTTTGACGATCAAGCCAAAGGTTGAGCATGGTAAAGACTTCCTTTATACACAGGAATTCCTCGATGCGATCGACGCAAACCTGAAAAAGAAAATGGGATTATAAGCTGATCGCGCACTCTATAGTTTAAGGGTTTAAAAGTTTTATTGTTCAATAGTTTAAAAGTTTCAGCGTTGAAAGACCTGATAACTTTCTGACAACGGAACAATCAACTTTTAAACCTTTATTTTTTCTATATCAGCGCCAGGGTTTAGTAGCTTAGCTGTTAATCGTTTAACAGTTATCTTCAACGAATGATCAACCGTTTAAACAGACGATTACCCAAACCCTATGAACTGCTAAACCATTAAACTTTTAAACTTCTCTTCCGATGCAACTGCTTCTACTCGCCATTGCTCCGGGCATCGCCATCTGCCTGTTCATTTTTCACAGGGATGCTTATAACCGTGAGCCGAAACGAAACCTGCTGATCAGTTTTCTATTGGGCATGATAACGGTAATACCGGCAGCGATCATAGAGCACTACCTGATCAACTATGAAACAAGTGTCTCCGCCATCGCCATAAAAGCTTTCCTGTATGTTGCCCTCGTTGAAGAAGGTGTAAAATTCCTCGCCCTTCGCTTCTATGCGTATCCCAGCAAAAAGTATGACGAGCCGTTAGATGGAATCGTATATGCCGTGATGGTAAGTATGGGTTTTGCTACGCTGGAAAACATCTTGTATGTGTACCAGTCAGCTCAAACCGGGCAGGGATACCAGGTTGCTTTTCTCAGGATGTTCTTGGCAGTTCCCGCTCACGCAACCTTTGGCGTACTCATGGGGTATTATGCAGGGAATGCAAAATTCGCACAGAAGGGAAAGACGATGTTGTTGCTGACCGGATTATTCTGGGCAGTGCTATTCCATGGCATGTATGATTTCTTTTTATTCATCCGCGACTCTCCATCAGTAAGGGATCTTATCGCAGACGGACTACTGATCGCCGGAGCGATCACTTCATTTGTTATCGCCGTCAGGCTTAGCTTTATTCATATCAGAAAACACCGAAAACTTTCACAGCAAACATATAATCCGATGGAAACAATGAGCCTTCGCAAAGCTTATGCGCACGATATACCGCTGATCCGCGACCTGGCCATCAGGATCTGGCCAACCGCATACGGACAGATCATTTCAAAGGAGCAGATCGACTATATGCTGAACATGATGTATAGCGAACACTCATTATCGGAACAGATGAAAGGCGGAGCTGAATTCCTGCTGGCTTACGACGGCGTGGAAGCGGTTGGCTTTGCATCTGTCGGACTCGCAGAACCAGGCGTGTATAAGTTGCATAAGCTTTATGTTCTTCCTTCCCAACAGGGACGCGGTACCGGCAAATTCCTGGTGGACGCTATTGCAAAAGCTGCAGCAAAAAAAGGCGGAATGATTCTTCGGTTAAACGTAAATCGCGAAAACCCGGCGGTTGGATTTTATGAGAAGATCGGTTTTGTAAAAGTGGAGGAAGAAGATATCGGGATTGGTGGAGGATATTTCATGAATGATTATGTGATGGATAAAAGACTGGCATAGGCGTATCGCAAAGCTTGCAAAGTATACCGCAAAGGCCGGAGGGAGAACATTTCCGGAATACATCTCGTTGCGTTCTCCGCGGTTTACTTTGCGATCTTTGTGTTGCTCCTTCCCCAGCCACTTTTAGATCACTTCCCGCACGTCAAATATTTCTTTGGATCAACCGGTGTTTCAAAATCATATACCAGCAGTTCTACCGGCTCGCCTGGTTCATTGATCCCGATAGGATCTCCGGCTTTGACCTTCTGGTTCGGCCGGACAGTCACCTTTGAGATCCCGCTCATCCAGAACCAGTAATCCTGGTGATAATAGACTACTTCCCATTTCCCTTCCTGCGTACGCTGTACTTTGCTGATCACCGCATCCATGCCTGCACGAACAGTTGTATCTGTATCGCTGGAGAGTACCAGCTTGAGTTCTTCCATCCCATCTTCCCGCTTTTTAGGTGTGATATCTTTCGCATTCAGCAGAATACAGGAGATCGAAAGAGAATCCTTGACCTGCTTTCTTCCTTTCTGAGCAGCGGCGATAAATGGCAGTGATGTAAATGCGGCAGCAAATAATAACGCAGTAAGATGTTTCATATTGACAGGATTAGAAAGGTGATGGATCAATGTTTTTCGATAGACAACTTTCTGGCCATGTCCGCACTCATTCCTTCAGCCGAGGCGCCATAGCCGGTAATAAGGATGCCCTTTTTGCCCTTCGAGCCATCAACAGCATATACAACAGCCTCATCCGCAGGATCTGTATCGCCTTCAAACCGGTATACTTCGACAATTTCAAAGTCTTCCAGGTCATGACGAACATCCCCGCAAAGCAGGCAGTCCTCATCAAGCGTAAAATCTGACACGTAACCTCTTGCTTTTAAACCATTAACGGCAGCAGAAACAGTATCGTATACATACATATCGGGGCGATTTTCAGGTGGTTTCAAAGTTAATACAAAGGGCGTACCCTTGCTTCAAAAAAAGTTACGGGATTGATCAGAAGGATTGTGGATTCCCCATCGCCTGTGTAATGTGTTCATCGTCAGTAAACATTCTTACTAAGACATTCATCCAGTATTAGGGGATATAAAGGCTAAACAGTACCTTTGCCCGCAAAATCAAACAAAAAAATGTCTACTGTATCAAAATCAATTGATTTCTCCTTACCCTATAAGGTGGCTGATATTTCCCTGGCTGAATGGGGCCGTAAAGAAATTCGCCTGGCTGAAGCAGAAATGCCCGGCCTGATGTCTATCCGTGCTGAATATGGTCCTTCACAGCCACTGAAAGGTGCGCGTGTTGCGGGATGTCTGCACATGACCATCCAAACTGCCGTGCTGATCGAAACACTGGTGGCACTGGGTGCTGAAGTTAAATGGAGCTCTTGTAATATATTCTCTACGCAGGATCACGCTGCTGCTGCTATCGCTGCCGCAGGTATCGGTGTATTTGCATGGAAAGGCCAGACTCAGGAAGAAGCTGACTGGTGTATCGAACAGACACTGTTCTTCGGTGCGCAGGACAAACCTCTGAACATGATCCTCGACGATGGTGGTGACCTGACAAACATGGTACTGGATACCTACCCTGAGTTGGTTCAGCATGTAAAAGGTATCTCTGAAGAAACCACTACAGGTGTTCACCGTTTATATGAGCGCGTTGCAAAAGGAACTCTCCCTATGCCGGCTATCAATGTAAACGACTCTGTGACTAAATCTAAATTCGACAACAAATACGGTTGTAAAGAATCACTGGTTGACTCTATCCGCCGTGCTACTGACGTAATGCTGGCAGGTAAAGTGGCAGTTGTGGGTGGTTATGGTGACGTAGGTAAAGGCTCTGCTGCTTCCCTGGCAGGTGCTGGTTGCCGCGTGATCGTTACGGAGATCGATCCTATCTGCGCCCTCCAGGCCGCGATGGACGGTTTTGAAGTGAAGAAAATGATCGACGCCGTAAAAGAAGCTGACATCATTGTTACTGCTTCCGGCTGCCGTGACCTGATCACTGGTGAGCATTTCAAAGCAATGAAAGATAAAGCGATCGTTTGTAACATCGGCCACTTTGATATCGAGATCGATATCGCCTGGTTGAATACAAACTATGGCAACACTAAAGACACGATCAAACCTCAGGTAGATCTTTACAATGTAGACGGTCATGATGTGATCATCCTGGCTGAAGGCCGTCTGGTTAACCTGGGTTGTGCTACTGGTCACCCTTCTTTCGTGATGAGTAACTCTTTCTCTAACCAGACACTGGCTCAGATCGAACTTTGGGGTAACCACAAGAACTACGAAAATAAAGTGTATGTTCTTCCTAAGCACCTTGATGAGAAAGTTGCACGTCTCCACCTCGCTAAGATCGGCGTGGTTCTCGACGAACTGACTCCTGCTCAGTCTTCTTACCTGGGCATCACTAAAGAAGGTCCTTACAAACCTGAACACTACCGTTACTAAGCATTGCGGTTACGTTATAGAGAAAGCCATTCCTGTGAGGGAGTGGCTTTTTTCGTTTAGAAGTTTGGAAGGTTTCTTAGGTTCCAGAAATTCCAAACCGATGAAATCTCCCAAACCTTTTGAACCCCTTCTTTCTCCTATCTTCGCAACATGGCATTACTTGAAAAACAACTCCTCGTTAAAACATCCGCCCTCCCCGACTCAGGCATGGGCCTCTTCACCAACAAAGCAATTCCTAAAGGGACTTTGATCGTAGAATACAAAGGGAAAAGAACCACCTGGAAAGAAGTGCAGGGTGAAGAAAATGGCTATATCTATTTCGTGAATAACAAATACGTGATCGACGCACGCCCGTGGAAATCTGCATTGGCAAGATACGCCAACGATGCGAGCGGACTATCCCGTACAAAAGGCGTTTCCAACAATGCAGAGTACGTAGAAGAGAATGACAAGGTTTATATCAAGGCTAAAAAAGATATTCCTGCAGGACAGGAGATCTTTGTCGGATATGGCAAAGATTACTGGAATACGATCCGTGAGAATATCAGGATAGAGAAAGCCAATCAGAAACTGGCTAAAGAAAAAGAACTCGCGAAAGCAAAAAAAGAAAAGCTGAAAGCGAAGGCAGAAGCGCTGAAAGCGAAGAAGAAAGCTCAGAAAGCAAAAAAGAAAAAGTAAGTTTTTCAAATTGCCTGGCGTAGAG
>JBEVKW010000291.1:0-18722 GCA_040509495.1 Chitinophagaceae bacterium | reverse complement strand
GATGCCCCAAAAACTTTGCTGCAATAACAATTCTTGCAACCTTTGTAAAATACTTCAACTGCCTGATACCAGGGTTTGGCTAAAGTGCGGATCGGAAGATTTAAAAGCAATATTCCTCTCGTTAAAAAACATTAATTGCTGTTGAAAACATCATTCTCATAACGAGTATGAATGGTAGTTTGCAATAGATGCGGGAGAAACAAAACAGAGGAGATAAATATGTAGACAAGATCATGCGGAAGAACCTGGAACATCCGAGTACTGACCTGCTATCCTGTTTTGTTTCGGGAAGGGTTACAGGGATAACTCCCCTGCCACCAAGAGTCAGTCAGATTTTTGAACAAGAGCCTGACACACTGTTACTGCTTGAGATGGAAGACAGGAAGAATATTTTTCATTTGGAATTCCAGTCGACCAATGACTATCGCATGGCCGATCGGATGGCATGTTATCACTACCTGCTGCGCTTGAAGTACAGGATGGAAGTGACCAGTGTGGTAATTTATACTGGAAATGAAAAATTGTCAATGAGAAATTTTATACGGCAGGGCCATAATTATTACGAATACCAGCTGATCGATATAAGAGATATGGACCCGGAAATATTCCTTCATTCCCAAAGGGCTGCGGAAGTTATGCTGGCCATATTAACAGGAAGGAACAATGAGGATAAAGCTTCCATGATCCGTCAGATACTGGTGAAACTGCAGGAGATGCTGGCGGAATCAGGATCCTTGCTGGACGAGCAGATCGGCATCTTTAAAATTCTTGGGTCCATCCGCGGAGATAAAATTCAACAACAAATTATAAAGGAGGAACAAAATATGCCTATCATGTATGATCTTAATAAAGTCCTTTTTTACCAGGAGGCTGTTGCTAAAGGAAAAGTGGAAGGAGTCGAAGAGGTTATCAATAAAATGCTCAGCGCTAAGGTGCCGCTATCTGCGATACAAGCTTATACCGGCATATCCGCAAAAAAATTGCAAGAGCTTATCAACAAGTTCCGGGCTGCCCATTGAAACACATGAAGCCCGGACTACCATCGCCGCTTTATATTAATTAAGCGTCAGAATGTATGCGCAGCGAGGCTCAATATCAAGCGGACCGTTAGGTACTTTTAATCCCCCGGATTCATCCGAAGATAATCAATAGGTAATGCCAGAACACAATGCCCGGTGCAGCCTCCTATCGCCAGGCTGCACAATAACTGACCCTGTTTTGACTGTATCAGATCTGCTCATTACCTTTCCCTGTATCATGCAGCCAGCTCACCGATTGATAAGGTTCATGATCCGCTCCCAGTATTTCTTTATAGAGCGCAGGTCTTCGCGCTTTAAGATACCGATCACCGCCAGCCAGTTGAAGTTTTGCTTTAGTGAGGCAGGCAGTAACCATCGACTCATCCAGTTCAGTGCACTCTGCCACTACATCACCGAACGGATCGATGATCATCGAGCGGCCGTTTTTAAGTTGATCATCATCCATGCCGATCGGATTAGAAAAGATACAATACACCGCATTGTCATAAGCCCTCGCCGGCAACCATTTCATCAGCCAGTCACGGCCTTTCATTCCTTCAAATTCCAAGCGAAGCGATGTGGGATCCGTTTTACGCGCTTCCCATAATGCCGGATCTACAAATCCTGCTCCCGGCCGGGTTGATGGCGTACACATTGTTACATGCGGCATGAAAATGATCTCCGCTCCCAGTAGTTTTGTAGCACGTACATTCTCTATGATGTTATTGTCATAACAGATCAGGATGCCACACTTCCAGCCATAAAGATCAAACACGCAATAAGCTGAACCCGGTTGAAGGTGTGGGTTAATAAATGGATGAAGCTTTCTGAACTTTGCGATAAGTCCGTTTTTATCGACACAGACATATGCCTTATAAAGATACCCGTCCTTTCCTGTTTCAAAAAGCCCCGCACAAATAGCAATTTCGTGAACAGATGCGATCCGGATAAGCTCCCGAACACTCTTCCCATCGGGGATCTCTTCTGCCAGCATTGTTAACGCTTCTTTCGAAAGTTTACGCGCAAACGTATATCCTGTTACAGAGCACTCGTGAAAAACGACCACATTAGCTCCTGCTGCTTTAGCGCGACCTGCAAATCCGTCAATTTTAGCGAGGTTATATTCCTTATCGCCACTCTTGTTTTCAAATTGTACCGTCGCTACTGAGATGTTGCTCATGTTTTTAACAAAGCTAGCACCAGTTTTATTATTGAAATTGTAAGAACACGACAGCTTAACGCTAAACACTAAAAAAGTTCACTGCAAGACGTTCACCGTTACGAAAATAATCGCCAGGAGTAATGCCCGTTAACGACTTGAATTCATGATTCAAATGTGCCTGATCAAAATAGCCACTTGAGAGCGCGCCCGATGTAAACCGCGCTGAAGATCTATCTGTGCGTGTTTCCCGGATAAAATTATGAACGCGGTGTATCGTACAAAGTCTTTTCGGCGATAGCCCTACAAATTCACGGAACAGGCGTTCCAGATTTCGCTGGTGGCAGCCCGTAACTGAACACAATTCTTTTACACTTATGCCGCCTTTGTGTTGCCTGATCACCTGTAAAGCACGATCTGCCACTTGTAGCTTTCCAGGAACATTTTCCAAACACTTCTTCATCACCAATGCTTCAATCATCTTCACATTTTTTTCCGTTGAAGTTTCCTGCAAAGACTGGAGTTCAATTCTCAGATCATTTCCCGTAATCATATTCATTTCAGTGATCTGATCTGCCAGGCTAACAGCAGGAATACCTAAGAGCGAAGAAAATGAAGCCGGATGAAATGGAACGATCATTAATCTTGTATTAGCTTCTGCATAAATATCGAGGTATTGTGTGAGTTGACCATAGATAAAACTTTCGGGAAATGTATCACTGTACAGGGAAGCTCCTTTTAAACAGCCTTTTAACGTAAAAACCATTCCCGGGCTTCCATCCGGAAAAAGCCGGAAGCGTTTACATTCGCTGCTGTTATTCTCCAACAAAAGAAAATGCCTGATAATACCAGCTAACGCAGGCGATGGCGATAGTTGCACAAATTGAATTTTACCTTGAGTTAAACCGATCCCACATTATCCGCTCCCTGTAATTTGCGGAAAAATATCTTATCTCCTGATCAATGACAGGCAAAAACGGCTGGATTGTCAAATCGCGTTTCCCCGGCGTATAAAAAGAAGATGACTTGTTGTGCGCGTAAACACTTTGCCATCTTCATACTTCTTGGCACTGTTTGGAGGATTCCACCATCTTATCCTCACCATCATAGATCCTGTATAAAAAAACTTTCCCGCAACAATCAATATCCGGGGGGATAGGAAAGGCAGACAAGACTTTCCTAAAATCTACCTGATATCCTATTGGCTTAAGCAATGCAATGATCGCACAGGTGTGCGACGAATAGTTGGAATTACCTGCAACGATCAATGCCCTACAATAACACTATCTCCTGTCACACCGGTGAACTTTCCGCGGTTGACACGCATGCTGATCAAAAATATCAGGTATGCGATAACAGCAGTGATACACATAACTGCGGCCAACGGCACTACTGAAAGGCTATCGAATAAACTGACACTGGTAGATATCAGCGCACCAATGCCCAGTTGCAATGCACCGAATAAGGAGGAGGCCGTTCCGGCATTTTTGGAGAACGGCGCAAGTGTTAAGGCAGCAGCATTCGGGTTGGTCATACCCAGGCAACACAGGAACAGGAAGATCATGACGATCGTTCCCCAAAAGCCCAGCACACCTGACATAGCACCTATCAGAAACAATATGCCCACGATCGCCTGAGCAGGCAGAGATACCTTCACGATCTGCTCGCTGCTAAAACGTCGCAGGAGCAACGTGTTCACCTGGCTGGAGCCGATAAAACCGACAGAAAGGCCCGCGAAGATCCAGCCATATATTCTGTCATTCACACCAAACACTTCCATAAATACCAGGGGAGAACCGGCCACATAGGCGAACAATCCCGAGAATGCGAAGGCGCCCGTCAATGTGTAGGTATAGAATTGCGGAACTTTTAAAACATTCAGGAATCCATTGATGATCGGTCTTGGCTTTAATGACAAGGTTGGATCAGGTTTATAACTGTTGGGCAGCACGAATATAACTGCCAGCATAATGACCACTGCCATCGCAGCAAGTATGACAAACACCCATTGCCAACCCGGTCCCGCCGTAACATACCCTCCAATCGCAGGCGCTACCATTGGCGAAGCGCCCACCACCAGCATCAGCAGGGCAAACACTTTTGCATTGTCTTTTACAGGAAACAGGTCACGTACCATTGCCATCGATGCAACAGCAGCGGCGCAACTACCGAGCGCCTGGATGATCCTTAAAATGATCAATGCATTTAATGAAGTGGCCATCGCACACCCGACAGACGCAAGAATATAAAAACTCAGACCGAACAGCAAGGGCTTGCGCCGGCCAAACTTATCGAGCAATGGTCCATATAAAAGCTGGCCGGCTGCCAGACCGATAAAAAAACTTGAAAGAGACAATGCCACGCCCGCTACATCCGTATCAAGATTCTTCGCGATCGCCGGAAAACCAGGCAGATACATGTCGATCGAAAATGGACCCAATGCCGTAAGTGTACCTAATACCAAGATCAGCGAGATATAACGTTTTCTTCCCATAATTAAGTTGACGATTGTGGTAGACGATAACAATGATGTGCAAGGTAAGTTTGGTAAGCTGTGAATTAGTGAATGATCAACATAGTTTTTTCTGCACCTTCCTGATGCAAACTTAATCCCTGTAAAGTCCGCCGAAAAACATAAACATAAATTACAATATGTTCGGAATATTACTTCCTGAAGCCGGAGGTCACGTGGGCTATGCCCCAGTCGGACTTGAATTGGGGAAAAGCGTTGGGCGTTGTTCAGTACTTGGTTGGCGCATACCAGACCGGGAAGCCCAAACCTGGTGGAAGATCTGGCCTGGATAGCATAGCTGAAAATGCTTGCCCCGTTATGCCGCCGGAAAATAATTTCAGATACGTATCTTAGCTTCTTCACTGCAAACTAAAACAACCATCCACTCATTCTATCACTTTCACCATCCTTCAACTTGTCAACCGAAGAAAAAATATCTCCCGACCTCTTAAGATCCAAACAACATTTCGACATCCTCGACGGCTTAAGAGGCGTTGCCGCTCTTGCCGTTGTTATCTTCCATTTTATGGAATGGGTGTTCAGCGATCCAGCTAAAAACTTCATCGGGCACGGATTCCTGGCGGTGGACTTTTTCTTCTGCCTTTCAGGCTTTGTCATCGGCTATGCGTATGATAACCGTATTGGGAAAATGGGTGTGAAAGAATTTTTCAAATCAAGGCTGATAAGACTGCATCCGTTGGTGGTGCTGGGTGCTGTATTAGGCTTGCTGGGATTTTTGCTGGATCCGTTTTCGTCGAATCCAACTTATAACATTGGTAAACTTGCCCTGCTTTTTGCCGGTTCAATTTTCATGATCCCTCTTCCATTAATGGAAGAACGTTTCTTTAATAACTTTCCGCTCAATGCCCCTGCCTGGTCACTTTTCTGGGAATATGTTGCCAACCTGTTCTACGCTTTTGTGCTTTATAAAGTGGGTCGCCGCTCGCTGGCGGCATTGACGGTCCTGGCAGCTGCGGGCCTTCTCTTTGTCAGCTACCGCGCGGGAAACTTATTAGGCGGTTGGTCAAAAGACAATTTCTTTGACGGCGGTGTTCGTGTTGCTTATTCTTTTTTAGCCGGACTCTTGATCTATCGTTCGCATTGGATCATTAAGAATAAACTGGGGTTCATTGGACTGTCGGTTCTGCTGTTCCTTGCCTTTATCATGCCGTCGTCGAAGTGGAACTGGCTGACAGAAGCATTGATCGTCCTCCTGTATTTTCCGCTGCTTGTGGCGTTGGGCGCAGGATCGATCCTGTCATCAACATGGAAAAAAGTTTGCCGTTTTGCCGGCAATATTTCCTACCCTCTTTACATGACGCACTATGCATTCATATGGATCTTCGGAAATTATCTGACGAGCAGGAAACCGGGCGGCAATGAACTGGTGATAGTGATCATAGCGGGCGTTATTTTCCTGGTGCTCTTTGCTTATGCCGCGATGGTATTATACGACATTCCCATCAGGCGATACCTGGCAAGAAAAAGGCGTTAAGACAGAAAGGGCTGCCCTGGATCCGGCTGCTGATCAAAGATGAGAACATGCCTTTGCGTTGATCTGTGTCCGGAATGACATACACATTACAACATCATCCTGATAGCTATAGACCGGGATCGGGATATCGTCAGATCAGGATGGCAGAATGAACTATTCACTTTGTATGCAACGTCAAAAAAAAATCGAACAACGCTAAAAAAACATAAACACTTTCTATAATTTTATTTTCATTCTACTACTCTTTTCCCCGCAACAAAATGGATGCGCAAAACGGGCAGCAGACAGCTATGCCCAGAAAATTAGCTGGCCTGGACCACCTGAGGGCTCTTGCCATTACATTGTATTCCTGTATCATTTTAACTTATTTCCCCACCCGGAATGCACCTATACAATGGGAGAATTCGGGTGGACAGGCGTTGATCTCTTTTTTGTGTTAAGTGGATTCCTGATCTCAAGCCAGTTGTTTTCCGGCCTGAAGAACGGAGCAGGTCTTCAGTTAAAAGAATTCTATATCAAACGTTCCTTCCGCATCTTACCTGCTTATATGCGGTTACGGACAAGGTTCCTTCATCAGCAGAGAACCGGGGTGGAATATGAACGCCTGGCTCTACACTGAATCACAAAACCAGTCAGGCGTCATAGTAAGGAAAAAAAGGTAGCGATCAGCGCAGCAGTAATATGCTGTGTTTACTACTTACACACGCCTGGTAATGTCAATCTGCCGTAACACATCGCGGTACTCCCCTGTTCAGGTGATATTCCTGTCAAAAAATTCATCTTTTCAGGCGATACCCGGAGCTTTCTTTTCCTGATACATTTACTTTCTCTGATCACCAAAAACAAACAGATGAAAAGAATAGTTCTGCTATACACCCTGCTCACCCTGTCAGCAATTTCTGTGATGGCCCAGGAAACCACGCGGCCCACTGTAGTAAAACCGACAGTCGTCAAAAAAACGCCGGCTCCTGTGTTAAAAGCTCCTGAACCTGCAAAAGGCACCGTTACAACGCCAGTGCCGCCCCCACCATCTACACCAACGAATCCTCCGCCTTCGGCGCCAGCCCCGGCACCGGCTCAAAGTTCTACCGTTGTTGAGTACAGATTAGCAACTGTGAGAGTCAAGGTGACGACGGGCCGCGACAATAAAGAAAGCCCATCTGAGGTGTATACAAAATTCTCGCTTCCTGAACAATACGCCTCTTCCTATTGTGCCTTTGCCCAGTGGAACCTGCAAAATGAAATGCCGGTGAATGACTATATAGAAATAGGCTTGAAGAAATATGCCAATGCAAATTTGTCACTGATCTCTACCAGGCTCACCATGAGTAATCCGGAGCAGTTAAAAACAGGCGGAAAAGATATTTTGTTATCCGATATACAAAAGTATGGTGGCCGGTTAATGATCAAGTACTATCCACATCTTTTCACAGATGCATGGCGGATAGAAAATGTAACGTTGACGCTGGAGTTCAAGGATAAGAATGATAATCCACACCCGGTGCATGGCAGCAAAACATTGTCATTTGCCAATGCAAAGACTTTTTTAAATGCCGGAAATGAGCGGTATTTGATCTGTGAGGTGGGAACGGATCTAAGTGCGATGGTTTCTTACACGAAAAACTGATAGTCAATTGATCTGTTGACGGGCCACCTGTGAAGGGGTTCACACGCAGATCACTGAAAGGTTGCAGCATAAAAAACGGCGCCGAAAAGCGCCGTTGATATTGTTTGCGGCAAACTAATTAACCTACATGGACAGCACTTTTCCCGGCACCCGCAGGCCTTCTTCACCTGACAGCACTTTAAGCATAACCTTTTGAAGTCCCTTAGGGATTAGGTCTACTTCCGCCTCGCTGAGTGGCTGAAGCAGTTCAATGAATTCATCTTCGGCATCATAGTATCCGAATTGCAGGATCCATTTATTATCAGACAACAGTCGAAGTGACATTTCCGTATCCTTGTCATAATCATGCACTTTTGTGGTTGCCCACAGGCCATCATCTTCATCTTCAAAGTAAACCTCCACGGAATCTTTGCTGCTCACTTCTTTCACAATTTTCTCCACCAGGGAGCCTGACTGTTTTTTTACCAGTTCTTCGTATTTCGTATTGTTTGCCATAGATTTTGCAAAGATAAGTATGCTCCGGGAAAAGAAAAACGCTCCGGGCCGATCATCACTCGAGTCATTTGTGATACTGCCTGGCAATAAGGATGGTTACATCCCCGTCATGATCACTTTGCTCCGTGCACTTTCTCACGGAAGAACGCATGTCTTATAATTGTGTTCTCACGCCGGAGTTCAGCAGGTCATATTCATCCAATCAGTTATCAGCCAACATTACCTGTGCCGATCAGTTGCAACAACTCTTCTACACTTTCTTTCAGTGCAGATGAGCCTTCATCAAACAGCAGATCCTTCGTTTTTTTTGACGCCTTATTATCGTTGGATTTTTTAATGGTCGCCCTTATCGGATCCAGCGATTCAAAGAATGGCACCACTTGCTTTTCACAGCGTGCGTCTGCTTCCATGTCTTTCAACAGATCTTCATACGAATCCAGTATGCTATTGATCTCCTTCACATTATCTGCGCTATGCCGGCGCGGAATGCGGTCAAATAATTTCTTTACCTGTTCTTTAATCTCACTCATTTGAAAGTGAATATATATACAAATACTGAAGGAAGAGAGAAGAAATTTATGTCAGCGGCAACAAAGTTCCAGAGGAGCCGCGGGTGTAAAGATGAGCAATAAAGCCTTGTATGTGTATACATAAAACCAGATCGGATACCGGTCGGATTTCCATGTATACCATTCTATGCGTAGCCCGTCAGAACACTAAATGGAATAACATTGCTGCTGCGGTGATCATCCATCCGGATCAACGGGGCATCAGCTTCAAGAAACTTGCCAACCACCGTCACCGAAAAAGCAAGTGTAACAGCGGTGACTGCGTTTAAAAGCTGAAGTACTTTTATATCAAACGCTTTTGATTGGTTGAATGAGTTTTGATGGATTGCCGGATATTCCTTTCCAACTATAGCACACGAACAACCTCAGCAGATAGTTTGACCGTTGGGAAATGTACAGAAAGTTCTGTTTTGTCAGTGTTGCTGAATTGCTGCGAACTGTAGTGAACCCAACGAAGAATACAGCAATAACGAAGATTAAAAGCCGGTTGATTGGCATCCAACGGACAACAAAAAACCCGCAACTCCTCGAGTGTGCGGGTTATCTTGTCAATACTTTCCTGAAAGTGATAAAGGTGGTGGAGCTGAGGGGATTCGAACCCCTGTCCAAACACATTCTCCAAAAGCTTTCTACATGCTTATTTCATTATTGATTGTCGGCATTATGCAGGAAAAGAACAAACCAACATAATACTTATCTGGATGGTCTTAAGCAATGGTCACAGACTTCCATTGCAGCAACCTGTTTTGTTTTTAAGTCGGCGGCGGGGAATGGTAACAGATCAACCGTCCCGGCGGCCCTAATGACTAACTAATCACTGATTAGGCAGCCATGGCATACTGAGTATTGCCATTTGAATTTTGAATATTCAGATTATCGTGCTAATTATCCAACGCACGGCATGCTTACACCTTCAAAGATCTATGCTGTCAAAACCGGTACAGCCCCGGCCAAAGCCGAATGCAAAAGTAGAAATTAAAAATTAAAAAACCTCCCGTAAGGGAGGTCTTCTCGAATATTAACTTTTTTACTGTTGAATTTTTTCTTTTTAATTACCCTCTTCCCCATCCAAACCAGTCATTTCCGTTCGCATACAGCATCAATCCCAGCAATAATACCATACCTACCATCTGTGCATACTCCAGGAACTTTTCATTGGGTTTACGGCCGCTGATCATTTCATAAAGAGTGAACATTACGTGACCGCCATCGAGTGCCGGAATTGGTAGCAGGTTCATGAACGCCAGGATGATCGACAGGAATGCAGTGATATTCCAGAATGCTTCCCAGCTCCAAACCTCAGGGAATACAGAGCCGATCGCCTTGAAACCTCCCACTCCTTTATAGGCTCCGGTCTTCGGATTCAGGATCATCTTGAACTGATCGATGTATCCCTGCAATTTTTCCCCGGTCCTCATGATACCGGCAGGGAACGCTGCAAAGAATCCGTACTTACGCGTTTCTGTGTTATATACACCAAGTTTTTTGTACTGCTCGTCTTTCAGGAATGGCAACCCGATCTTTCCATCTCCATTAACACGCGTCAAAAACTGCATTGTCTGGCCATTGCGATCGACAGTGATATTCACCGACCCGTTCTTATGTTTGGATACGATCGGTTCTATTTCATCATAGTATTGCACCGGTACCGAATCAACAGCAATGATCCTGTCCATTTCCTTCAGACCAGCCTGTTTCGCATAAGCGGTGTCAAGCACTTTGAATTTTGGATTGAATTCTCCTACATAAGTCGGGATACGTGCATCGAGCAAACCGCCTTTTCTCTTTCTGCTTTCTACCAGCTTTTCGATCAGGTTGATGGGAAGTTTCAGGTCAACCTGTTTGCCATCGCGTTCCAGTACGATCTCTTTTCCGAGCAATACCTGCAGGCTGAGGTTCTCCAGGTAATCGACAGGTTTACCATTTACAGAAACGATCTTATCGCCGTTTTTCAGGCCTATCTGGTTCATCAATGTATCCTGGGTCCAGATACCATATTTCAGCGAGTTCATCGGCGTCTTTGTTTCGCCCCAGATCATCAGTACAAATGCATACACGACAAACGCTACCAGCACATTCATGATGATACCACCGAGCATGATGATCAGGCGCTGCCAGGCCGGCTTGCTCCTGAACTCATATGGCTGAGGCGGTTGCTTCATCGCTTCTTTATCCATGCTCTCATCGATCATCCCAGAGATCTTTACATAACCTCCGAGCGGAAGCCAGCCGATACCATAAGTCGTTTCTCCCACTTTCTTTTTCACCAGGGCGAACCATGGATCAAAAAAGAGAAAGAATTTTTCAACGCGGCAACCAAACCAGCGCGCCGTAATGTAGTGACCAAATTCGTGAAGGACGATAAGGATAGATAAAGCCAGCAGCAGTTGCCCCACCTGCACAGTTACTGCCGCCCAATTAATTGCTAGAAGGATCATATGTTAAAATTCGTTAAGTCTTTGCTTAGTCCGCAAATATCCGGTAAATCAGACATATTCAGGAAACCGTTCGTGAATTATTTGATTTTCTTAGCATAGCAGGAAATCGATGGCCGATGGCAGATGGCGGTTGACCAAGCGTCAGATTGCATCATTTTTTCTCTGCCAGAGATATTCGCTGTTTCGAAAATTTGCCTGGAAGAACTCCGTTCGGCCAATGGCCATCGGCCATCGAACAAACGGAAGCCTACAACTTGATGATATCCGCGGCGTAGGTCCTGGCCTCTCCGTCACTTTCGAAATATTCTTCCAGCGTAGGATTGGCGATGAAGGGGATCTTATTCATTGTTTTTTCGATCACATCAGTCATATCAAGGAAGTTGACCCGGTTGCGCAGGAATGCATATACAGCTACCTCGTTCGCTGCATTCATTACCGCGGGCAGATTACCGCCTTTGGCCAGGGCATCCATCGCCAGTCCCAGATTACGGAAGGTGCGCAGATCCGGCTCTTCAAATGTGAGTGTATTGAACTTCTTGAAATCAAGTCTCGGGAAATCGTTCTGTATCCGTTGTGGAAATGCCATGGCATATTGTATCGGCAGTTTCATATCGGGCAAACCCATCTGCGCCTTGATGCTGCCGTCTTCGAACTGTACCATGCTGTGAATGATACTTTGCGGGTGAACCACTACCTGGATCTCGTCCGGCTGCAAGTTGAACAGCCATTTTGCTTCGATCATCTCCAGGCCTTTATTCATCAGCGTGGCGGAATCGACCGTGATCTTTGCACCCATGCTCCAGTTTGGATGCTGCAATGCATGCTCACGCTTTACATTCACCAGGTAATTCGGTTTTTTACCGAGAAAAGGACCGCCGGAAGCCGTCAGGATCACTTTCTCGATCTTGTTCCGCGATTCACCTACCAGGCACTGGAAAATGGCGGAATGTTCAGAATCTACCGGGATCACCGGCACACGGTGCTCCACCGCTTTCTTCATCACGATATCACCGGCAACCACCAGCGTTTCCTTATTCGCTAATGCAACAGCTTTACTATTTTCAATTGCCTTCAGTGTCGGTTTCAACCCGGCATATCCCACGATCGCCGCCAGCATCAGGTCATATACATCCATCGCTGCCACTTCTTCAAGCGCTCTTTCACCAGCAAATACCTTGATGTTAGTATTGGAAAGCGCCTGCTTCACCTTGGCATACTTACGCTCATCACCGATCACCACCATATTAGGATTGAACTTCAGCGATTGCTGGATCAGCAGCTCCTCATTACCGTGCGCCGTCAACACATCTGCAGAAAATTTATCAGGGTTGGCCGCAATTACCTCCAGGGCCTGCGTTCCCACAGAACCTGTTGAGCCGAAAATGGCAATACGTCGAATTGGTTGATCAGACATAGCGGTGTAAGGTATAAAAAGTTTTAAAGTTTAAGGGTTAATAGTTGGTGGTGGTTTCTGAGCTGGGAATGATTTCAGCGGGTTCGGAGGTTTCAGCGGTTCCAGCTCTGACCGCCCTATCAAACTTATCAAACCTATGAAACATATGGAAGTTATAGAACCTTTATCTCTTCCACTGTTCCAACTCCCCGGCAATCTTCCTGTCATTACTCAGTCGCGGCACTTTGTTCTGGCCACCCAGTTTACCGATCGATTTCATATAATCGATAAATCCGTTTTTACGGATGCGGGTGACCCTGAGTGGTTCGAGAATATTGCCGGCGATCAGGTCATCGTAGTAAACATTCTTTTGACGAAGATTGTCATCCAGTTTCTGGATGAACGTCTGCATATCGGCGGGTTCCTGTTCAAATTCGATAAACCATTCGTGGTAAGATTTGCCGGCATCGCTGCTTACAAAAGGGGCTACAGTAAATTCAGTCACGCGAACATTTTCTTCATCTGCCGCGATCTTCATCGCATGCTCCACTTCCTCCCCGATCACATGTTCTCCAAAAGCTGAAATAAAATGTTTGATACGCCCTGTTACAACGATCCTGTATGGATTGGTGGACACAAAGCGGATCGTATCGCCGATATTATATCCCCAAAGACCTGCATTGCTGTTAACGATCAGTGCATAGTTCTCTCCCACCTTCACATCTTTCAATGAAAGGCGTGTAGGGTTTTCGGTAAAGATCTCTCCGGCCGGTACGAATTCGAAGAAGATGCCATCGTTTGTGTTCAACAGTAATCCTTCCGCTTTCAATGTATCCTGAAAAGCAAAAAAACCTTCGCTGGCCGGATACAACTCCACACAATCTACTTTACGGCCGATACTTTCAAAAAGGCGGGCTTTATAGGGTTCAAAATTCACGCCGCCCTGCATCATTACACTGAAATTGGGAAACAGGTCGCCGATCTTCTTTCCACTGCGACGCATCAGCTCATCAAAATACATCTGGATCCATGGGGGAATGCCACTGATCAGTGTCATGTCTTTATTGATCGTTTCATCAACGATCTTATTCAGTTTGGTTTCCCAGTCTTCAATACAGTTCGTTTCGTAAGAAGGCAACTGGTTAGACCTTAAATAGGCAGGGATCTGGTGATTGGCGATGCCGCTCAAACGGCCGGTAGGGATATCTGCCACGCGCTCAAGCACCGGTGAGCCCGACAGAAAGATCAGCTTTCCATCAAAAAACCGGGTGTTGCCGGTTTCAGCCACATAGCAAAGCGCGGCATTCCTCGCGGTGCTGAAATGGTTATCCACCGAATCTTTTGTGATGGGAATGTATTTGGTTCCGCTGGTTGTACCGGAGGTTTTTGCGAAGTACAGCGGTTTTCCTTTCCATAATACATTATGCTTCCCTTCCTTGATCTGATCGATATATGGCCGGATCTGTTCATAATCCCGGATCGGTACGGCCTGTTTGTACTCTTCGTACGTGGTCACCTTATCTAGTCCGGCGTCTTTGCCGAACTGTGTATTGCGGCCTGTTTTGATCAGCATTTTAAGGATGGCTTCCTGGTCCTGGATGGCGGTGGCCATTCCTTTCTGAATCTGTCTATATATATAGGAAGCAAATGGCTTCGCAAGTAATGACTTGATTTTCAAAACTCTATCATTTATTGGATCTGTTGACCCGGTTTTTCCAATGGCATTTGACTCTTTCCTATGCCCCGGATTGGCCTACATTTGCAGTCAACCCGGTGGAACTGAAAGACAAAGATAAAGGTTACGGTTAAGGCGGGCAAAACCTTGATTCGTTGACCGTTGTCCGTTGACCGTTAACCGTCTATAATCGATCACCCTGGTTTCCGGTGAACGGTTAACGGACAACGGTCAATAATTTGAAATTTTCCTTTTGGGAACATCACATTTTCCCCCTACCTTTGCGTCCCTAATTATAGATTTATGATAGCAGTAGTAAAAGTAGCCGGCCAGCAATTCAAGGTTGAAAAAGACCAGACTTTGTTCGTTCCTCGTGTTGAGGGCAATGCCGGGGATAAATTAAACCTGGAAGTTTTGTTGGTGGATGCCGATGGAAAACTGTCTATTGGTTCAACTGTTGGCGCGACAGTGCAGGCAGAGATCGTTGATCAGGTTAAAGGTGATACCGTGATCGCGTACAAACAGAAAAGAAGAAAAGGCTTTCACAAAAAGAAAGGCCACCGTACTGCGTATACAAAAATCAAAGTAACAAGCATCGCATAATTAATTCCTAATAAGAGATTCCGAATTCCGGTTGAAACTTATGTTGGAATTAGGAATAGCATTAAAAACTTTTAGCTATGGCACACAAGAAAGGTGAAGGTAGTGTAAAGAACGGCCGTGACTCACAAAGCAAACGTCTTGGCGTTAAGATCTTTGGTGGTCAACCTGCAATATCTGGTAACATCATCGTACGTCAGCGTGGTACAGAATACCATCCTGGTAAAAATGTTGGTGTTGGAAAAGACTTTACGCTCTTCGCATTGAATGATGGAATCGTTGAATTCCGTAAGGGAAGAAACAACAGAACCTTCGTTTCTGTAACAATTGCAGAAGCCTGAGTTTGTTGATTGCCATTTTTTTGTGGAAAAAAATTTGGGTAGTATAAAATAATTATTATTTTTACTATCGATAACCCATTTTACTAAACATTAAATTCTACAAAAATGGCAACTAAAAAAGCAGCTAAAAAAGCAGCTCCTAAGAAAGCAGCAAAGAAAGCAGCTCCTAAAAAAGCAGCTAAAAAAGCAGCTCCTAAGAAGAAAGCGGCTAAGAAGAAAGCAGCTAAAAAGAAATAAGTTTAAAACTTATTCGATCTTATACAAGTCCTGGTCAGCTGACCGGGACTTTTTTTTTGCCCCCGGGTCTTGGATGGTCGATGGCCGATGACCGATGGCCGATGGCCGAGTGCCGCATTTAGATTAAAGCTTTTGCTGTTAACGGGTATAGGTTATTCCGGTTAATCAGTGTTTGTATTTCGGCCATCAGCCATCGGTCATCGGCCATCAACCATCCGCCATCTGCCGCAAAAAATCATTTTCCATTCCATCACTCCTTCTCATAATTTTGAGCACAACAGTTTAATCGCCCCCGACTCACACGCCTAAACCTTTAAACTATTAAACTCTTAAACTTTTAAACTCTTTCTCCCGATGGATAACGCCGCAATTGCAGACAACTTCTCCCTCCTGTCCAAACTCATGGACATACACGGCGAGAACTCCTTCAAAACAAAAACCTATTCCATCGCAGCATATCATATCGAAAATCTCGATGTTCAGATAAAAGATACACCACGTGAAGACCTGTTCCGCCTGAAAGGTATCGGTGAAAGCATCGGTAATAAGGTCATCGAAATGCTGGATACAGGCAAACTCTCTGTATTACAGGAGTATCTTTTCAATACACCTCCCGGAGTTGTTGAACTGCTCAACATAAAAGGCATTGGCCCGAAAAAGATCAATACGATCTGGAAACAGATGGAAATCGAATCTGTGGGCGAATTACTTTATGCCTGCAATGAGAACCGGCTGACACTATTCAAAGGCTTTGGAGAAAAAACACAGCAGAATATACAGGAGTCGATCGAATACTATATGCTCAATCAGGGCAGCTTTCTGTATGCTCAATTGGAAGAGCTCTTTCCGCAGGTAGATGGTTATCTGAAAAAACTGTTTGGCGCCGACAAGACCCATGTAACGGGAGCTTATCGCCGGCAGGAGCTCACGATAGATGAGCTGGAATATATCGTACTGGATGAAACCGAAAACATCAAACCCAAATTTCAATCAGCACAACCACCTGAACTGCTGGAAGACAGTTCGGCCACCCTCCTGTATAAACTTAAGAATGGTTTGAAGCTGCGGTTGTATACGGGTGGAACAGATCTGGCAGAACAATTATTCCTCACCAGCGGATCTATCGAATTCATTGATGCATTTGAAGAGCAATTCCCGGCGACAAATTATGCCGGAACGGGTGCATTGAATGATGAAGCGATCTTCACGCGTGCAGGTCTGCCATACATCCTGCCCTGCCTCCGCGAATCCGCAGCGATCATCAATGCTGCAAAAGAGAACCAGCTTCCTGCGCTTATCCAGCCGGGTGATGTAAAAGGCGTGATCCATAACCACAGTACCTGGAGTGATGGCGCAAATTCGATTGAAGAAATGGCTAAGGAATGCATACGTAAAGGGTTTGAATACCTGGTCATGTCTGACCACTCCAAAGCTGCAGCCTATGCAAAAGGGCTGTCGGAAGAGCGCATAAAGGAACAGCATGCACAGATAGATGAACTGAATAAGAAACTTGCTCCGTTCAAGATCTTCAAAAGTATCGAATGTGATATCCTGACTGATGGCAGTATGGATTATACGGATGATGTACTCGCGAGCTTCGATCTGGTAATTGCCTCTGTACACAGCAATCTGAAGATGACCGAAGAAAAAGCCATGGCGAGGATATTAAAAGCGATCAGCAATCCTTATACAACTATTCTCGGTCACCCAACGGGCCGCCTGCTCCTTAGCCGTAAAGGATATCCGCTCGATCATCAAAAACTGATCGATGCCTGTGTGGAGCAGCATGTGGTGGTAGAGATCAATGCTCACCCTCGGCGCCTTGACCTCGACTGGAAGTGGATCCCTTATGCAATAGAAAAAGGTGCATTGCTGTCTATTGATCCGGATGCGCACCATTTGGAAGGGTTTGCAGATATTAAGTACGGCGTACTGTCGGCGCAAAAAGGAGGATTGACCAAAGAGAGGAACCTGAGCAGTTTTAGTTTGAAAGAGTTTGAAGACTTTCTCGCCAATAGAAAAATAAAAAAGGGATTGGCGTAGGAGTATCGCCAAGAACGCGAAGCTACCGCAAAGGCCGCAAAGCTTATCCTGGTGATCTCAGCGGTAGCTTCGCGTTCTTGGCAATACTTCTGCGACAATCAGCTTTTAAGACCGTGAAGGTTATCCTGGCGATCTCAGCGGTGCCTTCGCGTTGCGATACTCCTGCTAAAATCAGCTTTTATTGATCACGGGTAATTCCACATGGAAAGTAGTGCCCGATCCCTTTTTTGTTTCAAACCAGATCCGCCCCCTGGCCTGCTCCACAATTCCTTTACACATGGCGAGACCAAGCCCTGTTCCGGATGATTTTGTGGTAAAGTTTGGAATAAAGATGCGCGACTGCATTTCTTCAGCAATACCTTCTCCATTGTCTTTAATACTGATCCGGATCATATTTCCTTCCAGGGTTTCCATTACTTCAATAACGGAATGATCCTTTGAACCGCGTGCTTCGACAGCATTGGCAAAGAGATTGGTGAAGAGCCTGTTCATTTGCGTTTTATCTGCATGGGTCAGGATCTGCTGATGAACAGGGTTCCAGATAAATTCTGTGTTCGGGTCGGCACTGTAAAGTTCCTGCAGTGAACGCATCACGGCATGCAGATCGAATTCTTCGATATTCGTATTGCTGATGTTGGCAAATTGAGAAAAGTCAGCCGCGATCTTCGACAGGTGATCGATCTGTTCCACCAGTGTATTCGCTACACTGCTTGAAAGTTCTTTTACGTTTGGCTGATTATTGTTGATCGCTTTCTGCAGATACTGGATGCTGAGTTTCATCGGCGTCAGCGGATTCTTGATCTCATGAGCAACCTGGCGTGCCATTTCGCGCCATGCTTCTTCCCGTTCGGTTTTAGCTAATGCAGCAGCGCTCGCTTCCAGTTTGGCCACCATCTTATTGTATTCTTTTACCAGATCACCGATCTCATCATCCCGGTTCCACTGGATCTCTTCATTCATCTTGCTCAAATTCACATCCTTCATCTTATTGCTGATAATAGAGAAAGAGCGGGTGATCCTGTTGGTGATGTAAAGGGCGATCAAACCGGCGATCAGCAGGATGAACGCATTCAGGTTTATTACAGTTACGATAAAGTTCGAGATCTCCAGGTCGAGTTC
>JBEVKW010000290.1:0-4734 GCA_040509495.1 Chitinophagaceae bacterium | reverse complement strand
AACGTGTGCTGAAAAAGATCGTCGTTCCGCCATTACCCGTGCATTAATGAACGGAGCCATTCATCCTTTGCAGGGTAATATTTAATTCAAGGTACGCTTACTCTATTAAAAACATACCATGTCAGGAAACAGGTTCATGTTCAGTACAGGGATCGAAAACAGTTACCCTACCATTCTTCTGCCCGATGGAAAAACAAAACGCGTGGATGAAATGGAAAAGACAGGCCATTATATCCACTGGAAGAAAGATTTCCAACTGATCAAAGATCTTGGGTTGGAGTTCGTTCGTTTCGGTCCCGCTTTATATAACACGCATACCGGGCCGGGTACATACGACTGGGCATTCGCCGATGAAGCCTTTGCTTTGTTGAAACAGCTACAGATCACACCAATTGTTGACCTTTGTCACTTCGGTTTGCCGGACTGGCTTGGAAATTTCCAAAACCCCGAATTTCCGCAATTTTTTGCCGAATATGCCCAGGCATTTGCCAGAAGATTTCCCGATCTGCAGTTGTATACGCCTATTAACGAGATCTTCATCACAGCCATGTTCTCTGCAAAATATGGCTGGTGGAATGAACGGCTTCAGTCTGACCATGCATTCGTAACGGCGATGAAAAATCTATGCAAAGCGAATGTGCTGGCCATGCAAAAAATACTGGAAATACAGCCGGACGCAACATTCATTCAAAGTGAATCGTCCGAATATTTTCACGCAATGGATCCCGGTGCGATCAACCTGGCGCGATTCCTTAATCAGAAACGGTTCCTCTCCCTTGATCTTACCTATGGCTATCCCTTGAATGTTCCGATGTACACTTATCTCCTGGAAAATGGTATGACGCCAGACGAATATCAATGGTTTGGTCACAACCAGGTAAAAGCAAGATGCGTGATGGGAAATGATTATTATGTGACTAATGAACACCTGGTATTTCCTGACGGACATACACAAGCGGCCGGTGAGATCTTTGGATACTATGTGATCACCCACCAGTATTATAAACGATACAAGCTACCGATCATGCATACGGAAACAAATATCAAAATGCCGGCTTCCAAAGAATGGCTGCTGAAACAATGGGCGAATGTACACCGGCTGAAACGGGATGGTATCCCGATCATCGGCTTTACATGGTACAGTCTTACGCACCAGGTGGACTGGGATTCTGCTTTACGGAATGATCACGGGATCGTTAACGAACTGGGGTTATTTGATCTGGACAGAAATATCATGCCGGTTGGCAAAGCATATAAAAAACTGATACTTGACTGGAAGGATATTCTTAATGAGGAAAGTTTCGGGCTAACTTTCGACAACTGGTAGTTGCCTGTAAGCAGAGATGCACGTTATCACCGGGTAAATACCACCCCGAGGTTAATGATATCTGCAGTGAAGCAGGAAAACAAATCAGTACCGTCGATGATATCGATGAATTGATCAGGCCTTACTTCTTCTGCCCTGTAGTTATTCAGCTGAATCATTAAAGCATTATCGTTAACAACGGGAGCAGGTATCTCTGAATGGTTATTGCCGGAAAATTGATGTTCATTCATACGTATAATTTAAAAATTGTCTTTGTTGTTATATAGAACAAGGCCACAGACGTGGCCTTGTTACGGAATCAAAGCAGCCTATTCAGCGCTGTCTTCACCATCTTCCTGTTCGGCTTCCCAATTGATATTGTTTTCGGCAATTTCTGTAAGTCCGAGATCAGTATTCTTTTCTTCTTCAAGTGTTGTTGCGAGTATTTCAGCAACATCCGTTTTACCCAACGTATTGGCGAGAGATACCAGTCCGCCGTATGTTGCTATCTCATAGTGTTCTATCTTCTGAGACGCCATGATGATCCCAACGTCACGTGTCATAGAACCTTTTTCAGTTTCTTCGACGATCGACTCTCCTTCTTTGATAAGACCTTCCATGGCATCACATTTTTTGGCCTGGGCGCGCTCGCCTATCAGTTCAAACACCTGTTCAAGGCGTGAAACCTGTTCTTTTGTCTGGCCGAGATGCTCTTCAATCGCACTTTGCAACTCTTCGGTGGTTGCTGCCTTCTGCATTTTCGGAAGTGCTTTTGTGAGCGCTTTTTCAGCCCAATAAATATCTTTAAGGGAATCTGTAAAGAATTTTTCCAATTGAGTATTTCCTTCACCAGCTGCTTTCACAGTCTTTGCTCCGTTCGACCCTTTCTTTTTCGGAGATGATTTTGTTGGCATAAAAATTTTATTTTGTTGTTTGTTAATATATAGTTCCAAATGACATGCCGCAAGTTGTGAAAAGCTTTATCTGGCATGCTATTCACTCTTATTCTGATGAAAACATTACAATGAAGAAGAGGCTAATTCAAATCTCACTGGTCATAAAAGCCCACACCGTTATGCAGGAGTATAATTTCACAAAACGGACTGAGCTTTTATATGATGTGAACATAGATGACGAAAACGGTCAACGGTGTTATTTCACCCTTGTAAAAGATGAGGATCACTGGGAGATCGGCCCCGAATTATTGCTTCCCAATTGGGTCAGCGAAAATGAAAGCGACCTGCTGTCTGCTTTCTGCAGTGTAGAGAGTTTAGAACTGATCGGTCATTTTTATAATAACTGATAACACTTCAGGACTCGTCAACTCCGGCAAGTGCCGGCCTCTTTTGCAGCAACAGTTTATCGATCTCCTGCGACATTCTTCGCCAGGTATCATCCCACGACAAATCCTTCAGAAAAATATCAACCGACCGCAACCACTCCGGATTACGCCTGATCTCCAGGCTCCACCTGATCCCCGCAATGAAATCATCTACCGATGAACCAATGTAAACCAGCCCGTCGTCGCCGTAGGGATGTATTACATCATGTATAGGCGTTGACACAACAGGCTTGCCACCTGCTAGGTATTCAGGGGTTTTAGTGGGGCTGATAAAACGTGTAGAATCATTCTGTGCGAACGGGATCATTGCCACATCCCAACCAGAAAGATATCGTGGCAGCTCGTTATAAGTTTTGCTGCCCAGATAGTAAATATTTGCTCTGCGGGGAAGTGTGGCAGGATCGATCTTCACAACAGGGCCGATCAGGATAATATTCCATTTAGGACATTTTTCAGCGATGGAATCTATCAGTCCAATATCCATCCGCTCGTCTATCACGCCAAAAAAACCGATCTTGGTCCCAGCTATCGATAACTGGTCCGCCGGTTCATAACCCGTCTTTCGCGCACTGCTGAAATGATCCTTATCGATACTGCTGGGGAATGCATGAACGTTATCGTGCAACTGTTTTTTGCTTTCATAAAGCAGGTTGCCTCCCGTAAATATCAGGTCAGCCATACCAAACAGTTCCCGCTCTTTTTGCTGCATTTCAACAGGAGCATGCTGGAACATGGATAATTCGTCCATACAATCATATACGATCAATGTTGGCTTTGCGAGATGCAGTAGCAAATCGATGGACATAGGCGTATAAAACCATGCAACATAGCCATCTATCCGGTACTGGATCATGATAGCCGCTAACAGTTCCTGCTGCAATTTCAGCGGATCTGTTCCCATTGATCCTTCTTCCAGGTTGGGCGTCATTACATAGATATTGAGAGCCGGCCTTTTTACATCCATTTTAGCAGGACCGTTACGCCATACCGGTTCTTCAATGAAAAATACGCGGTCATTTACCGCGTACCTTGACATCAAATGCTGAGGACGTTGATAAACAAAATCCCATCGCAGATGGCTAAAACATAATACATCCATTTAAAGGTAGTTGAGTTGATTAAGATTGATCCGGAATACCAGGCTTAAGAAATGATCAAAACGGGTTAGCAGATATGTGGACAAGTTTATGTATCCTCAGAACATGCTTAACGCACGAATGATATAAACTTCACTGTAATTACCGGTTTTTGTGTAACTAAAAATCCTGATTTTGAAAGTCGGCAATTAATGCCTCAAAAAAGCCTTCCGTTATTGACGGAAGGCCTCCAACCAGTGATCATATTATTCGTTTTCAGGAGACGGTCTTCCTTTGGGCTTTCGTTCAGTTCCTGGTTCAATTTCTTCTTCTTCGTCAGTATCGCTGTCAACATCATCATCATCTTCTTCATCAAAATTTTCGTTAGTCTCATCATCGTTTTCTTCTTCTACTTCTTCTTCTATTTCTTCTTCTCCAGGCTGACCGGCATCGTCTGTATATATTTCTAACTCATCTGCCTGGTCATCTTCCATTCCATCGTCAACATTTCCTTCAATCTCTGCATCGTCCTGATCTGCATCGATCTCTGCGAGATTTCCGTTGACCTCAAACTCTTCGTTTTCTTCATCCGGATCTGTATCAGGACCATTCATTTTTGTCCTTTTCCGGTCAGCATCTTTCTCGAACTGATTTTGTTCTTCTTCATTCCGGTCAGTTGTCCGGTTCGCTCCTTCACTATCGCCCTTGCTTCCGCCCAGAGGACGGTCCGCGCGCCTTTCGGGCTGCTGGTCTTTTTGACCGTTTTGATTTTTTGACATTGTAAGATTTTTGTAATTGATAATAGTGTATAAGGGAAATAGCATGCCACGAAAACTGCGATGGCGGAGGAACGATGACCGATTGGCCGATGGCCGATGACCGATGGCCGATGACCGATGGCCGATGACCGATGGCCGATGACCGATGGCCGAAATACAAATACCTGTTATCCGCATAACCTATACCCATCCGCAGTAGTAGCTTTACTCTTAATGCGGCACTCGGCCAAC
>JBEVKW010000289.1:0-33599 GCA_040509495.1 Chitinophagaceae bacterium | reverse complement strand
ATAGCCTTACAAAGCGAAGCAACTTCGCTGAGTTACGCTTCGCTCGAGATCCACAGCAATCGACTGGCAGCCTGGTTACAACAACGCCACTGGCGCAATGACCAGCGCACAGGGATCTTCCAGCAGCGCAGTGTCGGGATGGTCGTCAGCATGCTCGGTATCTTACGCAGTGGCGGTTGCTACGTTCCACTGGATCCCGCTTATCCCGATGACCGGTTAAAGTTCATGCTCGCTGACAGCGGACTGCAATGCGTTATCGTTGATGCCGCCTTGAAAGAACGCATGCAGGCCTGTTGCCAGGGATTGGAGATCGAAGTGATCACGTATGGAGAATGGCCGCAGGATGCCACCTTCAACACAGCACAGCCCCAACCTGATCGCGCTGACCTGGCTTATATCATCTATACCTCCGGTTCCACCGGTGTTCCAAAAGGAGTGATGATCAGCCATGGCAACCTCGCTCATTTTATGAACTGGGCCGCTGAAGAGTTTGCCGGTGATCCCTTCGATGTGGTCTATGCCTGCACCTCGATCTGTTTTGACATCTCCGTGTTTGAACTGCTCTACCCGCTGCTTTGCGGCAAGCGCATCAGGGTGCTGGACGATGGCCTTTCACTCCGTCAGCACCTGGGTAATGAGCAGCGCGTATTACTCAATACCGTTCCCAGTGTCATCCATTCACTGCTGCGAATGGGAGAAGAGTTCCCTGGCGTATCCGTGCTGAACATGGCCGGAGAACCTGTTCCACAGGATGTTTACCGTAAGCTGGATCTGCACAATATCAGGGTCCGCAATTTGTACGGACCCACAGAAGATACGATCTACAGCACCGTCTACCACCTCGATAAAAACAGCGGTATTCTCATCGGCAAGCCGCGAAGGAACAGCCAGCTTTATATAGCCGGCGAACATGGCGACCTCAAACCCGTGGGCATTGCCGGGGAAATTTGCCTGGCCGGGCCCGGTCTCAGCCCAGGTTACCTGAACCTGCCCGAAAAGACTTCTGTCGTTTTTGTAAAAGGATGGTTGCAGGGCGCACCGGACCTCACGGTCTACCGGACTGGTGACCTGGGACGGATGAGACCGGATGGCAACATCGAATACATCGGCCGCAAAGATGACCAGGTGAAGATCCGCGGCTACCGCATCGAACTGGGCGAGATCGAAAGAGTCATGGAAACACATGCCCAGGTATCACGCGGCGTCGTACTGGTGCACGACGATGAAAGTACAGGTAAACGGCTGGTAGGATATGTGCGGCTCAATGAAGGAAGAACACTCTCAACCGATGATCTCAAAATATTCATGCGTAGCAAACTTCCTGAATACATGATCCCGCCAGTTATCATCGTGTTGCAGCATATCCCCGAAACAGCCAATGGAAAAACCGATAAAAAGGCTCTCAGGAAAATCGCCATAGGAGAGCTTCAGATCGATACGTATGAGCCTGTCCGGAATGAAACAGATAGCTATCTTATTGGTTTATGGCAGCAGCATCTTGGCTGTAGCGAGATCGGTATCAATGCAGATTTCTTCAAACTTGGCGGACATTCTTTGTTGGCTATCCGGATAGTAAGGTCGATTCAGCAGGAAATGGGAATAGACATAAACATCCGGAATATTTTCCGATTCACCACCCTCAAACATCTCTCAGATTACCTCTCCGTTACCGCTTCGAACCAAACGGATCTAAGCAGGGAACAGGAAACTATAACTCTTTAAAAAGAAAACGGATGGAAACCCAGGGAATGATCGCTACCATCGGCCTGATCAAAGAGGCTAATGAAAATGGCATTCGCGTCATTTTAAATAATGGAGAATTACAATTGAAATTCGACAGGGGACACCACCCCGATCAGTCACTGATTGAAAAGCTCCGTACAGAAAAGGAAAGTCTCCGGAAATACTTCGAACTGACAGGCACCAAAAAAGACAGTGCAAAAACATTCAGTATAACATCTGCCGATCCACTGGAAATAGATGGAATGAAATACTATGACATCAACAATATACAGCGCTACTGGATAGATGATGCCCAGGATGAAGCGTACAAAAATGCTGATAATGTTCATGGTAAAACCAAGATCATCTACAGGATCACCGGGGATCTGGCGGTTGAATCACTGATCTATGCATTGAAACAACTGGTAGAGCGGCACGAATTATTGCGCGCCACGTTTCATTCGATCGATGGTGAATTGAAATTAAGGGTGGAACCGGCCGATAAAGAAGACTACATTCCGGTTTATGAAAAGATAAAGTTTGACACCGATGTTAACCCGGTTGATCATTTATTCAACACATGGTCGCTGCAGGGATTTGACAATGCGCTGTTTCGCAGCAGGATCGTCCAGACTGATGATGGGCAGTACTTCCTTGTTATTCATGTGTCACACGCTATTGTTGATGGCTGGGCGATCGATGTGCTGATAGAAGACCTGTTTGCCATCTACCGTCAGCATGTACAAAACAATAGCACCGGCCTTCCCCGCCTCCCTTTCCGCTATATGGATTTTGTCAGCTCCGCGGAACGGCATATCAAACAACATCGGGGATGGCAGAAAAAACGCTGGGCGAATAAGTTCGAAAAGTTACCGCCCATTACACTGCTTTCCGGGAAAACAGGAACTGGAAAGCCCATACAGGAGCGTCGCTTCAGGTTCATGTACGTTGCAGCTGCAGCAGAAACACTCATCTCCATAAAGAAACTGGCAGCAATTCACCAGTGCACGCCGTTTACGATCTTACAATCTGTATTCCGCAAATTTCTACTCAAACATACCGGCAGAGGAGATGTGCTTCTCGGAACATACACATTGGGCCGTGAGTACCCGGGTACAGAAAGAATGGTCGGATGCTTTGCTAAAACCAACCTGCTGTGTGTTCAGTTGTCTGAACAGGATGAGCTGGCCCAGGTAATCCGCGCAGTAATGCAGCACGAGAAGGATACAGCAGAGATGCAGGCATGCAGCCTGCGTGAATACCTTGAGACAATCCTTCCGTCAGATCACCCGACAGGAGCGCCATTCTGGAATATTAACATCCAGTTCTCATCCGTTACCCATCAGAATATCGATGCAGGCTCTTCGGAGATCCGTGATTTTGTAAAACGTTCCGGACTTGTGTTTGAACGGATGCCTTATCAGTTGAACGATCTTATCAATCTTGATGCAGAATTCCTGTTTGCCTTGAAACAGGATGAACTGCTGATCGAATGCCGTTATGACGGAAGCACATTCGATGAAAATGAAATCCATGAACTACTGAACAGTTTCAGACACTACCTGGCAGATACTGTTTTGTGAACACTTCTCTCCCAAATTATTCTACACATGCCGGCAGTCCAGGCCAGCGTAAAAGTTCCTGTAGCCAAAATAAGATTATGAAAAAAAGAATTCCCGGGAGACAAAGACAATTCTCTTTGCAATGGATTGGTGCTGCACCGGCCGGACAGGCCCGCGCAGCGATGTTGATCCCGCAATACAATGAAAGTTCTAAAAGTTGTATCATCGAACGTTTACGCTATTTCAATGAACTGGCCGGCCGTTTTATCGGGAAGATAGACGTTGTTATGATTGACGACGGTTCCACCGATAATAGCTTATATGAAATCACGAGGTATGCAACGGAGGAGAATGCAAAATTCTTTGTTGCATCTGTTTCCCCTAACGGGAATAAGGTTGGTGCGCTGGCTGTGGTAACGCAAGCGGTCTCGCATGAATATGTTATGCTCTCAGATCTTGACACCGATATCGAGGGGTTGGATCACTTACTGGCAGAATTGGATCTGATGACGCTTGATGATGATGTAATGGGATGTTACTTCCGAATGCTTCCGTTCAATGGAACAGGTCCGATCTTCATGTTCCAGCAAATGGAGTATTGCATTGCACGCTGCTTTTATCGATTTCACAGGAAAGACCGTTCCGTGTCGGTAATGCCGGGCGCCGGTTGCTGCTTCAAAAGAAAAGTACTGGAACAGGTGTACTGGTCTCATACGGGTTTACGGAATGGGGAAGACAGGGAAGCCACAATGATCGGACTTATGAACGGATATAAGGTTGATTACGCCAGCAAGGTGATCGCCCTGACCCGTCCTCCGCTGACATTTAAAAACCTTTGCGTGCAAAGAATAAGATGGTATCTCGGCTACATTGAAACTCTTTTTCTGCAAAAAGGATTTAATACATTAAGCTTCGCCAGTCATTCCAGTCTGAAAACAAAGTTCATTATAGATTTTCTTCTTGTATTGTTTGTACTGTGTTTCCCGGTCTTATCGATCATCATAGGTTTGTGGAACCCACTGTTCCTGCTGTTCTTTTTCGGCATCATTTATCTCACCAGTATAACCTGGTGTATTTGCCTGTTGCTCTTGTCGCCGGAAGAACCTCGCAATTCAAGAATGAATGTTCCTGTATCCGTACTGCTTTTCCCACCGATAAAACTGGCGATCGACTTCATGGGTTGGACCGGCGCTTTCCGCAAGTTTATCAGTAATAACTATAAACAGATCCGGAAATAGACCGAATAGTTTTTGCTCATCATTAATTACGTTTTATGCAAAACATTCATACACCTTCCAGCAAGATCATAGGTGTACTTGGCGGTTGTGGGCCGCATGCGGGTTTGTGCCTGGTAAAAAAAATCTTTGAACATACTGTTGCCGGTGTAGACCAGGAGCATTTACCGGTATACCTGTCTTCAGTGCCGGAAAGGATACCTGACCGCACTGAATATCTGCTGGACCGAAATAAAGAAAACCCCGGCTACGCGATCGCAGACCTGATCATTCAGATGGAGTCTGTCGGGGTGGACACTGTTGGCATAGCCTGTAACACATCTCATGCAGACGATATCTTTCATGTTATCCGGGAAAGCCTCCTCCGGAAGTTGAGCACTGTCAGGCTGCTGAACATCCTTGATGAAACAGTGCTTGCACTGAGGGATACATACCCGGATACGAGGAACGTGGCCGTTTTGTCATCTTACGGCACCTATAAATACCGCTTGTATGATGACAAACTTGAAGCGCATGGATACAATGTCATCAGGCCAGACAACGAATTTCAATGGGAATATATTCATCAGAGCGTGTATGATCAAAGATTCGGGCTTAAAGCACGGTCATCGCCGGTGAGCAAATGGGTAAAGACAAAACTGCGTAAGGCATTGGATTTTTTTGAGAAGAATAATACAGAGGCCATCATCCTGGGATGCACAGAGTTCTCTCTTTTGGCTGATGATCCCCTTTTCAGCGGATTGCAGGTGATTGACTCAACTACAGCGCTCGCCCGGGCATTGATCAGGGAAACCTATCCCGGAAAGCTTACCAGCCCGGTACGATTGGCTGCTGCCGGACAATGAAAATATCAAATGAGCCTATTAACCAAGAAACACAGACACATATGTTTGATGAAAAAAAGATAAAGCTGTTTTGCTTCCCTTTTGCAGGAGGAGCATCGAGTTTTTATCATCCCTGGAGAAAACTTCTTCCTTCGTTTATCGACCTTCAGCCCTATGAACTGCCGGGACGCGGCAGGCGGATCGGCATTGAATTGTGCGATACCATCGACGCAGTCGTAGACGACATTATGAGCGAGATCCGAAATGAGTTCACCACAGACGGCTATGCATTGTTCGGACATAGCATGGGAGGATTGATAGTTGTTGAGCTGGCCAGGCGTATTAAACAGGAAAATCTGCCTATGCCGTTGCTATTGTTTATCTCGGGAAAAGGTGCCCCTAATCTGAATGTACGAAAAGCAAGGGTGCAAGATATGGACAATACCGCATTGCAGAATTACCTGATGAGTCTTGGAGGCGTGTCTCCGGAATTCTTTCAAAACCCGGAGCTCGTCAATTTCTTCCTGCCGGTTATTATAAACGACCTCCACCTGGTTGAATGCTATGAAGACGCGTCGCCGGTTCCGCTCGATGTCGATATCATAACGATGTTCGGGAAAAACGAAGTCTGGACAGACGAGGAGCGGAAAGGATGGCAGCAATACACAACCGGCAATCATCAGCAATTTACTTTCCCGGGCGGGCATTTCTTCATCAAAGACTATTTCCGAGAAGTAACACGCATCATCGCCCAGATGCTTCATCACCAGATAATGCAGTAACACTTTCGTTTAACCATCCAAAGATAATCGTATGCCAACAACAGCATTACATCCATCGATCGAAATGATCGACCGGACCGTTTTTCCGGCTACCGTCCGGTTCAAAAATAACACGCCCGTGCAGCAACTGTCAGAAAGCTTTCATCTTCATGAAGCCGAATTTGAAGAACTGTTACGTGAGCAGGGTGCAATACTTTTTTCAGGGCTGGCTATCGAAAGCCGCGAAGATTTTGAAAACACAGTAAGAATACCAGGGAAGAATTTTGCAAATTATGTTGATGGCAATTCTCCTCGTACTAAACTTTCTGATGTTGTTTATACATCTACAGAGTTTGACCCCGCGCAGACGATCACCATGCATAATGAACTATCATATTCATCCACCTGGCCTGCGCGGATCTTTTTTTCCTGTATTAAACCCTCCGAGACGGGGGGAGAAACACCGCTTGCAGACGGCCGTTCGGTACTGCAGAAGCTTGATCAAACCCTCGTGAATAAAGTAAGGGCAGCGGGGGTGATCTATTACAGAAACCTGCACGGCGGTGATGGCTTCGGCCCAAGCTGGCAGGATACATTCGAAACAAACTCCCGCGAAGAAGTTGAAGATTTCTGTAAGAAGGCCGATATCATTTTTGAATGGGTACCCGGCAATGCCATCCGCCTTGTGCAGAAAAGACAGGGCATTGTCAGGCATCCCGGTACCGGGCAGGAAGTCTGGTTCAACCAAATGGATCAGTTCCATCCCTCACAAATGGGCGACGACATATATGAAGTGCTGATGAGCATGTATGGAGAGGAAAAAAATCTTCCCACTTACGTTACGTATGGAGACGGCAGCCCCATCGATAAAAAAACAATACAGCATATCAAATCCATATTCGATGAAGTAAGCGTTGCACGTCCCTGGAATAAAGGTGACCTGGTACTTGTCGACAATGTACTTGTCAGCCATGGCAGAAAACCATATACCGGTGACAGGAAGATCCTTGTTGCCATGATGAAATGACTTCACCATTCTATACAATTAACACAACCATCATGAAACTATTCTGCAAACTTATTTTTCTTGTAAGCCTGCTGCTGACTGAACGGGCGCATACGCAAATAACAAACCTAGAAGGAAAAACTTTCTCTTACCAGGAATTGAACAACCTGTTTGAAAAGATCCGGAGTTCATACGACGTGCCCGGAGCTTCCATAGCGATCATAAACGACGGAGCTGTTGTGTATAACGAAGTGTATGGCGTACGGTCAACCGCATCAATGGTCCGAATTGATACCAATACCACTTTCGAAGCAGCTTCATTGACAAAGCCCGTATTTGCATATGGATTTGCAAAACTGGTGGCCGCCGGCAGGATTGCGATGGATACCCCATTAAACCGATACTTTTCTTATGAAGACATCGATTATGATGAACGTGCGAAAGCCGTTACCGCACGGATGATACTTAGTCATACAGCAGGCTTTCCAAACTGGCGTAATAATTCAAAAGACGGGAAGCTGTACTTCATCAGTAACCCCGGAGAAAAGTTCTTCTATTCCGGTGAAGGGTATGTGTATCTCGGAAAAGTGCTGCAGAAGATCACCGGCATAACACTGGATCAGTATTATCGTGATAGTGTATTTACGCCGCTTGGCATGGAGCATACATTTTTCATCTGGAATGCTCATGCAGATTCGGTTACCAGTTTTGGGCATACAAAAAAAGGAAAGCCATTACCTAAAACCCACCCCGGTGAAGTACGGATCGCTTCGGGTCTTCAGACAAACGCCAGTGACTATTCGCGCTTCGTATGTGGTCTTTTAAATGCGGACAATACCCTTAAAGCCGTTCTGGAAGATTTCTTCCAACCCGCAGTAAAGGTCAAAGAGGCTGGCGTAGTTGCAGATTACTGGGGGTATGGTTTTGCAATAGAAATGAGAGGAGAAAAAAAGATGATCAACCACTTCGGTGCGAACCCCGGTTTTGAGAGTTTCATGGAGTTGGATCCCGTATCCAGGTATGGCTTCGTGGTTTTCACCAATGCAAATGATGGGCTTAAACTGGTACGCAAGGTGAATGACGATATTCTTCATAAGAAATGAATAGCTCGAGCCAACAAGTTAAAACTGTTTTAAATTATGTCTACCGAAAACAAACATCCTCTTGTAGCAGTGGTTGGTGCCGGAACAATGGGGTTGCAGATCTCCTTGCTTCTTGCCGCAAAAAAAATCAATGTAGTACTGGTTGATGTCAGCCGGCAGAAGCTTGATCAAGCGCTACTGCGTATGAGGAATGATGTCAGGCTGATCAATATGATGGCGACTGAGAATGACAGGATCACAGATGCCTGTATTGAAAATATCGCGTTAACGACGGATATCAATGATGTAACAGCGTGCTCGATCCTGATTGAGAACATCAGCGAAGATGTTTCGCTCAAAAAAAAGCTTTACGCAAGGCTTGCAGAAGTGATACAGCCCCATACGATCATCGCCGTCAATACAAGCTGCATCCCGGTAAACTCGATTGCTGAAATGCTTCCTGATCCATCACGGGTCATCGGCTGTCATTTCATGAATCCTGTCTATTTTAAAAAACTGGTAGAAGTGGTGAGAACCCCTTTCAATACAATGACCGAACTGACCACACTTACCGACTTTCTTAAATCAATCGGGAAAAGCTCGGTCATAGTACAGGACTCGCCGGGGTTTGTTGCAAACAGGATCTCGCACCTGATGATGAATGAAGCAGCTGCCATCATCCAGGAGAAATTGTGCAGCCCCAAAGAACTGGACCTGATATTCAAACTCGGCTATGGTCACGCCATGGGTCCACTTGAAACTGCTGACCTGATCGGCATTGATACGGTAGTGAATTCTTTGCGTGTCCTGGAAGATAACCTTGACCGGAAAAAGTTTCTGTGCTGCTCTTTACTTACAGACATGGTTGAACAGGGGAAGCTGGGAAGAAAAAGTGGGGAAGGTTTCTATTCTTATTAATTGACATTAAAAAACAGCTATGAGTGATATGATCAAATGTGTTGTTTGGGATCTTGACAATACGATCTGGGACGGAATTCTTTCAGAAGATGAAAATGTTTCACTGAAGCCATGGGTAGGTGAAATGCTGGACACGCTCGATCAGCGGGGTATCATTCATTCCATAGCCAGTCGTAATAACCAGGCAGACGCGCTCAGAAAATTGAAAGAGCTTTCCATCGATCAATATTTCCTGTATCCCCAGATCCACTGGGGTGATAAATCGGAATCGATCCAGGCCATCCAGCAGAAATTGAATATTGCCATCGGCTGCATTGCCTTTATCGATGATCAGCCAGCCGAAAGGCATGAAGTGCAGATGAAACTTCCTGATGTTTATTGTCTTGATGCCGAGGAATATGAAACCATGATCGCACATGCCCGCTTCATCCCCGAAAAGATCACCGAAGACGCGAAAATGCGGAGACTTCTTTATCAGCAGGAACAGGTGCGGGCAGAGGAAGAGGAAAAGTTCGGAGGAAATAATATTGAATTTCTGAGATCCCTGCAAATGGAATTGCTGGTTACAATGGCCGATGAAGAAGATCTTGCCCGTGCAGAAGAACTCACACTGCGAACCAACCAGCTGAATGCTACCGGCAAAACCTATGACTACAATACCCTCGCGGAATTTATCCGGAGTGATAGATTTTCGCTCTGTCTTTGTGAATTGAAAGACAGGTTCGGCTCTTACGGAAAAATTGGCCTTGTATTGCTGAACAACACAGCGGAAGATATCCATATAGAAATGATGTTATTTTCCTGCAGAGTGATCTCACGTGGAATAGGAACAGCGATGATCTGCTTCCTAAATAACAAGGCAGGGGCAACAGGCCGTCGGCTTACCGCTAATTTCAGGGATACAGGAAGGAACCGAAACATGTTCATGACCTATGCCATGGCCGGCTTCCAGGATACTGCAGTAATGCAGGATGACTGCCGCCTGCTCGTCATGGGACCTGATGGCCGTTCCGAACTTCCCCCGTATTTAACACTTCTTGACCAAACCAAAATTTAAATTTTATGGAGATCAGAAAGAAAGTCCGCTCGTTTATCATTGATAATATGCTTGTTTGGGAACAGGATATTGTGTTGAATGACGATGACAACATTTTCGCACTGGGCTTTGTCAATTCCCTTTTTGCCATGAAGCTTCTCAACTACCTGGAAGTGGAATTTTCAGTCAGCATTGAGACAGAGGAAATGAAGATTGAAAACTTCAGCAGCGTGGACAATATCTGTGCACTTGTGACCAGGAAAAAAGAAGTGAATGATAAAGCAAGCTGACACACTTCTTCAGGCGGCGAAGGATTTCTCCGCAAACAGGGTAAGACCTTTGGCCGCCTTTTTTGATCAGGGCAATGGCATTCCGCGGGAATTGATCACCGACATGGGAAGATCCGGATTATTGGGAGCGCCGTTGCCTACCCGTTATGGTGGCGGTGGCGCAGATGCGCGCCTGTGGGGCGAAATAACAAGAGAGATCGGTAAAGCCTGCTGTTCCGTACGCTCCGTGCTGACCGTGCATTCCGCACTGATAGGTGAAACGATCGTCCGGTTAGGCAATGATGAACAAAAAAACAGGCTGTTGCCTGACATCTGTTCCGGTAAACAGATCGGAGCCTTTGCCTTATCCGAGCCAGACACTGGAAGCGATGCACGCGGTATAAAGACCGCCTATGCAAAAACTGGGGAGGGCTACACTATCAACGGCGTCAAAAAATGGATCACACTGGGAGATCTTGCTGATTTCTTTATCGTCATAGCGCAGGACCAGGGCAGGATCTCCGCCTTTTTTGTCGAAAGAGAGAGAACCGGCATAACCTCTGTTCCATTGAATGGCATCATAGGCAACCGCGGATCTCATATAGCTGAAGTAACATTGCGCGACGTATACGTTCCGCAATCCAACCTGTTTTGCGGCGAAGGAATGGGCTTTAGTCATGTGGTGAATACTGCTATGGATTTTGGCAGGTCCAGCATTGCCTGGGCCGGACTGGCGATAGCGGAAGAAGCACTTGAGTGCATGACCTCTTATGCGCTCCAACGAAAACAATTCGGCGCATTGATCGGTACGCTCGGCGGTGTCAGAACAATGATTGCCGACGCAGCTGTAGCAGTTCATGCAGGGCGAAGGCTCTGTGAACATGCGGCTCATTCGAGAACAGAACGCTCCGTTGATCTTATACACGATACTATTACTGCAAAATATTTCACATCACGTGCAGCCGTTCAGATAACCAATAATGCCGTACAACTCTACGGCGCCAATGGGTGCTCTTCCCAATTTCTTCCGGAAAGATTGCTGCGTGAAGCAAAAATACTGGAAGTGATAGAAGGCACCAGTCAGGTGCTGCAAGAGGTGATAGCAGACTATGCATTGACAAAATATTCCCCGCTTAAAAAAAATACTGTATGAATAAAGTGGTAAGCATTACCCAGATCGTCGTTTTCAGTGTGTTTGTATTGCTGATCTTGTATGGGATCTTCGTCGTCTTCCAGGGACTTTCCGGAAAACGAAAAACACTGCGCATTCCTTCACTGGCAGGCTTCCTCAAAGGATTGTTACTGCTTAGCCCGGTAATAGTAGGCGTTCTGCTGCTACCGTTTCTTTTTACTGGTACGCCAATGTCAGAAGCCTTAATCGGGTTTTATCGGAACAATACGGCAGTACTGCTCGGATCTCTTGTGCTCGGCATTTATGTGATCTACTGGCTTACCAGTTTTTTCCCCAGCAGCAATAAATATGTGGATATGGGAGTTCCGCTGGTTTTGTTAAGTCCTGTCCCCAGCGTGGCTAACGCCTGTATCATTTTTATCATCAACAGTTTTCTTAATCACAGTGAACTGCCCGTCTCTTACATGGCTTTTTATTTTTGCCTGGCGGTGTACTTATTCACTTATGTTGCCCGTGAGATCAAGCTGCTTTCTCTTGACATTTCAGAAAACATCACGATGGACCTGAACAGGAATATTATCCGGAATGTGTTTCTGTCAGACTTTCAGCAATTCGAAAAGAAACAGCGTAACCGGCTTTTTCTCGTGCTGAGCGATGATGTCAACCTGGTATCCGTATTTGCCAATAACCTGGTCTTATTTTATACGAATATGCTTACGGTGCTGATCATTATGACCTATTTCTTCTTTCTTAACAAGTTTGCAGTGCTCGGAATAGGAACAATGATCGTGCTGATTCTGCTTCTTCATTATGCACTGGGTGTAAAGGCTGCGGCGTTGTTCAAAAAATCGGCAAACGTAAAAGCCAAGTATACAGAAAAGATACTGGGAGTTGTAAACGGCTTTAAAGAACTGTCGATCCACCGGTTGAAAAGAACGCGGTACAGAAAAGAAATAGAACAGCTTTGCGGAGAGTATACTGCCATCAACCAGTTGGCTTTTAAAAAATATGTGGATCGTGTGATGGTCTCAGATATGTCATTTGTTGCAGGAATAGGGTTGTCCTGCTTCCTGCTACCGATCATGTTCCATATGGAAAGAAGGGAATTGATCGCATATGTACTTGCCGTGCTATTTATGTGGGGGCCGGTCAACACACTTATCAGGGTGATACCGGAACTCGTATCTGTTAAAACATCGCTGAAGCGTATCAAGGATTTTATAGGAACGGACTCTTTATTCGGCAAGCCACCCGCAGATCTGGCTATGGAAGAAAAATATGGTGAGGGGCACGACTTTTATCCGCTTAGCCAATCGTCCGGACTGGAGGTGGAGGATCTTTATTTCGAGTACCAGGCCAATCAGCACAGTGGGGAACAGTATTATATCGGCCCATTGAATTTTTCAGCGCCCCGTAACCAGATCACCTTTATCGTGGGCGGGAATGGCAGTGGTAAAACAACGCTGGCCAAAGTTCTTTGCGGATTATACGGGGAGAACAATGGAGAAATAAAGATCAACGGCATCTCAATGAATGAAAAAGAAAGGGGGGAATATTTCTCTGTTATCTTCAGCGACTTCCATCTGTTTCACCGGGTGTACACACATAGAGAACTCAACAGCGTAGATAGCCAGAAACTGGTTGAGCTGATGAAGCTGCAGGGAAAGGTTGGGGTGGACGGTGACAGTTTCAGTACGATCGATCTCTCCCGCGGACAAAGCAAGCGGCTCGCGATCATACAATGTATGCTGGAAGACAGGCCGATCTTCCTGTTCGATGAATGTGCCGCAGACCAGGACCCTGATTTCAAACATTTCTTCTATCATGAAATGCTTCCCGAGATCAAACGGCTCGGAAAAGTGCTGATCGTTATCACACATGATGACGCATATTTTGACGTTGCCGACCGTATCTATAAGATGGAAACAGGCAAGATCAAGCTGATAAAAACGTCAGCTTTGTCCGAGCCACTTACAGACCTCGCAGTCTGATCAGCAAAGCTTTCAACACTGACTTCATGATCTATATCCACTACGTACGTCTTTCTTTACAAAAAGACATTGACATGCAACACTTCCAATACTGGATGTCGCAGATGCCGGAAGAAATAAAAATGAAGATCAACCGGTTCTATCACTGGCAGGATGCTTTGCGCTGCCTTGCCGGAAATGTTCTTGTGATGCAGGCTTTCCGGCGTTTTACAGAAACGGGCAACATCCTGCATCATCTTGTTACAAATGAATTCGGAAAACCCGCATTGAAAGGCCTTCAGTACAATTTTAATGTGTCGCATTCGGAAGAGCTGGTCATTTGTGCCGTTAATACAGAAGGAGCTATTGGTGTTGATGCAGAAAATATCAGACCCATTAATGTAGCTGACTACAGCTCGCAGCTGCTTCCCGAAGAACGGTCAAGGATCCTTTCACACACTGAACCCGACGCTGCATTCTTTGATTACTGGACCGAAAAAGAAGCGGTGATGAAAGCCAGCGGCAAAGGCCTCGGGCTGGGTCTTGATTCTTTTCTGGTAAGTGATCATCAAACTTATGCTGATCAACGGCAATGGTACCTGCTTTCAGTCGATCTCTGGGAGAATTATGCAGTGCATATTGCTGCTGATCATTTCTTATCAGCCACATCCTGCAGCATAGCAGAACAATTTTATTTCGCCCGCGGATATAAAGATCCGTCAGGCGACCGGCTTATTTATTCACCAGTAAATTGATACCACTTGAAATCTCTTTTGGACGTATTCAAAAAAATAGAGACCTCCGGTTCGGGTAAGGGTATCTATTTTATCAAGGGCAGGGGAAATATTGACTTTCTATCCTATAGGGAATTGTGCAGCGAAGCCCGGTTCATTCTCCACCAGTTAAAGGGGAGTGGTATCCGGCCGGGCCACCAGGTTGTGCTTCAGATGCAATCTGACAGAAACTTTGTCAGGGTATTCTGGGCTTGTATCCTCGGAGGTATAATTCCGGTGCCGGTAACGAGCGGACTTAACCGTTCTCTCGCTGAAAAGATGATCAATATCCTGGATGTGCTGGATGCTCCTTATATCGTAACGGATATGCCTGGATATGGCGATCCTGTCCGCAATGACATCGCCGCTCATCTGGGTAAAAAACATGATGAGCAGCGGATCATTGAAATGCATCTCCTGGAAGAAAAAGAGGAGCAGGCAGCGTATGCGATCGCCGACGAACAGTCTGTTGCTTTCCTGCAGTTCTCTTCAGGATCGACAGGTGATCCAAAGGGTGTGATCAATACACATGGTTCAATCCTTCAGAATGTCGCCGATATCGCGTCGGGTGATTATGTGGATGATACAGATGTAACACTTGGATGGATGCCACTTACACATGATATGGGTATGATCTGTTTTCATATCATGCCGCTTATGCTCAACTTCGACCAGTACCTGATGTCTCCGATCGTTTTCATGTCTGACCCTGCCCTTTGGGCAGAATCGATCGCCACGCATCAGGTTTCTATAGCGGGTGCTCCTAATTTCGGTTTTGCATATTATATGAAACACTGCAGCGGAAAGGTGTACCCGGTCAACGCGTTCAGCCGGCTGCGAGTATTGCTGAGTGGCGCAGAGCAGATCAACTCTTCCATCTGCAACAGCTTTCTGAATGAAATGCAACCATTCGGAATGGATCCCGGTATCTTCAAACCTACGTACGGACTGGCAGAAGCAACCCTGTATGTGACGGGTAAGAAAGGTGATGAACACTGGAAAGTACATTCCCTGGACCGCAGCAGACTACAGGTGGGAGATCGCATTGAAACACTGGACCCTGCTGATTCTACTGCAGTATCGTATGTGAATCTGGGCTACGCGAAAAGCACGCGTATCGAGATCAGGGATCATGCCGGAGTATGCCTGCCGGAGAATCATGTCGGAAAGATCTTCATCAACGGCCCCTGCATCACCAAGGGATACTACAATAACCCGGACGAAACTTCCCGTGCTATCGATGCAGATGGCTGGCTTGATACAGGTGATCTCGGATTCCTGACCAACCAGACGCTTGTGGTTACAGGCAGGGTAAAGGAACTGATCATACACCGCGGGCAGAATTACTATCCGGCTGATATAGACCGGGCCATCTTAACGGCCGAGTGGCTTAGTAACCGCCAGGTGGCATGCTGTGGCATTTTTAATAACACCCTTCAACAGGATGATGTAGTCGTTTTTATTACCCATAGATCTTCCGTGGAAGATTTTGTACCGGTAATGCAGGCCGTGCGAAAGATCGTTTTTATAAATCTGGGACTTGAAGTTGCGCGTGTTGTTCCGGTGGATGACCTTCCGAGAACGACCAGCGGTAAGATCCAGCGTTTTGTCTTGAAGGAACGATACCTCAAAGGCGAGTTTGACGGCGCTATTACGCAGATGGCCCATTTCCTGCTCAAACAGCAGCCCAATCAACTCACCATTCCCAAAAATAAGATTGAAGAAAAACTGGTCAGCATCCTGAGCCGTCATTTGAATGGCGGTTTTGTAAACGTCAGGGAAAACTTTTTCGACATGGGCATGAATTCGCTGTTGGTACAGGAAATAAAAGCAGAGGTGGAGGAGGAGCTGAACATCAGGATAGATGATATCGCATTGTATAAACATCCTACTATCCGGGCTTTTGCCGGATACCTCAATGAACAAGTGAATGAAACCCCTGCGCCCCAGGTCTCCAGCCGTTCAGAAGCGTTTGCAGCTGCGAGGAACAGGCTGAAAAGACCCTGATATAAAAAGAATCTTAAACACATTATTCATATACAAATTGCAAAGATGTCACAGAAGCAAAAAATGTATCTCAAGCCTAACCTTGTGCCAGAGCCGCTGGTAGACAACTGGTATGCATGGTCGCACCTGGTTTCCCCGGCTACTGCCAGTTTTAATATGCTGAACAGGCATCTTAAGATCATGGACTCCTATATAGAAAGCCCGGAAGTTCATGAAATGGCTATAAAAGATCCCCGGATGCTGGGTGGACCGTTCATGGATTTTCCTGTTACCAGTGTTGAAGGGGTAAAAGAACTTAAAGCCAATACGCTTTCCGAAAATGCTGAATTGATCGGATTTGCGGAAGCTGTATTTCAAATGAATAAGATGATTCATGAACAGGCAAAAGGCAATACGATAGAACCCCTGTATCAGCAGATACCAGAAAACCTCCGCGGGTTTGTAGAACTGGTATATGATCTGAATCATATACCTCGTTTCCGGTTCTTCGAATCATTGCTGTATAAAAGCCATTTTTATAAAGAATCACTGCAAAGCCTGGACATGTATCTTACTGAACAGGATGACAGGCCTTTTGTGTTAAGTACGCCACGGTTAACGGAAGCTGATAACAGGTGCCAGGTGAAGATCCCGTTCAGGAGCCCGGAAATAGACCAGTTCTTTAAAACACAAGTGAGGCCGGCCTATATCGCAGACATGATAGACCTGTTGCAAATACCGGCTCACAAACATAAATTATTCGAGACATTCTTCCACGAAACTCCGCCTCAGCCATATGTGAAGTATGATGGTGAGGGTATCAGGACAAGGTATTTCGGGCATGCCTGTATCCTCGCTGAAATGAAAGGGGTAACCATTCTGACAGATCCTGTGATCAGTTATTACGGCTATAAATATGAAGTGAACAGATTCACTTATTCCGATCTTCCTGATAAAATAGATTATGTGTTGATCACGCATAATCACCAGGATCATATCCTGATGGAGACAATGCTCCAGATCAGGCATAAGATCGGGACGATCATTGTGCCAAAATGTAATGGAGGCAGCCTGCAGGATCCCAACCTTAAACTGATGTTCAATATGATCGGGTTCGATAATGTGATCGAGATTGACGAAATGCAAAGTATTACCAAGGAAGGATGTTCTATTACCTGCCTTCCTTTCATTGGTGAACACGCTGACCTTGATATCCGCTCAAAGGGATGTTACCATGTTGAATATGGTGGATTCCGCATGATCTTCTTTGCCGATTCCTGTAATGTGGAACCAGAATTATACCGGCGGATCCATAAGATCATCGGCGATGTGGACGTCATCTTCCTGGGAATGGAATGTGATGGCGCGCCATTGTCCTGGCTGTATGGACCTTTGCTTATGCAGCCGGTAAAACGTTCGGATGATTATTCACGGAGGCTGAAAGGATCCAATTATGAAAATGCGATCGACCTCGTCAACCGATTCAATCCAACATCGGTATATGTTTATGCCATGGGGCAGGAGCCCTGGCTTAAATACATCATGAGCCTTGTCTATACAGAAAAATCAAATCCCATTATCGCATCCAATCAGTTGATAAAGGAATGCAGGGAAAGAGGAATTTACGCAGAAAGATTATTTGGAGAAAAGGAAATTCTCTATGAAAACGTATAGTAAATTCAATATGCGTGGAAAAAAAAATCTTATTCAAGACGAAATGATCGTATATTAACAATTGTCTGTACTTCGTACTTTTTTCTTTGTTAAATCTCTGGTAGCAGCCTTTCAATAATAGGATTTCATAAGGGTTAAACCTTAAAAGCAGGCAGGTGTAGCTCTCGCTCCCCGATTGATGAGTTCAACCGTAAAAAAACTCCCGGGCTTTTTTGAGTCTTTATAAAATCCTGTTAGCATATTTTAAAACCTTAAATAATTAAAAAATGATCAGGGTTTCACAGTTATCAAAGGCATTCAGACATTCTGATGAAAAAACTGCCGTATTGAATAATGTCAGCTTCAATATTGAAAAGGGAGAATTCGTCTCTATCATGGGACCATCCGGTTCAGGTAAGTCCACCTTATTGAACATCCTGGGCCTGCTTGACCGCGGAGATTCCGGAAAGGTCGAATTGATGGGCGAATCCCTGGAGAGTTACGGAGAAAATAAGCTGGCGGCTATCCGCAAAAACCAGATTGGCTTTATCTTCCAGTCTTTTAATTTGATTGATCAGTTAACAGTTTACGAAAACGTGGAATTACCTGCCAAGTATACAAACATATCAGCCGGCGAAAGACGAAAGAAAGTCGACGCACTTATCAAAGCAATGCAAATAGATCACCGCCGTGATTATTTTCCCAGCCAACTTTCAGGCGGACAGCAGCAGCGGGTGGCCATTGCACGCGCCCTGGTGAATTCTCCTGCCGTGCTGCTGGCAGATGAACCAACGGGAAATCTCGACTCTGCTACCGGACTTGAAGTAATGAACCTGCTGAAAGAACTGAATGAAAAAGGGACAACCATTGTTATGGTGACTCACTCAGAGCATGACGCTTCTTTCGGCTCCAGACGTATTCTAATGAAAGACGGCCAGATCATTCAAAGTTGATCGTTGCCTCCCAGAACTAACCTTTTCCTTTTCCCCGAAACCTTTTCTTATGCTAAAGATTATTTTCCGTTTACTTTCAAGAACCAAACTTGTAACGTTTTTGAATATAGTGGGCCTTTCCCTGGGAATTAGTTGTGCCACACTTATTTTTCTGCTGATCAACCTTCACACCGGCTTTGATGACTATCATGAAAAAGCCTCGTCCACTTACCGGCTTGTCACGAATTATAAATATCCTGACGGGGGGCAGGGATTTTCCGCAGGAGTAGCCAGCCCCGTTGCCGAAGCACTGCGTAAAGATTATGGCTTCTCCGATAAGGTTGCTTTAATGAATACGTACAGGGAAGCACAGGTGGCATCCATGCTCGATTCCGGAAAGGATGACATTAAATACAAGGAGCAGAATGTCCTGGCTTTTGTAGAACCTCAGTTTTTTGACATATTTGACTATCGCTGGCTCAAGGGGTCACAACTGGTATTGAAAGACTCCGCAACAGCAGTGATCACCCATTCATATGCTGAAAAGTATTTTCAAGGCATCAATCCGTTGAATAAAACATTACGGCTCGACAATAAACTGAATGTTGTCGTAAAAGGCGTGGTGGATGATATACCTGAAAACACGATGTTCAGGCAGCAGATCTTTGTATCGTATATAACCCGTTCAGCATTTGAACCGAACTGGAAAAGTAACTGGAATGATTCACGAACCTCGACCCAATGTTTTTTTGTAAAAAACAATAGCCAGGATCTGGGGCAGGTGAATAACTCGCTGCGTTCCATCAGTCAGAAATACCTGGAAGGAGATGATGCGCAGGTCCGTTTCTTTGCCGCCCAGCCATTGGATAAAGTGCACCTGGATACAAAGTATGATGCTTACCTCAGCAAATCTATCATCCTGACATTTGGACTGGTTGGATTATTTCTTATCGTTACCGCGTGTACAAACTTTGTTAACATGGCCACCGCGCAGGCCCTTGTCCGCGCAAAAGAAGTAGGCGTTAAAAAAGCCATCGGTGCTACCAGGAGAGATCTTGTATGGCAGTTCATGACGGAAACTGCAGTGATCGTCTTCCTGTCGATGATGGTAAGCCTGGTCATTACCTGGTTTGCCATTCCGCCAATGAATACACTGTTCCTGTCGGTATTTTCGATCTCACTCCAACCCACTTTTCCTCTGGCGGTATTCCTGTTGGGTATTTTCCTGTTCACGGTTGTGCTGTCTGGACTTTATCCCGCATTGATCTTGTCAGGATATAATCCGCTGCAGGCATTGACGCAGCGCATCAATGCCCGTACATCGGGCAAATTATCTTCCAAACGGGCCCTGGTCGTATTTCAGTTCTTCACGACTTATGCATTGATCATATCAGCAATTATCATGCATCAGCAGATGAAGATGACGAGGGAAGCATCAATGGGATTTGACAGGAATGGTATCGTCGTTGTGCCATTACCGGATCTGGATTCATCGCGGATGAGTTCCCTGCGGAAGGATCTGCTTGCTTATCCTGCGGTGCGCAATACCAGTTTTCTGTTCACGCCGCCGGCATACAGATCAAACATCATCAACAGCTTTGCATACGATTCCACCAAACCAGACGAGCGCATCAACTTCAATGTAAAAAAAGGAGATGATAATTATATAGAAACATTCGGATTGTCTTTATTAAGCGGCAGTAACTTCTCCGACAATGACACTGTTCAGCAGGTTCTGGTAAACGAAACGCTGGTAAAATCGATTCCCGGCCGGACGAACGAAAATATCCTTGGCAGTTTCATATATTATGATGAGAAGCCGTTCAAAGTCCGTGGGGTGTTGCAAGACTTCAACCTGACTTCTTTAAGAAATAAGATCATGCCATGCGGCATCATCGATGATCCGAACGGATTTAAAAATTGCGCAATTAAAGTAGGACTCACGGATCTCGATGCAACGATGAAAAATATTGAAAACATCTGGAACAAAAATTACCCGGGATATGTTTACGAAGCAAATTTACTGGCAGAGAATATCGGTATGTTCTATGTTGTAGAAGATATTGTTCAGAAGTTGATCATCGCATTCTGCATCATTGCAGTCGTGATCAGTAGCCTGGGACTGTATGGACTTATCTCATTTCTCGCCGTACAAAAGGCCAAGGAGATCGGCATCCGCAAAACGGTGGGAGCATCTGTGCCGAGCATCATCCTGATATTTGTAAAAGAATTACTGAAGCCTACATTGATCGGTTTCCTGATCGCTGCTCCGGCGGCATATTTCGGCATGAAACAATGGCTCTCGGGCTACCAGTATCACATTACGATCGGACCCGGAATTTTCGTGCTTTCTTTCCTGATCCCGCTGGTTATCTCATTGATCACCATCGGAGACCAGGCATTCAAAGCTGCTACAGTGAGTCCTATCAACAGTCTGAAAAGCGATCAGTAACAATCAACCCAATGCCTGACAAAGTCTACAGACTTAATTTTTGACATATACCAACCTTAACTAACTTCTATGAAATCATTCCTTGCAGGGTGCTTCTTTGTGTTTTCTTTTTTTAACGGACAGGCCCAACAGGTAGATATTACTTTAAAAATAATCAATGAGAAAAACGAACCTGTTCCGCTAGCTACTTTCCAGGTAGCTGACAGGATGGATAGCCTCAAGGTGATCAATGCTGTTGCTGATAGTGCCGGCATTGTAAGAGTCGCCTTGCAGGTGAACAGTCAATATATTGTTCGTATCAATACGGTCAGTTATAACCCGATCGAAAAGGGCATAACGATCAATAATCAGCGCCGGGTATTCGTGTTCACGGCAGATGCCAATGTGAAAACGCTGCAGGATGTAGCTGTTTCTTCCACCCGGATCGTGATGAAACAGGAGGATGATAAAACAATAGTAGATGTTGAAAACCTTGCGGCATCCTCCACCAATACACTGGAAGTGATTGAAAAAACTCCGGGATTATTCATCGACCAGGACGGACGTATATACCTGAACGGAACGACGCCGGCCAGCGTTCTGATCAATGGAAGAGATTTCCGGATGAGTGCAACGGACATGGCATCCATGTTGAAATCACTTCCACCCAATGCCGTTTCCAAAATAGAACTGATACGAACGCCTTCTGCAAAATATGATGCCGCCAACAGTGGCGGGGTGGTCAACGTGGTACTGAAAAAAGGCGTAAAAGTCGGTCTCACCGGAAGCCTGTCTGCCGGAATGAACCAGGGAAAGTATGGCAACCAATTTGCCGGGATCAACCTGAATCAGAATAATGGCAACCTGAACATTTACTTCAATACGCAATTTACCAGGCAGGTGAATTATAATGATCTCCATTCGAACAGGATCCTGAATGCAGACTCTTTGTTAAGACAGGATGGGCGTCAGAAAAGCTCCGGGAATATCTTTTATGCGGGTTATGGGTTTTTCCTTAACCTGAGTAAGCGATGGGAACTTGGTTATGATGGACGTGTTTCATTGAACAGCACTGATAACGGTAACTCGGTTACGTCCCTGATACTGCAGCAGGGAGGCATCGGCGCCGTAACGCAAAGAAGCATGAACAATACCGATGACGATATCAGCAATACAGGTGTCAGTAATAGTATATCATTGAAGTATAAAATTGATTCAGCCGGCTCGGAATGGACCACGGATGTGTTTCATAATTATACCCGCAATGTGAACGACCAGGTGTACAGCTCCATGTTCAACCTCCCGGCAGCGACCTTGTCCGGCGGCTATGGAGACCTCACCTCTAACAATAACCTCCTTGTTGCACAATCAGACCTGGTAAAAAGATTTCCCAAAAAGCTTCTCTGGGAATCTGGAGTGAAATTGAGTACCCAGGGATTCAAGAGCAGAAACTATTATTATTTTCAGAAGAACGGCAGCACTGAAGCGGACCCATTACGAACGGCTGTGTATGATTACCGCGAAACGATCTTCGCCGGCTATACGCAGGTTTCCAAAACAGTTTCAAGATTTGTCATTAAGGCCGGCGTGCGATATGAAAATACCAGGATGACAGGCGAGCAGATGATTCCTTCTGATACAAGTTTCACCATACGCCGAGGAGACTTCTTCCCTTACATCTATCTAAGCAGGGATCTGTTCCCTGTAGGCGGTTACATGGTGCGATCCTATGCGATCTATCGCCGCTCGATCAGCAGGCCAGGCTATGATTATCTGAATCCCGCACAACGGTACGTGACGCCCTATCTTTTTGAAACTGGTAACCCTTCTTTGAAGCCACAGTTCGTGGATAACGCCGAAGCGAATATCAGCGTGGAAAGTATGCCGTTGTTTGCGATAGGCGTAAATAACACCAAAGATATCTTCACCAGCGTAATGTACCAGGCAGATACCAATGCCAGCGTATCTTACAGGACTTATGAAAATATCGGGAAGAATAAAGAGCTTTATCTTCGGGGAATGGTCGTAATACCTCCAAAGGGACGTTATTTCTTTCTCGTTGGCGCCCAATTCTTCCATACTTCCTATACAGGGTTTTATGAATCAAAACCGATCGCTTACAAACGTAACAGCTGGATGATCTTCTCCAATCAGCGATTCAAGCTCGATCAGTATTCGGTGATCAGCATGAATGGCTTTTACCGTTTTAATGGCCTCCAGCAGTTTTATGAACTGGGAACGCTGGGTGCGATCAACCTGAATATCAACCGTCAGTTCATGAACAGGAAACTGACTGTTACTCTTTCGGTCACCGATATATTCTTCGACAATAACTACACCTATCTTCTCAACCAGGGAAATATCAATGAAACGGGATACCGGCAAACCGACAGCCGCAGGTTCGGCATAAATCTCCGTTACAATTTCGGGCTTCGCAAAAAAGAAGAACCGGCCAATATCTTTGAAGTAGAAAACCCGGAAAAGACAAACTAGTCCCGCCGAACAACCTTTATATACCAGAACGCAAAAAAAAGCTTTGTCACCTTCCTTCAGAAGGCGACAAAGCTTTTTATTATATACTAAACCTTAGAATATGAAACTCGAAAGAAACCAGATCGACTTCTACGCAGAGAAAGGCTATCTGTTACTTGAAAACCTTTTTTCAGCTGACGAGATCAACCAACTGCTCCGGGAAATGCCAGGAATAATTGGAGAAGACTCACCCCGCCGCATTCTTGAAAAGAACGGATCAGTCCGTACTTTCTTTGCACCTCATCTCGACAATCTATTAATGAATCGCTTTGCCACTGACGAACGGCTGCTGACCCCAAGCCGTCAGCTTCTCCAGGACGACATCTACCTTTATCAAAGTAAATTGAATACTAAATTTGCTATGACCGGCGATTGGTGGGACTGGCATCAGGATTACACCTACTGGAAAAAGGATGACGGCGTTAAACAGCCGCAGATGCTGACGGCCATGATCTATCTTAACGATGTAAATGAATTCAATGGACCTCTATTAGTGATACCGGGTTCACATGATTCGGGCAGCTTTGATGAAGAAGAAAATAAAGTCAATGTAGAGGATGAAAAATACGAGCAGTATGTTCTCTCTGAAAAATACCTGACATCTCTTACGGCAGACCTGAAATATACATTGAAGCAAAAAACAATTTTTGACTGGGCAACAGAAAAAGGTCTCGCCTCACTGAAAGGAAAAGCTGGCTCCGTGTTGTTTTTTCATTGTAACCTCTTTCATGCTTCGTCCAATAATATGTCTCCCTGGGACAGGCACACTTACCTGCTTACCTACAATGCAATCTCCAACTTCCCAGCGGACGTGCTCGAGCGCCGGCCGGATTTCTTAGTGAATTGGAATCCCACAATACTATGAGCAAACTTCAGCGCCCTGGAGATATCATCCAAAAATATTCAGACCGATGAATATTATTCAATCGTGAGCCTTGCTGCCAGCATGATACTTGCATCTAGGAAATCAAGAATGCGCCAAATTATTACTGCCTGAGAACAGAGACATAATCGAATCGAATTCGCATCAGTAGCATGTCAAATGCTGTCGTGTTTAATCAAACCTCGTAAATGTAACCCGTTTACGAGGTTTTTTTTTGACACTCTGTATGAAAGAATGGTAGAAGGGCATGAATGGTGTTATTGATGCCTTTCCAGGTCTCAAGCAATGTAGAAGATCTCCTGAAACGGAAAAAGTTTATATTAATAGCGCCGGAACAGAACCGTAAAACGGGTTTGTTCCGGCGTTTTGCTATAAACCCTGGTGTTTGAGCGTCTTCCGTATTTTCCCGCACCGCTAACACACCCAACAGCTGTGAGACATTGTTTGTATCATCCGTTAGTGTCCTTTCTACTACAACATTTCGACTTTTGGCTACATCCATCTTCTGATGACTGTTGAACTTTGTATCAACAAAACATCCAACAAATGGCATTAAAAAGCAGTACGAATAGTCTTTTCCTCACACTGTCCTTATGCATGATCAGTATGCTGTCCATCGCACAGACAACTGGTAGCTTCAAAGGAAAAATCATCACACAGTCTACCAAACAACCCATCATAGGGGTTAGTATCCACATAGACAATACACAGCTTGGCACTACTACAGATACAATCGGTGTATTTACTATTAACGGTTTACCTATTGGTACGTATGCTGTAACTATTTCGTCTGTTGGGTTTCAAACAAAAAATATCAGTGAAGTAGTTATAACACCGGGCAAGACCTACTATTCAGAAATAGAGCTGTTGGAGTCGGCTTCCAGCCTGAATGAAGTGGTGGTAAGATCATTTAAAGGAGAGAATAATCCGCTGACACCTGTTTCCACATACGCTTATTCGAGGGAAGAAATTTTCAGGAACCCGGGAGCACAGGGCGATATTATGAGGGCATTATCCAGCCTGCCGGGTGTGGTAAGCAGCGGGGCGCAGTTTTCAGCGATCGCCGCAAGGGGGCAGGGCACGCAGGATAATGTGTACATGGTGGATGATATCCCAATGTTCAATCTATCGCATATGGAAGCGGAAGGTTTTAACTCGGGATTTAATGATCCTAACGGAGGACGTTTTAGCATTTTTGCTCCACGGATCATCGACAATGTACAGTTCCAGAATGGAGGATTTGATGCGGTTTACGGCAGGAAATCATCTTCCTATCTTGGGCTTGGCATCAAGGAAGGAAACAAAGAAACATGGTCGCTTGCAGGCCAGTTCGACTTGCTCGGGGGTACTTTAATAGCCGATGGCCCCGTCTCTAAAAAGACCAGTCTGTTCGCATCGGGAAGGTATCAGAACTTTGGTTTGTTGCAAAGGGTTTTGAATATGGAAAACCCGATAAACGTTGGCTTTGGCGACTATCTTGTTAAAACCACCACACAGCTCAATGCAAAGAATAAGCTCTCGTTTATTGCCATGTACAACCCTGAAACACCCAGCAGGGGTATTGATGATGTTGGATCGGGATATAATATAAATGAAGATAACAGCCTGGGTACAATACTTTTTGATCATAAAAGCACCAAAACGCTGGTAGGGCTGAATTTGCGGACGTTGCTTGATACCAAAAGTTATATCAGGAATGTACTCTACTTCCGGTCATCCACAGTGGATAATACTTTTGGAGATTTCACCCCATCATTAGATGCAGAAGGTGTAATACTTGATCCGAAATCTGGCAGATATGAAGATGATCTGCGCCGCATAAAAAACAATCAACAGGAGGTCGGCTATCGCTCTATTTATACCAAACGGTTTAACAAACTGACTTTTACCGGTGGTATAGATGCAGCCATGTTGAACTTAGATTATGAAAGATCACTCAAACGCACCGATACCGTTTATACATTCCGCAGCCACGACGAAAGGCCTGGCCCGGCGCAATATTACCAGATCTTAGATCCGGCTCTTTACAATTCAAGGTTCGACAACAATGCATTTAATGGATCTGGTTATGTGGCTGTTTCGTGGAAAGTGTCAAATGCATTTACGCTTAATCCAAGCGTCCGCTACGATTACACTGGCTTCACTGAACAACATACCGTATCGCCAAGATTGAGCGGAAGCTTTTTGTTAAGCGGCAAGCAAAGTATCAATTTCTCATCGGGTATCTACTACCAGGATGCGGCATATTCTGATGTAGCAGGGCAGAGTGCGGGCAATCAACTGAAAAACGAACGGACTTTTCAAAACATACTTGGCTATAAATATCAATTCTCGAATGATCTGAAATTGGTGATAGAGGGTTGGCATAAACAATTCGATGATCTGATTGTGCAGCCCAACCGTGTGCAAAGCTACCTGAACAACAATGGCACAGGTTACGCTTATGGTGGCGATGTCAGTCTTACCAAAAGGCTTTCACAAAAATGGTATGGAGCGATCAGTTATTCATACATGGAAAGCAAACGGGATGATAATAATGGCCTGGGCGAATACGACTACACTTTTAACATTCCTCATAATTTTTCCTTGTTGGGTAGTTACAAACCCAATAGCAAATGGATTTTTTCCGGGAAATTCAGATACAGTACGGGCCGGCCTATCGATGAATACATTGTTCATTCAGATGTGTTGACGAACCCGAACATGCTTCGGTATTCACAGGAGATAACAGCCATCAACGGCCGAAGGCTGCCGGATTACATCAGCCTTGATATCCGGATTGATTACACCATACCGATGAGGAAAGGCCTGTTCTCAGCCTTTATAGACCTGGCAAACATCAACAATCAATTCAACATAAATGCTGAGATCTTTTTGCCACAGACCGGCAGGGTGTTCAACAGTGGCCTGGGCGTGTTCCCGACGTTCGGTGTGAGAGTTGAAATGTAGACTACTTACAAAAATGATGCATGTCAGAGTGAAGCAGCAGGAGATACTATCAGAATAAAAACTCAAAAATAAATTATACAATATGAATAGCATCAGACAAGTAAATCTGGGAACGCAAGGACTTGCAGTACCGGCAATCGGACTTGGGTGTATGGGGATGACAGAATTGGCAGGACTCAAAACCTATGGGCCCGCCAATGATGCTGAATCTATTGCCACCATTCATCGTTCGCTGGAACTTGGCGGAAATTTCCTGGACACCGCCGAACTATATGGTCCTTTGCTGAACGAGCAGCTGATTGCCAAAGCAATTAGTGGCAACAGGCATAAATACATTCTCGCTACGAAAACAGGAGTAGAGATTGATCAGAACGGAAAGTATACAGGAAAGGCAAACGGCACCAAAAGGTATGTAAAGAAAGCTGCGGAGCGTTCGTTAAAAAATCTTGGTACAGACTACATTGATCTGTATTATCTGCATCGTTTAGATCCTGAAACACCGGTGGAAGAAACGGTAGAAGCCCTGGGCGAGTTAGTGAAGGAAGGAAAGGTAAAATATATCGGGCTTTCCGAAGTGGGCTCGCAAACGATCAGGAATGCGCACGCAGTTCACCCGATCACAGCTGTGCAATCAGAATACTCATTGTTTGAAAGACAGATTGAAGAGCTCGGAATTATAGACACCTTAAAAGATCTCGGGATCGGTCTTGTAGCATACTCGCCGATAGGCAGAGGTTTCTTAAGTGGTGAATTAAAAAGTCCGGATGATATTGCCGCAACTGATCTCCGGAAATATCTGCCCAAATTCCAGGGAGAGCAGTTCTACAAAAACCTGGAACTGGTAAATGAAATAAAGAAAGTCGCTCTCGAAAAGAATGTTACTTCAGCACAGCTCGCTCTTGCATGGATCATAGCCAAAGGTCATGTGCCTATTCCGGGAACAAAACGGGTAAAATATGTGGAAGAAAATATAGCCGCGGCCAACATTTCACTTACGGATGGAGATCTGAACCGCCTGGAAACGATTATTCCATTGGGCACAGATACCGGGGCAAAGTATAGCGAAGAGGGAATGAAAAGCATTAATCAATAGGAAAGCGGTTGATATTCCATACGTCTAACAATTCCATACTATAATTATTCAAATAAAAATATAAAATGAAAACTACTGGTAACCATCTGCGTTTGCATACGAAACAAGACAAAGATAAGCTGTCGGGATTCTGGTTCATGGCGTCTAATGCCATCCCGCCTATAGGATTCTTTCTCTATTTCAAACATAGAAACGAATATCCCAATAAGGCAAAAAGAGCTTTAACGAGTGCCCTGATCGGTGTTCCCTTTGCCATCGTAGCAGGCTATATCATGAATAATTATGTTCTTAAGTGAATAGCTGAAGCCAGAGAAGTGAAGGGGATAAGATGATCCATCAAAGCAAGGATAAACGCTCTATTATGAAATACGCAAATAATCTGCCGGCTCACCATAAGCTGGTGATCGAGCCGGGATGCCAATCGCAAGCAGCTAAGGATATCACTGTTGAGGATTTTCTTCAACCATCCGTGCTGCAGGACGGACAATTTGGAATATTTACGGATCTTTTCCAGTATACGACGATAGTGGATAATGGTTACCCGGTATACTGCATTGGTGTGTCGTCTGCTGCGGCAGAAATTTCTTTTGCCCCGGGCGAAGTTTACGAAGTGAATGCCGCGAGTGTTATAATTCTTCGCCCGGGTGATGCGATGCCTTCAGTGGAAAGATCAGGGTCTTTGCCAGGGGTATATGTGTTTTTTACCAATACGTTTTTGCATGCCCTTGGGGAGGACAACTTTTCAGTTCCGGATTCATTTTTATTAGGAACAGCGGGCCCCGTTATTCCGCTTAAGGACAATGAAGCGGTCAGTATAAGGACATTATTCGAACGGATCTATCAATTGATCACTGACCTCTCGACGTTCCCCAAAGAACGTATCGCACGGCATCTGGTCATTTGCTTGCTGCTCGAAACTCACAGCATCCTTTCAGGCTATCAACGGACTGGTCAGCTGCCTGATAAATCCCAACACTTACTGTACCACCGGTTTAAACAGCTTGTGGCCATGCATGCAAAATATGAACGGGGTATTCTCTTTTACGCGTGCAGATTAAGGGTGTCGCAAAACTATTTATACAAGATCATTAAGCAGGTTTCCGCTATTTCACCGAAGGTGATGGTCAATGAGCAGATCATAGCAGAGGCAAAAAAGCTGTTGAAGCAATCATGCCTGTCAGTAAGTGAAATAGCCGACTCGCTGAACTTTCCGGATCTTTTTGTTTTTAGCAAATTCTTTAAAAAGCAAACCGGCATGTCTCCGTCTGTTTACCGTAAAAAATCCATTCTGATGGGCTTGCCGATTGCCTTTACAGGGCATAGTGAAAATGTAGAAATGTTTCAGCGCTCTTGAAGAATCATCTGGCGAAGCGCAAAGAAATTTATTTATCTAACACGGGCACGGCCTTCCTGAAAGGATAGTGAGGTATACAGGCAATGGATTAGGTACAGACATTACCGTATTCATCAAACTTACATTTTGAAAGAAATGGGATCCATATATTACTGTCTGGGGAAAAGACATTATCCATTATTTTATTTACGACGGATCAGCGTCTGCTGTATCATCACTTTTCATTTATCGGCGTGTATGCAGCCAGAGAAAGCAACATGGGCGAAAGAGGAGGGTAGAGTAGTTGAGCCGCTGGAGTTCTCCTTTAATGGAATAAGTCCGATCGACAAGGCGCTGCATGGGCAGGTTGTCCGGATCCATGGCCGTCTTATGTACAACTTCGATGAGGCTGCCATTTATCCCATCTTCCAGGAAAGTGATGTAAAACCATTGTGGATGTCTCTCGATGACATGGATTCAATCCTGCATTGCTTCTTAATGGAGCATGATCAATCGGCTGTTGCCGTTACCGGCAAGCTTGATACGTTGACCAGGATGTTTGACCAGTACAATTATCAGTTTTCGATCAGGGATATCCATGTGATAGAAGTTGTTCAGTCTGTCCGTAAATAAGGTTCATAATACGATTTATACAGGAGTGAAAGGCAGGTGTAGTGGCGAATCAATAGTCAGCTGTTTTCGATTGTGGGTGGTTTTTTATGCTCAAAGCCCTTCCTTTTCAGGGAGGGCTTTTTAAGTATTGGGATGCTTGATGAGAAGTTGATTCTTTACAACCACCCATATTGCTCTATCAGCTTATCTTTTTGCAGACGGGAGACGGGCAACACATCACCGGTGGTCATCGTCAGCAGGCTTTCGTTCCGGTTGAAATGTTTCACTTCATTCAGGTTGATGATATACTGGCGATGGATACGAAGGAACTGCTGTTGCTCCAGCACGAACTGGATATCTTTCAACGTTTTTGAGATCAGGATCCTCCGTTTATCCGCCAGCACCAGGTCGGCATAATTACTTTTGGCTTCAACGAATACAATGTCTTTGAGATCAATAAACGTCACACCGGTCTGACTGGGTATGGCGATCTTGGTGATATTCCCTTTTTTGAACTGCTGCTGCAACACCTGTAGCTGATCTGCCTGGATATGGTGATGCTTTTCCACTTTCGCCACCACTTCTCTTAGCTCTTCGATGCTGACAGGCTTTACTAAATAATCGAGCGCATTGAACCGGAAAGCCTTTATGGCGAAATCGTTGTAGGCGGTAACAAAGACTACTGCAAATTCAACAGGCATTAATTTTTCCAGCAGGTCGAACCCGTTTATGACCGGCATCTCAATATCCAGGAAAAGCAGGTCAGGTTGTAGCGATGGGATCTCCTGCAATGCTTTCTGAGGGCTGGTGAAGGTGCCCACGATGTTCAGCTGCGGAAAGTGCTGTTCAATATTCAACCGCGTCAACCGCACACTGTCCGGCTCGTCGTCGAGAATGATCGTTCTGATAGTGTTGTTCATAGCTTATTCAATGGGAATATCGATGATGACTTCGGTTCCTGCAGCATTGCCCGTGTCGTCATACAGATCATTTATGATGACCGACATATTGGTATTGTGCATCTGGTTGATCAGTTCAATGCGTTCGTGGGTAATGCTCATGCCGAAAGATCTGTGTGCTGTAGCCGAGTTGCTTTTCAATTCAGCCGCTCTTTCCCTGCCCACACCGTTATCCGTTACCGTTATCTTCAAATTATTCTCCCCGCAACGGAAACTCACCAGGAGTATGCCACCATTTTCTTTTGGCATCAATCCATGCCATATCGCATTTTCCACATAGGGCTGGATCAGCATGGGCGGAATTTCAATATAATCCATATCCATGTTATCCCCCAGGTCTATTTTGTAATGCAGTTTTTCCTTGAAACGCATGGCTTCCATCTCGATGTACAGTCGCAAGGTTTCCACTTCCTGCTGCAAGGTAATACGATCGCTTTTGGAATTCTCGAGCACCAGCCGCATCAACCGGGAGAACTTACCCAGGTAGCTCGTTGCAGCCTCCTGGTTATTTTCTACGGCATACAGCTTAATGGAATTAAGACAGTTGAAAATAAAATGCGGATTCATCTGCGACCGGAGTGAGTGCAGTGCCGCATCGCTGACCTTGCGTTCAAATTCTGATTCCCGCTGCTTTTGTTCAGCGCGTTCTTTTTCCAGTTGAAGTACAAGCTTCACCTGTTTATTGCGGTTGCGGTAATAGAGAAAGCCACCGAGGCCGAGTAACAGCACCAATGCGCCGCCGCTGTACAACCATTGCTGGCGGAGCTGCAATTTGTTCAGCGTATTGCTCTGGCTTAATAACTCATTCTGAAAATGCAGCGAGTCTTCCTTTTTGTCAAAAGTGTACTGCATCTCGTTCTGGATAAGTTCCCGTTCCTTTTCATCATTTAGCAGGCTATCATTCAGTACAGCATATTTTTTGAGGTAGGTGAAAGCACTATCGTACCGCCCGGTGGCCGCATAAATTTCAGAGATGACGGTGATCGCATCCGCTTCCATTGCCAGGAAACCGCCCTCTTCGGCAATCTGCTTAGCCATAAAGGCATTCTGCAAAGCAAGGGGATATTTTTTCTGTGCGAGATAGACGGAACCGAGTCGCCTGTAATTGGCCGTTTTCCCATCTTCACTGCCCAGTTCATTGAATACGGCAAGCGCCTTCTGCACATAATACACGGCTGAATCGTATTTCTGCCCGGTAAACCCGATAGCCCTGAGTTTCTCTTCGGAGAACTCGATATAAGCGTCACCAAGGCCGCTGTAGATACGGGCTTCCAGTTGTTTGTTTGCCGGCATATACTGCTGGAATAATGCAAGGACTTCATTGAAATGCCGGATCGCGGGACCAACGCTGTCCATTCGCTTATAAACAAGCGCTTTGTTCAGGATAGAACTGGGAAGGTATTGTTTATCTCCCTGGGCTTTGAAAATGACAATGGCCTTGTCCAGATAAAGCAGCGCATCTTTATAGTGTTCGTTGTGGGGAAGGTAGGCGGCTCCGATCGTATTATAGACACGTGCCAGGTCAACCGGCCGGTTCTGCGCTTCATACATTTTCGCCGCTTTCTGGAGATACTCAAGTGTTTTGGATACCTGGTCGGACCGGAGATAATCCACGCCCATTACGTAATAAGCTCTTGCCAGGCCCGGATCGTCTTTGATCTTTGTGGCTAATGCGATAGCCTTTTCTGCATAGAGCAACCCTTTCGCCGGATCTACGTACTGCTGGAAAAAAGCGATATCATTCAGTAGTTTCACTCGGATGGTATCTTCTTTCAAATACTGTCCTTCCGCTTTTACGAGAGAATCCAATTCAGGCTCCTGTGCCTGCGAGACGTTGAAGCTTAAACAGAAAAGTAAAAAGGCGGCCGTATACCTTGGGATCATAAATTCAATATTATCTATACAAAACCAATTTCATTCAATTAAAAAACAATTATCGGGTTTTC